>CALRZB010000071.1:0-11023 GCA_943372555.1 Chryseobacterium gleum | reverse complement strand
CTTCGCTGTTTTCAGCACAGTTCGTTGGCCATTATTCGCGTCCCTCTTCGTTATGCTCAGCTATTTGCTTTATTCCCAAGGAATGGAAAACAAATGGGTATTAATCACCGAGTATGGGTTAATTATTGTCTCGTATGTTATCGATAGATTACTCAAAGCAAAACGGTAACATTCTTTTCTTACATTCGCTTAAACCGAAACAAATTAGAATCGATGAAAGCAATATCCACCCTACTTGTGTTTTTGACACTTGCCCAATATTCTTTTGGTCAAAGCTGCAACGCCTCTTCAGGCAATGTAGTTATCTATGCCAACTATGATGGTGGTGAAATCAACATCAATTGCGATGTGAATATTCCCAATTTGAAAATCGGAATTTGTACTTACGAAGATTGTCAAATAAATATCACTGGACCTTTTGCAGGAAATGTAACAGAAGTGATCTATGCCGGTTTTCAAGGCAACAATGACAATTGTAACTCTGGGAATTCGGGGACAAGTATCACAGGCGTAGCGGCAGGTATCACCAGCGTGCTATTTGCGCCTGCCGGTGTGTTGAGTGATCCAAATGGATATGGCAGTATTATTTGCGCATATAGTTGCACTCCCGGCAATCAGGGTGGTTGCAATACCGCTGCGCAAGTTGTGGCCTATTTCTTAAATGAATTTGGTGGAACATTGCATACCTATTATACCCAATATGGTTGCTGGAGCGGCACCACTTATGATATTTCCGATAATCTGTGTTGTTCTGTTCCCTTGCCCGGCATCGAAACGAGTTTCACAGCAAGCGATCCAATAGTTTGTATTGGACAATGCATCAGCTTTACATCAAGCAGCACTGGTAATCCCACTAATTATACGTGGACCTTCAATGGTGCGAATACAACATCGTCAAGTGCACAAAATCCCGCTTCAATATGCTACGCGACTGCTGGAGTCTATACAGCAAATTTGACCGCTAGTAATTCAAGCAGTAGTGATTCATACACGCAACAGATCACTGTAATTGATTGTAATCTCGCTCCATCTGGAATTGAAGGATGCACTTATGAAACCGCTATCAATTACAATCCTTCAGCAACATTAGATGATGGCACATGCATTTTTGATTGCGTAACCACGAATTGTCCCGCAGACTTGAACGACGATAATATCGTCGGTGTAGCAGATCTACTTATATTCTTGAATGTATTCGGATCGAACTGTCAATAGTGGCTGAGATGGGGGATTGTTAAATAGTGAGACTGTGTGACAGTGCGGCAGTGTGACAGATATACAGTGTGGCGGTTAGCCAGTGAGACAGTTAGCCAGTGAAATGCTTTGATCACTATCGCACTGCCACACTAATTTACTGCCACACTGCACTACAACTTCATCGTCAACGCGATACGCTTCCGCTGCATATCAACCTCTACTACTTTCACTCTGACCTTCTGATTTAGTTTCACAACTTCATTCGGATCTTTGATGAATTTATTGGCCATCTGTGAAATGTGAACCATTCCATCTTGCTTTACTCCAATATCAACAAAGCAACCGAAGTTGGTAATATTGGTAACAATGCCCGGAAGCTCCATGCCCTCATATAAATCCTCTGGCTTGCGAACATCAGCAAAACTGAATGTTTCAATTTGCGATCGTGGGTCGCGGCCGGGCTTTGCTAATTCTTTCAAAATATCTTGAATCGTCGGCAAACCAGCCTTTTCAGAGATATATCTCTTAGGATCAATTTGCTTGCGAAGTGATTCTTCTTTAATCAATTGCTCGATAGTACAATTGAGATCCTGCGCCATTTTTTCTACAATAGAATAACTCTCCGGGTGAACTGCACTGTTGTCCAAAATATTTTTCGCGCCAGGTATTCTTAAGAATCCTGCACTTTGCTCAAATGATTTTTCTCCCAATTTGGGAACTTTTTTCAATGAAGCACGCGACTTGAAAGGACCGTTTTCTTCTCTGAACTTAACGATATTCTCCGCCAACTTTGGACCTAATCCCGAGACATACGTCAGCAAACTTTTGCTCGCTGAATTGACGTTCACACCTACATTATTCACACAGCTCAAAACAACAGTATCAAGACTTTCTCTCAATTTATTCTGATCTACATCGTGCTGATATTGCCCAACGCCAATTGACTTTGGATCGATCTTCACCAATTCTGAAAGAGGATCGGCCAATCTTCTTCCGATAGATACAGCGCCTCTTACAGTGATGTCTTGATTTGGAAATTCTTCACGTGCAATTTCAGAAGCAGAATAAATAGAGGCACCGCTTTCATTCACCATGAAAACATCAATACCTTTTTCTAATTCTAATGAACGAATGAATTGCTCTGTTTCTCTTCCTGCTGTTCCGTTGCCAATAGCGATTGCTTCGATTGCAAAGCGCTTTATAAGACCTTTGATCTCCTCACCTGCTCTTCGTTCTTCACGCTGAGGTTCGTGTGGATAGATGACAGTTTCTGTCAATAATTTTCCTTCTTCATTCAAGCAAACCACTTTACATCCAGTTCTAAAACCCGGGTCTAGAGCCAGAATGCGCTTATTCCCTAAAGGTGCCGCTAGTAGGAGCTGACGTAGGTTTTCTGCAAAAACTTTTATCGCCTCTTCATCGGCTTTGGCTTTATACAAAGAACGAAACTCATTCTCGATAGAAGGTTCTAGCAATCTTTTGTAACTATCTTTTATAGCCAATGCGATTTGATCGCTGGCATCCGTATTCCTTTTGATAAAAAGGTTTTCCAATTTCTCCACAGCAAACTCTTCTTCAGGAGCTATACGCATGCGCAGAACACCCTCTTCTTCCCCACGGAACATAGCCAACAGTCGATGAGATGGACTGCGGTGCAATGGTTCTTCAAATTCAAAATAATCCTTGTACTTAATACCTTCTGTTTCTTTGTCGCGCGCCACTTTTGTTTTCACGGAAGCATAGCGCTGAAACTCATGTCTAATGGTACTTCTAGCGATTTCATTCTCATTGACAACTTCTGCAATAATATCGCGAGCGCCTGCCAAAGCATCATCTTCTGACTTCACTTCATTCTTTATAAAACGTGCAGCTTCTCTGAATACATCGCCATTTTGTTCCTTCATCAACCAATCGGCCAATGGCTCAAGTCCATTTTCCTTAGCAATAGCAGCCTTCGTGCGACGCTTTGGTTTGTAAGGCAAATAAATGTCTTCTAATATTTGAAGATCATCACATTCTACAATGCGCTTCTTTAGCTCAGCTGTTAACTTGCCTTGTTCTTCAATAGTAGACAAGACAGTTTGTTTGCGTTTTTCCAATTCTTTTTTTCGCAAATCCTCTTTACGAATTTCTTCTATCTCAACTTCATCAAGACCTCCCGTCACCTCTTTGCGGTAACGAGCGATGAACGGAATAGTGCAGCCTTCTTCTAGCAACCTAACGGTAGCTTCTATTTGTGATTTTGAAATCATACGTTTTGTAATTAAGCGTTTTGAAAAAACCGAACGAACGTTCAGTTCACAAACTCCGCCATTTCAAGTTGAATTTTCTTTGCTTCAGCTTTAGCCGCTTCAGCATAATCGCTTCCATTTGAAGCATATAAAATAGAACGTGATGCATTAACTAAAAGTCCTACATCTGGCGTCAATCCATACTTTGCAACCTCTTGCAAACTTCCGCCTTGTGCACCTACACCGGGAACAAGTAAAAAGTGATTAGGGATAATTTTTCTGATATCAGCCAACATTTCTGCGCGCGTTGCACCCACTACGAACATGGTATTTTCATGAGTTCCCCATGAAGAAACCTTTGAAAGTACATCTTCGAAAAGGCGCTTTCCTCCGACTTCATGCATTTGGAAGTCATTAGCGCCTGGATTAGATGTTAAGGCAAGCACGATGGCCCATTTGTCTTTGAATTCAAGAAATGGTGCTACGCTGTCTTTTCCCATATATGGAGCCACTGTCACTGAATCAAAACCATAGGTTTCGAAAAAAGTCTTCGCATAATAAGTCGAAGTATTTCCAATATCTCCGCGCTTTGCATCAGCTATTGTGAAATGGTCTTTACCTATGTAATCAACTGTTTGTTCTAGGATATCCCAACCTTCTTTGCCGAGACATTCATAAAAGGCGATGTTGGGTTTATATGCCACACAATAGTCACGTGTAGCATCGATAATAGCTTTATTGAAATCAAGTATAGATACGCCAGCAGGAATCTTTGCTGGGTCTGTATCTAATCCTACGCACAAAAACGATTTTCTTTCTCTAATGAGTTCAACAAGTCTAGAATAATTCATCATCTTAATTATTGATTGGACGCTGCCAATAATTTCTCTGTGTTCTCTGCAATTTTCAAAGCATCAATTACTTCTTCGATTTCGCCATTTAGCGCAGCATCCAAGTTGTACAATGTCATGTTGATTCGGTGATCAGTTACGCGACCTTGAGGAAAATTGTACGTGCGGATTTTCGCACTTCTGTCACCAGTACTAACAAGTGATTTACGCATACGAGCACGTTCTTCTTGTCTGCGATTTACTTCCGCTTCGAAGATACGGGTGCGCAAAACCGTAAGCGCAGTCTCATAGTTCTCGTGTTGAGATCTACCTTCTTGACAAGCCACTACCACACCCGTTGGAAGGTGAGTTAGTCGCACCGCAGATTCGGTTTTGTTGACGTGCTGTCCACCTGCACCGCTAGAGCGATAAGTATCACGTTGAATATCTGCTGGATTTAGAATAACGTCAAACTCTTCAGCTTCAGGCATCACTGCTACTGTAGCAGCTGAGGTATGCACGCGGCCTTGTGCCTCCGTTTCAGGTACACGCTGAACGCGGTGAACACCACTTTCAAATTTCAAAGTACCATAAACATCTTCACCACTTATCTCGATTGAAACTTCTTTGTAACCGCCCATGGTTCCTTCACTTACAGAAAGCACGCTGTATTTCCAACCTTTATTAGCAATGTAGCGCGTGTACATTTTGTACAAATCGCCTGCAAATATTGACGCTTCATCGCCACCAGTTCCAGCTCGTATTTCAAGAATACAGTTCTTGGTGTCCTCGGGATCTTTAGGAATAAGAAGATACTTGATATCCTCTTCCATGGTCTCGCGTTGTGGTAGCAGAAGATCCAATTCCTCTTGCGCCATTTCTTTCATATCAGCATCTTCATTTCCACCAAGGATATCTTTTGCTGATTGAATGTTGCTGAGCAAGTTTTTATACTTGTTATATGTTTCTACAATAGAGCCGAGATCCTTGTATTCCTTCATCAATTGCGGATATCGTTTCATATCCGAAATCACAGTAGGGTCAGTAATCATCTTACCTACTTCATGAAATCGATCTACAATGGCCTCTAATCTGGGCAGTAAGTCTGTCATAATTCGCTTTTCTTATTTATCAATTATGATAAATGAATTCCTCTCCATTTGCTTTAATAGTTAGTTTCTTTTCAGCCGAAGCTTCCACTCTACCAACTATTTGAGCTTCCATATTGTATTGAGCCGCAATGTCGATAATCGACTTCGCAGTATTCTCATCTGTATAAATTTCCATTCGGTGTCCCATATTGAACACACGGTACATTTCTTTCCAATCTGTTTTTGACTCTTGCTGAATAGCTACAAAAAGTGGTGGCACATCAAACAAATTGTTTTTGATAATATGTACATCATTCACGAAGTGAAGCACTTTCGTTTGTCCACCGCCACTACAATGCACCATTCCATCAATATTGGCTCTATGTTGATCAAGAATTGATTTAATCACAGGCGCATAAGTTCTTGTCGGTGAAAGCACAAGCTTTCCAGCATTCAATGGAGAACCTTCGACATAATCAGTTAAGGAATATGTGCCTGAATAAACCAAGCTTGAAGGAATCGATGAATCAAAACTTTCGGGATATCTATCTGCAAGTTCATGATAGAAAACATCATGACGAGCGCTAGTTAATCCATTACTCCCCATTCCTCCATTATACTCTTTCTCATAAGTTGTCTGACCAGATGAGGAAAGACCTACAATTACGTTTCCGGGCTTGATATTGGCATTATTTATCACATCACATCTCTTCATGCGACAAACCACTGTTGAGTCCACTATGATGGTTCTAACAAGGTCACCGACATCTGCGGTTTCGCCGCCGGTTGAAATAATGTTAACGCCTACTTTGCGAAGCTCTTCAAGAAGTTCTTCCGTTCCATTAATAATCGCGCTGATGACATCGCCAGGAATGAGATTTTTATTTCTTCCAATTGTGCTGCTGAGCATGATGTTTTCGATGGCACCTACGCAAAGTAAGTCATCGATATTCATGATTAGTGCGTCCTGGGCGATTCCTTTCCATACATCAATATCACCTGTTTCTTTCCAATACATATAAGCGAGGGAAGATTTGGTGCCTGCACCATCAGCATGCATAATAATGCAATGTTCCTCGCTACCAGTAAGGTAGTCAGGAACAATTTTGCAGAAAGCTTTTGGGAATAGTCCTTTATCTACATTTTTAATCGCTGCGTGAACCTCTTCCTTTCCGGAAGAAACACCGCGCGAAGCATATCTTGAAGAGTCAGTCATGAATTAAAAAAAAAAGGGGCCACCTAAAGTAGGCGGCCCCAAATTTACAGTCTTTTATCGGATTATTTCTTAGGAACGTAGTTCGTGTCAACAATTCTAAAAATTGTTCTACGGTTAAGCAAATGTGCAGCCTCTTGCTGGTCAGCAGGAAGTTTATTGATATATGCTTCTGTCATCTTCGTTCCAGCTGGGAAAGTTCCTACAGCGTTAGTCAATGTACGTGGATCAGACTCACCCTTACCTACTGGCTTAATACGAGCGGTGTCAACTCCTTTGCTAATCAAGTAATTAACACAGGTTTCAGCACGACGTTGAGAAAGACTCTGGTTATAATCATCATTACCACGAGCATCTGTGTGTGCTTCCAATTGAACAACGAACTTAGGATTGCGCTGCATGATGTCTAGGAGGTAATTCAATGAGTCTTGAGAGTTTACAGTCTCGTCTACCAATAATTCAGCTTTATCGTAAGGATAAAGTACCAATGGCATTGAGTAAACTTCGTTGATAATAATTGGCGCTAGGAAGTACTCACGAGCAAACTTTGTTGATTGGGTTACACCAACCGTTGAAAACTTGTCGCCCGCTCCAATGTATTTATCTTTTTGAACATCGACAGAATAGCTAGTACCTGCTTTGATTTTTGTTTTATCAAGAGCAAATCCACCGTTTCCATCAGTTGTGATTTTGTAGTCATCACCGTTAGAACCTTTCACTACAACGTTAGAATTTGCAAGAGGAGCGCCTGTTTTTTCGTCGTAAACGATAGCAACAAGTTCGAACTCTAGTGGAGGCTCCATGAATGAATAGATATCATCTAGACCTTTACCGCCTGGACGGTTTGAAGTGAAGTATCCACTAAACTTAGAAGCTTCAGTTACTTCATTGAGAACAAAACCGAAGTCATCAGAACTCGAGTTAATTGGGTAATCCATAGATGTAGGAGCATTGAAAGTCATATCTCCTGTCTTTTCAGCTTTGAAGATATCTAGACCACCAAATCCACCGCGACCGTTTGATGAGAAATAAAGGTTACCATCTTTTGCAAGGTATGGGAACATTTCATCACCAACAGAGTTCAAAGCAGCCAAGTTTGTTGGCTTGCTCCAAGAATCGCTCTTTTTGTCATATGTCACGTACCAAAGGTCTTTACCACCTTTTCCACCTGGCATATTTGAAGAGAATACCATGTATTTATCATCAGCTGAAAGCGTTGGATGACCAACACGTGAGCTATCGTCTCCACCTTCTTGTTCGCGAGGAATAAGGTTAAGATTCACAGGATCACCATATCCAGCACCTGATTTCTTAGCAGAAAGAATATCGCAAGCGAATCTGTCTTTGCTTTCATACTTACAAAGTGTGTAATACATCACAGAGAAGTCTTTGTTGAAACACGCTGCAGCTTCGTGAGAAGATGTGTTCACCGGTAATTTCAAAGGAGCTGGTGAACCCCATTTTCCCTTTTTGTCGCGCTCAGCAACGAAAAGGTCAAAGAAATCTTCACCTGTAACAGGGTCTGTTTCAACACCAGTAGATTCTTTTCTTGAAGAAGAGAAGATAAACTCATCCCCTTTTTTAGTTGAATAAACCAAAGAGAAATCATAAGAAGGTGAATTCAATTCAACCAAGTTTTCTACAAGGAGTTTCGCTTTTGCAGCTTTCTTTTCAGCAGCATCTTTGCACGCAGTAATACGTGTATTTGCCTTTGATTTTTCGCCACCCTTTGCTATATACTTGTTCAACTGTGTCATTGCATCTTCGAACTTTCCTTGTTCTTGAAAAGCAATAGCGTAGTTGTAATAAACTTCTGGGTTTGTGTTGTAATACTGAGCAGTAATCGCCTTAGCGTACCATTCTTCAGATTGAGAATACAACTTAGACAGTCTGTAGCACTCTCCCAATTGGAAGAAAATACGACCTTTCTCGTCTAGTTCTTTAGCTGATGGTTCAGCGATTTTGTAAAGTCTTGCTGCTTCAATGTATGCTTCTGTTGCAAACTCATCGTCGGCCTTAATAGTGGCTTTCGTTTGAGCGTTAGCAAAGGTGGATACGAACAAAGCTGCTGTTAAAAGCAAAAGCAGTTGAGCGGTTTTCATAAGGTTTTGTTTTGACATGCTATTTTTTTGCAGGTGACGAAAATAATGAATATTCGTTTTTTTCGGCAATTTAATCGAAAATCTGTTCATTTTTATTCTGTTCATGGTTCTAATCCTAAGATGATTATCAGATGAAAATTCCATAAATAGAAAGTTAACACATTGTTTTTGAGGACAAATATAAAAGAAGGCTCCCAAAAGAGAGCCTTCTACTTTTAAAACCAACTTTTTATAACTTTTATCGTGTAAACAAGATTTCTCTCATTTTTGGCAATGGCCAAGTCTCATCATCGACCACTTTTTCAAGGGCATCAGCATGGTCGCGGATGGAATCCATCAATGGCTTCACTTTGTGGCAATAGCCTTCTGCTTTTTTCTCTAAATCCACTTTGGCTAATTTGGCGCGCTCAATGGCCATTTTATCCAAACTTTCCTTCATCCCATTGATATGAGTTGAAATTTCTCGAATAAGGTCCATTTGTGTTTTAGAAACCACTTTTGCCTCTGCAGCACTGAAAATTTCTTTCAACCCAAGCACATTGTCTACCAAAGCTGTTTGATAAGAAATTGCTGCTGGAAGAATGTGATTCATTGCTAAATCAGCCGACACACGAGCCTCAATTTCACGACGACGGAAGTAATTTTCTACTTCAATCTCATAACGTGCATGAATTTCTTCATGAGTCAAGACGTTCAAGTTCTCAAACATTTTGTGAACTGCCTTGTCTTTCCAAACTTTCAAAGCGCTTGGAGTGTCTTTCAAATTGCTAAGACCTCTTTTCGCTGCTTCTTTCACCCACTCATCGCCATATCCATTTCCTTCAAAACGAATAGACTTACTCACTTTAATAAGGCGTTGCAATTCTTTCAAGATAGCTTCATCCTTATCATCACCTTTAGAGATACGTGCATCAACATCCTTTTTGAATTGATTCAAACGATGTGCAACGATAGTATTCAAAGTAATCATTGCGTTCGCACAGTTTGCGCTCGAACCCACAGCGCGGAATTCAAACTTATTACCTGTAAATGCGAAAGGAGATGTTCTATTTCTATCTGTATTATCAAGCAATACTTGTGGAAGCTTGCCGATATTCAATTTCAACTCAGTCTTATCTTCTGGCGTCATTTTGCCCGCTTTGATGTTCTTCTCAAGATCATCAAGCATCGCGCTCAACTGTCCGCCCAAGAAAACAGACATGATCGCTGGAGGAGCTTCGTTTGCTCCAAGGCGGTGGTCATTACCCACAGTGGCGATTGACGCGCGAAGTACATCAGCATTTTCATGAATTGCCGCTACAGTGTTTACCAAGAAGGTAAGAAACTGCATGTTGCTCTTTGGATTTCTACCTGGCTTAAGAAGGTTAACTCCCGTGTTTGTGCTCAAAGACCAGTTGTTGTGCTTACCGCTTCCGTTAATACCTTCATATGGTTTCTCATGAAGAAGAACGCGGAAGTTATGTTTGCGAGCAGTTTTTTCCAATACGTCCATCACCAATTGGTTATGGTCGTTTGCAAGGTTTGCCTCTTCAAACATTGGAGCCAACTCAAATTGATTTGGAGCTACCTCGTTGTGACGAGTAGTTACGGGAATTCCGAGCAAGTGAGATTCTTGTTCGAAGTCACGCATAAAGCCCATTACTCGTTCTGGAATAGAACCGAAATAGTGGTCTTCCAATTGTTGGCCTTTCGCTGGGCGAGCGCCGAACAAAGCGCGACCAGTCATCGCGATATCTTGACGTGCATTATATAAGGCAGAATCAATTAGAAAGTATTCTTGTTCCCAACCAAGAGTGGTTTGAACTTTAACTACGTCTTTATCGAAGAATTGACAAACAGAAGTCGCCGCAACATCCACTGCATTGAGAGCTTTCATCAAAGGCATTTTGTAGTCAAGCGCGTGTCCAGTGTATGAAATGAAAATAGTAGGGATACAGAGAGTATGACCTACCATGAATGCTGGAGAAGATGGATCCCAAAGAGTATAACCTCGAGCCTCGAAAGTATTGCGGATACCGCCTGATGGGAATGAAGAAGCGTCTGGCTCTTGTTGAACCAACATAGAACCATCGAATTTCTCAATAGCTCTTCCATCACCGATTGGTTTGAAAAAACTATCGTGTTTTTCTGCGGTAGTTCCTGTTAGCGGTTGGAACCAGTGTGTGTAGTGAGTAGCACCTTTTTGGATCGACCATTCTTTCATTGCCGCAGCGATGTGATCAGCAATTTGGCGATCGATTCGAGTTCCGTGCTCGATACAATCAGCAAGTTTCTCATAAACATCATCGGTAAGGTATTCTCTCATTTTAAAATAGGAGAATACATTTTCACCATAGTATTCAGAAACGCGCTTGCCAAC
>CALRZB010000070.1:0-11028 GCA_943372555.1 Chryseobacterium gleum | reverse complement strand
TGCAGAATCCACAATTGCGAATCTTGCACTTATATCACTGATTGTAATGAAGTTATCAGCTGCTCCACAGTAATTATCATCTTTCAACTGTTGGTCTGTCATCGCACTAACCAGCATCTGTAGTTTACCGAGAGATCCTGTCACTTCTACTTTGTAGTCACCGTATTTATCAAGCTCTAAATTCTTGAAGTAACTTTCTTTACTTAGTTGAATAGCGTTTGGATATTTAGCTAAAAGATTTAAATCGGAGGCGATGTTCAAATAGATATCTCCACGATATCTCCATGTTTTCTCTTTGGTAGAGGCTTTAGGGTCTGTAATTGCTGTTTCGATATAACCAGCTGCTGCTTCAAAATCACCCTCTTTATTAGCATTGAATGCATTAGTTACGCTCGGTTGTGCAAATGCACACGTAGATGCTAAGAGAGAAAGTGAAAGAAAAAGGACTTTTTTCATTATTCTTTTTATTGTTTATGTGTCAAAAGTAAAAACTCTTTGCCGCCGATTTCAACTTTCTTGCCAAAATGACGCAAAAGAAAAAAGCCGCTTACAATTAAGGATGCGGCTCTTTTCAAATATTCATATAGATTGAAAATCTAAAGCTTCAATTATTCTTCATTGTTTTCAGTTCCAGCCTCTGTGTCAGCGATGTTTTCATCAGATACATTGTTTGGATCAATAACAATATCAGTGTTTTCCATATCCTCTTCGTCATCTTTAATAACTGAGCATACAGCAGCAATTTCGTCGTTACCACGCAGGTTTATCAATTTCACTCCTTGAGTAGCACGTCCCATTACTCTCAAATCTTCAACTCTTAAGCGGATAGCAATACCCGATTTATTGATGATCATAAAGTCGTGGTCGTTGTCAACTCCTAAGATGGAGATCAAATTACCTGTTTTATCCGTGATATTAATGGTCTTGACACCTTTACCACCACGATTGGTAACGCGATAATCTTCTACAGATGAACGTTTTCCAAATCCTTTCTCAGAAACTACAAGAATGTCTTGCTCTGGATTTTCAACGCAAACCATACCGATTACCTCATCTGTTGGACTAGCAAGGGTAACAGCTTTAACACCTTGTGCTGTTCTACCAACTGCTCTAACTGTCTTTTCAGGGAAACGGATGGCTTTACCCTCTCTCAATCCCATCAAGATATCATTATTACCATTGGTCAGTTTTGCAGCCAAAAGCTCATCACCATCCACGATAGTAATTGCATTAATACCGTTAGAACGAGGACGGCTGTAAGCTTCCAAAGCCGTCTTCTTAATCAATCCTTTCTTGGTACAAAGAATCAAGTTATTGCTATTCACATACTCTTCATTGGTCAAATCGCCAGTTGGGATGTACGTCAATACCTTGTCGTCTTGTTCAATATTGATCAAATTCTGAATTGCACGACCTTTTGAAGTCTTTGTTCCTTCTGGAATTTCGAATACACGCATCCAGAAACAACGACCTTTTTTAGTGAAAATCAATAACCAATCGTGGTTGCTTGCTGTGAAAATCTGCTCAACAAAGTCTTCCTGGCGCGCAGATGTTCCTTTCGAACCAACTCCACCTCTAGACTGAGAGCGATATTCATTCAGATTTGTTCTCTTAATGTAACCGGCGTGCGTGATGGTAATCATCATGTTATCATCCGGAATCATATCTTCTATACTCAAGTCAGCAGATGAGAATTCAATTTGAGAACGACGAGCATCCCCAAATTTATCCACCAACATCGTTAACTCATCTTTGATGATTTGTCTTCTAATCGCTTCGCTATCAAGGATTTCTTGAAGTCTAGCAATCAAAGCCATCAATTCATCATACTCTGCCTTGATTTTATCTCTTTCAAGTCCTGTAAGACGTTGAAGACGCATATCAAGAATAGCACGAGCCTGAATATCAGAGAGTTTGAAGTTTGTAATCAAACCTTCACGCGCCTCGTCTGGTGTGAGCGAGCCTCGGATCAACTTGATTACTTCATCAAGGTGATCAAGAGCAATCAACAAACCTTCTAAGATATGCGCTCTTTCTTGAGCTTTTCTCATTTCGTACTGAGTACGACGAGTAACCACTTCAAGACGGTGAAGCACATAACTCTTGATGATGTCTTTCAAGTTGAGAACAACAGGACGACCAGCAACAAGAGCGATATTATTAACTGAGAATGAGGTTTGTAGAGACGTATGCTTATACAAATTGTTTAATACCACGTTAGGAATAGCATCGCGTTTTAGTTCGTAAACCACACGTACACCATTTCTATCTGACTCATCTCTAATTTCAGAGATTCCCTCGATTTTACCATCTTGACATAGATCCCAAGTACGCTTAACCATTTCGGCTTTGTTTACTTGATATGGGATTTGATCAACGATAACACATTCACGATTGTCGATTTCTTCAATTCTTGCTTTAGCGCGAATTACAATTCGACCGCGACCAGTTTCATAGGCAGACTTAACACCTTCAATACCGTGGATCACACCCCCTGTTGGAAAGTCTGGTGCCAATACGAATTTCATCAACTCCTCAGTTGTGATGTCTTCGTTGTCAATATAAGCTTTGATACCTTCACAAACCTCAGTGAGGTTGTGAGGAGGCATATTAGTAGCCATACCAACGGCAATACCACTAACTCCATTGATCAGCAAATTCGGAACTTTTGCAGGAAGAACTTTTGGTTCTTCGAGCGAGTCGTCGAAGTTTGGTTGGAAATCAACAGTTTCTTTATCTAAGTCTTCAAGAAGTTCTTCAGCGATTTTGCGAAGACGAGCCTCGGTGTAACGCATAGCGGCCGGATTGTCACCGTCCATACTACCGAAGTTACCTTGACCATCTACCATTGGGTAACGGAGCGACCACTCTTGTGCCATACGCACCATGGTGTCGTACACTGCAGTATCACCATGCGGGTGAAACTTACCGAGCACCTCACCTACAATACGCGCTGATTTCTTGTGTGGTCTGTTCGACATTACACCCAGTTCAAGCATTCCGTAGAGCACTCTTCGGTGTACTGGTTTTAAACCATCTCTCACATCAGGAAGAGCGCGTGATACGATAACCGACATCGAATAATCGATGTAGGCTGTTTTCATTTCGTCCTCGATATTGATCCTGACGATCTTTTCGCCTTCTGCCATTTCGTCTAATTTTTAACATCGCACGGTATTTGTCACGTGCGGCTCGCGAAAGTACGATTTAGAATGCCTGAATGAGTTGTGACGTTATGCGTTTTTATCCACATTCAAACAGAGTTCTGTGAATAATTAACGAATTGAAAAAATAGTTATTCAAACAAGTCAAATACATTTGGAAGGTTGTCTAGATTCGCGCTAATTGCACGTATTTTAGCATTAAGGTTGAACACATAGCAAAAAGATGGAGTTTATATGAGTATGGAAGCTAAATTTTCTCCTCAGGTAAAGGATGTAATTACCAACAGTCGTGAGGAAGCGCTTCGACTGGGCCACAGCTATATCGGTGTCGAGCATCTCCTGCTCGGTCTAATCCGCGAAGGCGAAAGTGTTGCCGTAAAAGTGCTTATAAATCTTGAGGTTGACCTGAGCAAGCTCCGTCGATTGATCGAAAGTTCGATTAAATCAACAGCTTCTCAACCCTCGGCAAAGCCTGCTGCATCAGGAATGATTCCTTTGGTGAAGCAAGCGGAGCGTATTCTAAAAATCACGTACCTCGAAGCGAAAACCTTCAAGGCTACCTTGGTTGGCACCGAACACCTTCTTCTTTCTATTTTGAAAGATCAGGATAATGTTGCAACGCGCGCACTCAAAGGTTTTGGTATTGATTACCAAATCGTAAGAGATGAGCTTGAAAACATGTCTGGACTATTGAGCGATCAAGATTTGCCAAAAGCTGAACTTCCTGGTTCTGCTGATGACGAAGATGAAGAACGTTCTTTCGGCGGCGGCGGTAGCGGTTCCTCGGGATCATCTAAAAAACCAGGTGAAAGCAAAAGCAAAACTCCTGTTCTAGATAATTTCGGTCGCGACCTTACCAAACTTGCAGAAGAAGGCAAGCTCGATCCAATCGTTGGACGTGAAAAAGAAATCGAACGTGTTTCTCAAATCCTTTCTCGTAGAAAGAAAAACAACCCAATTCTTATCGGAGAACCTGGCGTTGGTAAATCTGCAATTGCTGAAGGGTTGGCGCTTCGTATCATTCAAAAGAAAGTTTCTCGCGTTCTTTTCAATAAACGAATTGTTACACTAGATATCGCATCTCTAGTGGCTGGTACAAAATACCGTGGCCAATTCGAAGAGCGTATGAAAGCAGTAATGAATGAACTTGAGAAGTCACCAGACGTTATTCTTTTCATCGATGAAATTCACACTATCGTAGGTGCGGGTGGAGCTAGTGGTTCGCTTGATGCGAGCAATATGTTCAAACCAGCATTGGCTCGTGGTGAAATTCAATGTGTAGGTGCCACTACTCTTGATGAGTATCGCCAATACATAGAAAAAGACGGTGCGTTAGAAAGAAGATTCCAAAAAGTAATTGTCGATCCTACAACGATTGATGAGACTATTCAGATTCTTAATAATATCAAAGACAAATACGAAGAACACCACAGCGTAACTTACACAGATGAAGCTATTGAATCTTGTGTGAAACTTACTGCGCGTTACATCACTGATCGTCACTTGCCAGATAAGGCTATTGATGCTTTGGATGAAGTTGGTTCTCGCGTCCACCTAAATAATATCAATGTTCCAAAAGAAATTATTGATATTGAAAAAAGCATTGAGGACGTTAAAGAAGAGAAAAATCAAGTTGTTCGTTCACAGAAATATGAAGAGGCTGCGAAGCTTCGTGATAAAGAACGTCAATTGCAAGAGCGCCTAGAAGAAGCGAAACGCAAATGGGAAGAAGATACCCGAAATCATCGTGTAACTGTAACTGTTTCTAATGTAGAAGAAGTTGTAGCCATGATGACTGGTATTCCTGTGACACGCGTTGCTGAAAAAGAAAGTGGTCGCCTTGCTAAGATGGACCAAGAACTTGAAGGCAAAGTAATCGGTCAAGATGAAGCGATTAAGAAAGTCGTGAAAGCAATCAAGCGTAATCGCGCTGGATTGAAGGATCCAAATCGTCCAATCGGTTCGTTTATTTTCTTAGGCCCAACAGGTGTAGGTAAAACTCAATTGGCGAAAGAACTTGCGAAATATCTTTTCGATACTGAAGATGCTTTGATTCGCATTGATATGAGTGAGTACATGGAGAAATTCGCCGTGTCTCGCTTGATTGGAGCGCCTCCCGGATATGTTGGATATGAAGAAGGTGGACAATTGACGGAGAAAGTTCGTCGTCGCCCATACTCTATTATCCTTCTTGATGAGATTGAGAAAGCTCACCCTGATGTATTCAACTTGCTGCTTCAAGCGCTTGATGATGGTCAAATGACAGATAGCCTTGGTCGTAAAATCGACTTCAAAAATGCTATCATTATCATGACTTCAAATCTTGGTGCACGTCAACTTCAGGACTTCGGAACTGGCGTTGGATTTGGCACTACAGCGAAAACATCGGCAGAAGAAACGGATAAAAAAGGTGTTATCGAGAATGCTTTGAAAAAAGCCTTTGCTCCTGAATTCCTAAACCGTGTCGACGATTTGATCGTATTCAATGCTTTGAAAAAAGAGCATATTTTCGAAATCATCGATATCGAATTAGCTAAGTTATTCCACAGAGTAACTGATCTTGGATATGCAATCAAATTGACTGACTCAGCGAAAGATCACATAGCTGAAAAAGGGTATGATGAGAAATTTGGTGCTCGCCCATTGAAGCGTGCTATTCAAAAATATCTTGAAGACCCATTGGCTGAAGAAATCATCAATAGCAACATTAAGGTTGGAGATACTCTTGTTGTTGATTTTAACAAAGAGGATCAGAAAATCGAGATGAAAATTGAGAAAGGAAAGCCGGCTAAGAAAGAAGAAAAAACAAAGGATCAAGGTTCGGCTCCGGCTGCTCCAGCTCCTGAAGAATAATTCATTCCAATACAAAATAAAATCCCCTCTTCGGAGGGGATTTTATTATTTACAGCATATGCTTTTTAAATCTTTCGAAGAACTGTCGGTCTAAATCTTCACGATCGTCGGGATGAGAAATATTGATCAATCCTTCTGCACGTTGGCGAAGATTTTTTCCAAATAAATCTGCAATTCCGTATTCGGTAACAACGTATCGAACATGTCCTCGGCTTGTAACCACTCCGGCTCCAGGTTTTAATGTTGGAACAATTCGACTGATGCCTTTTTTTGTTCTACTTGTTAAGGCTATAAATGGTTTGCCACCTTCACTTAGTGATGCGCCACGGATAAAATCCATTTGGCCTCCAATACCACTATACTGCATAGTGCCAATACTGTCGGCACACACTTGTCCTGTTATATCAATCTCGATAGCAGAATTAATCGCAACCACTTTAGGATTTCTTCGAATAACGGATGGGTCGTTTACATAATCGATATCTAGGAAATTGAACCCAGGATTGTCATCGATATAATCATAGAGTTTTCTAGTGCCGTAGGCAAAGCCTGTAACTGTCTTATTCGGATGGACTTTTTTCTTGCTGTTGTTTATGACATCATTTTCGAATAACGGGATTAAGCCATCACTAAACATTTCAGTATGAACTCCGAGATTTTTATGATTGTTGAGACACTTCAAGACAGCATCTGGAATTGTTCCGATACCTACTTGAAGAGTGCTTCCATCTTCAATTTGTCCTGCAATGATGCGTGCAATTTGCATTTCCTCCTCTCCTATTTTCGCACCATAATCTACCTCAGGTAATTCAGATTCATGGTAAACCATGCTAATAAAACGATCGGCATGAATCATTGAATCGCCATGTGTACGAGGAACACGAGGATTTATTAGAGCTATAACTTTCTTCGCTGTATTGACAGCACTTCGAGCAATATCAACACTTGCCCCGAGACTGCAATAGCCAAATTTATCAGGGGGAGAAACTTGAACTATAGCAACATCAAGAGGTAAAATTCCTTGTTTGAAAAAATCAGGAATATCACTTAAGAATGAGGGAACAAAATCCGCTCTGCCTTGAGCCACGGCCTCTCTAACAGGATCACTAACAAAAAAACAATTGAGCTTAAAGTGATTTTCAAACTCAGGACGAGCTATTGTGATATCACCTTGCACGGTGATAAAAACAACTTCAACATCAAAGAGTCTTTCTTTCTGATTGCCTAGTTCTTTCAATAAGTGCAGCGGTGTCTGTGCGCTGCCATGAACAAAAATCCGATTACCGGATTGCACGTGACTTATCGCTTCAGCTGCGGAAACAAAATGGTATTTGTTTGACATTCATTTGTACTCCCGAGTCTCCTATGATTTGGGAGAGTTTTTTATGAGTTATATCCCTTGATAAGAATTTTCAAAATATCAATTGCAGCCAAAGGGATTTTGGTCCCAGGACCAAAGATTCCAACGCATCCAGAATCGTATAGGTAATCATAATCTTGCTCTGGGATTACACCACCAGCTACAACCATGATATCCTCTCTTCCTTGTTTTTGAAGCTCTCCTATAAGAGTTGGCACAAGTGTTTTGTGGCCAGCTGCCAAAGATGAGGCACCAACAATGTGCACATCGTTTTCAATGGCTTGTTTTGCCACTTCATCAGGAGTTTGGAACAGCGGACCGATATCGACATCAAAACCGATATCTGCGAATGAAGTAGCAATTACTTTTGCACCTCTATCATGTCCATCTTGTCCCATTTTCGCAATCATAATGCGAGGCCTACGACCAGCAATTTGCGCGAATTCATCTGCAAGTCTTCTTGCCTCAATAAAGTCTTTATCCATATTTGATTCAGATGAATAAACTCCACTCACACTTCTGATTTGTGCTTTATATCTGCCGAAAGCTGTTTCCATCGCGTCGGAAATTTCACCTAAAGACGCGCGTTTGCGAGCCGCATCAACAGATAGTTCTAAAAGATTTCCGATTCCAGTTTTTGCTGCTTCGGCTATTTTTTTAAGCGCTTCTTTACATTCATCTTCATTTCGTTCTGAACGTAATTTTTCTAATCTTTCAATTTGAGATTTTCTAACAGCAGTGTTGTCCACTTCTAGTATATCAACACTTGTAGCATCTTCAACTTCAAAAATATTTACGCCAATAATCTTGTCTTTTCCACTGTCGATTCGAGCTTGTTTTCTAGCCGCTGCTTCCTCAATTCGAAGTTTTGGAAGGCCTGCTTCTATAGCCTTCGTCATTCCACCCAATTCTTCAACTTCTTGAATCAATGCCCATGCTTTATCTGCAATATCTGCGGTTAGTTTCTCAACATATTCAGAACCTGCCCAAGGATCTACAGCTTTACAAATATCTGTTTCCTCTTGAATAAAAATCTGAGTGTTTCTTGCAATTCGAGCAGAATAATCTGTTGGCAATGCAATAGCTTCATCTAGTGCATTGGTATGCAAAGACTGAGTTCCACCAAATGCAGCGGCCATTGCTTCAATGCATGTACGTGCTACGTTATTGAATGGATCATGCTTAGTTAAACTCCAACCTGATGTTTGGCAATGAGTCCGCAATGCAAGTGACTTCGGGTTTTTCGGATTGAATTGCTGAAGCAATTTCGCCCAAAGCATTCGAGCTGCGCGCATCTTCGCAATTTCTTCGAAATGATTCATTCCTATTGCCCAAAAGAATGAAAGTCTAGGAGCGAAATGATCGACATCCATTCCTGCTTTAATTCCTGCACGTATATATTCTAAACCATCTGCTAAAGTGTAAGCCAATTCAAGATCAAGCGTCGCCCCTGCTTCTTGCATATGGTAACCACTTATGGAAATTGGATTAAACTTAGGCATATGCTTAGAAGTGTATTCGAAAATATCACTTACAATTTTCATACTCGGAGTTGGAGGATAGATGTATGTGTTTCTTACCATAAACTCCTTGAGAATGTCATTTTGAATGGTGCCGCTAAGCAATTCTGGCTTTACACCTTGCTCTTCAGCGGCAACTATATAAAATGATAGAATAGGAATAACAGCCCCATTCATAGTCATTGAGACAGACATTTGATCAAGAGGAATTTGATCAAAAAGCACTTTCATATCCAATATGGAATCTATTGCAACTCCCGCCTTGCCGACATCACCAATAACTCTTGGATGATCTGAATCGTAACCTCTATGCGTTGCTAAGTCAAAAGCTACGCTTAGACCTTTTTGTCCGGCGGCAAGATTTCTTCTATAAAAAGCATTTGATTCTTCTGCAGTACTAAAACCAGCGTATTGTCGAATGGTCCATGGTCGAATGGTGTACATCGACGCATAAGGACCTCTTAGAAATGGGGCTGTGCCTGCACCAAAACCCTCATGTGCGAAAGTTTCCTTTGCGCCAGTTGAGATGGGTAATTCTATTTTTGAAAAATCAATTTTCATTTTTCGCCCTCCCCTATTTTGGATTCAAAATCAGCCACCAATCTATTTGGTGTTGTTTTTTCAGAAGAAACTTTTTCGGATTTATTCGGGTATTTATTTACACCAAGAAAAACCTTACTACCGTTTTCAATAGCTTTTTTCATTTCAGATAGACAATACTCAAGATGGTCATTCCATTCTTTCGAATCACCTAAAGAATTGTTTTGTGCTTGCCAATATTGAAAACGCTGCCAAGCATGGGCCGCTAATTTGAATGTGATTTCCTCGATGTAATAAGAACCTTTCGCAGCATCTTGTAATTGGTTGAAATAGCTTTCTTCAATTAATAGATGTTGGATATTTCGAGCCCATCTTCTGGACTCATTTGTTATTTGATTCAAAGACTTTTCAAAACCAATGACTTCCAAGGTATCTGTTCCTCCAATAATAGAGCTCATAGATTGTGTAGTAGCTCTGAGCATATTATTGTGTCGATCAATACTTGATTGATAGAACGCGGATGTTTTCGTGTCAATTTGTATTGAGTTGATGCTATCCACTTTGACATCGAAAGCTCTGAGAACTTGCGCCCAAAGTGTTCTGAATGCTCTGAGCTTTCCTATTTCAATAAAATATGAAGGTTCAGATGCAAATACAAATCGAATGGAATTGGCAGCCATCGAAGCGGACAGTCCTTTACTAATAATTTTTTCTAAAAGAAGCGTGCCTTCATTCAAAGCATAAACAACTGAATGACTAGCATGTCCACCTTTATTCTGAACAGCAAAAGCATCAATGCTGAAATATTGCAGCTCACTTGGATGCGAAGAAATCAAATTAACTCGATTTTCTAATTCATCTGCCGAAGCAGCTGAGAGCAATCCTCCTGAAAGAGATGTTTTATCTAATCCTTTTGACTCGCAATAGGCTATGTATTCGCGGATTGTTGAAGAGTTGGAAAATGGACCATTGAAGTACACTTGTATGTATTGAACAAAAACATCTTTGAATAAGATCTCAAAATTTACATCGGCATCTTTTTCAAGAATAATTTCTATCGCATTAATGCCGCCCTCTAAAGACAACAAGATAGCCTTGTTTAACACAAGAGCATCTGAATAAACAAATGATTCTTTAATTGACCATTCTTTAGTGGTTTTAGCAACTACGTCTAAGGTCTGAAAGTTTGACGAGTAATAAGGCTCAATTTTTAGGTTGTCGTCAAAACTCCAGATTAAAGAATCATAGGGTTTGTCGCCTAATTCCTTTGTTACTCCCTTTTTCCAAATTTCTATTGTAGAATTGGAAAATTCGTTGAAATCCAATGTCTGTTTCATTGCTTCAAACTTACGCCGTACATTCGAAACTAGAAAGCAGAAAGATTGAATAATTCACTTATTTCTAAATAAGAAGCGATGAAGGAAGTAATCACATGGAATGACTTTGAGAAGATCGATGTACGTGTTGGTACTGTAATAGAGGCATCTATGAATGAGTCGACTTCGAAACCTGCCATTATAGTAATTGTAGATTTTGGCGAGGACATTGGAGTACTTAAGTCTAGCGCTCAAATAGCATGTTTATATAAGCC
>CALRZB010000069.1:0-11103 GCA_943372555.1 Chryseobacterium gleum | reverse complement strand
TTCACAATTCCCACTGCAGTTTTCACATTCTGCTCATCCCCTTTTCTCCAATATTCAATAGTCACTTTTCCAGGCTGTTGTGTCGCCACCCAGATATTCGTTTCACGCATATCCGTATGACCGAGCATAGGACCAGCCACAAGCACATTCTTCTGCGCATTAGATGTTCTAAAAGACAAGAGCATCAATAACAACATTACTATTTTGGATGTACACATATTATTTCTTTATAAAAAGTGATTCTAACAAATCTACCGAACTTTGCCAACTAAATGACGACTTCACCATCTCCTCCCCTTTTCTAGCAAGGCTTTCGGAACGATCGCTATTATTCAATAATGATAAAATTTCATTTGCAATTTCGGTGTTCGAATCCGCAACAACAAGTGCACTGCGCTGATTTGATTCAAATGCATTTGCCACCAATGATGTTGTAACGCATGGAAGTCCCATGCTCATTCCTTCCAATATTTTATTCTGCATACCGCTTCCAATGCGCATCGGAGCTACAAAAACTTTTGCTGAATTGTATGCATCACGAATATCGTCCATCCAACCACTCACCATTACGCCACTATTATAAGACAATTCCAATACTTCAGAAACTGGCGAAGCTCCAGCAATGAGAATGGATATTGAAGGATTCGCTTTTTGTAAAATAGGCAATATCTCTAAAACTAATCTTCGTGCGCCATCAATATTCGGGGCGTAGCTCATATTCCCCGTGAACACCAAATCGTATTTTCTATTAACAGAATTATCAGAATGAAAGTAATCTGTATCAACTCCATTTTGCACGACAACAATTTTATTTCGCTGCTCGTGATATATCAACTGTTGATCTTGTCGACTAATAATGGTTTGATTTTCGAAATAATCGAATACCAAATTTTCATAAGCTACCAATCGTTTTGATTCCTCACGAAGCAATATTTTCATGATGGGCTTAGAAGAATCGATTCTTCTGCGATGCCCTGCATTCAAGGCATCCATGTAATCCAATGTCTTTCTACAGCCATGATAATTTTTCACATATTCAGAGCAACGAATCAATTGACAATAGATATGATCTGGAGTATATGAATTTAGAATTCGATTGATTTTTCTTTGAATACGACTTTGGTAGAAATAATGAACTTGAAATGGCTTTGAACTAAAAAGTCCCTTAAGTAAATTTATTCCTATTAAGAATTTAGAGAGCTTTACTATTTCTAAATGATGCACTATGGATGAAAGTTCCTCTAAAGCCTCTTTGCTTACATGAGTATCTGACAGACAGAATAAATAAACTTCATGCTTCTTTGCAAGCAAGCGTATTTGATGATACGCCCGCAGTTTATCTCCTTTTTCCAAAGGAAACGGAACACGCGAAAGAAGCACAAACAACTTCATGCTTTCTTGAGTTGTTTATAGAACTTCACTAATTCCTCAGTCGTGTTTGCAATATTAAACTTCTCAGAATGACGTTTACCGCGAATACCGAGCTGTTTAATAAGATCTTTTTCGTCGAAAATTCTGTCTATTGTCTTCACCCATTCATTGGCGGTATCGGCAATAAGCAGTTGTTCTCCATTTACACAATCAATACCCTCAGCACCAATGGAAGAGCTAATGATGGCTTTACCCAACGCGAGTCCCTCGATTATTTTCACTCGAATACCACCTGCTGAAAGCAATGGGACAATCATCACAGCTTTTGAACTAATGAATTTTTTTGAATCCTCTACTTCGCCAACTACCTCCACATTCTTCCATTTACCTGTTACAAAATCTTCAGGCATACTTCGACCTGCTAGATATAATTTCAAATTTGGTCTCGCGCTTAAAACTCGAGGCCAAACTTCTTTTAAAAACCATTGAATACCTTCCAAATTCGGGCTCCAATCCATGGCGCCCAAATGAAACAACGCCAATTCCGGTTGCTCATTGATCTGTGAATAATAATCTTCCAAATCAATACCAAAAGGAATTGTTGTTATCGGTTTGTGGATTCCTAATCCCAAAAAACGCTTCTTATCTTCTTCACTGATTGTGGCTACTCCAGAAACCTCATTCAATAATTTCAATTCATAATTTCGCAGTTTTCTGCTCAGATATGAAATGTATAATTTCTTGAAAATATTGGAGGTTCCTTTTGCGATTTTTTCCCAAATAACGAATTCAAGATTGTGTGATCTCAAAACAATCTTAGCTCGACTCAATCGGCGAATTGTGCCGATATAAGGGGTCATAAAAAGACTTTCCAGATGAACGATATCAAAATTCTCTTGCTTTAAAACTCTTGTCAGTTTGATATCAAAATCAGTACTAAAAAAACGATTCACATGGTATGAATCCGATGTCATAATACTAGAATACGCATCAACAATATTCAAACGCGTGTCCACATATACGCCTTCAATTTCTGTACTATCGAGATAATTTTTGGACATATTTTCAGGGAAGAAGTTATGCTTGTGCGTAAAAATCGTAATGATCTTCACCTTGTGCCCTGCTTCAATTAATCCCTGCGTGATATTGTTCATTGCTATACAGCCACCATCCACAGCGGGCATAGGTGGCTTATGACATAACTGCAAAATTTTCATATAGCCTCCCTCTTTTTAATTCTCAAGAAAACCAAAATTCTATTAAAGAATTTAATGTAAGCCTCTTTATCAACCAAAGTCGCTTCTTTCGACGCTTTATAAGTTAACCAGATACTTAAAGGCATCAGCAATGCTGTGCTCATCCACATACCAAACCATGGTTCGATGATCAAACTCTTCGTCATTTTTTCTCCCGCAATGGTAAGTAGTTGATAGAAGATAAATAATCCTAAAGCGATGATCGTTGGCAAACCCAATCCCCCTTTTCTAATTATTGCTCCAAGCGGAGCACCTATGAAGAATAGGACCAAACATGCCACTGCCAAAAAGAATTTGCGATGCCATTCTATCTTATGTCGGGTTATAAATTTCTTTCTATTAAAAAGCTCTTCATCTTGTCTGCTTATTGCCTCTCGCGATCTCTTGGTTTGCTCCTTTGCATTAATAACTGCTTTACCCTTCTCTCTTTCGCTCAGATCATCCATGAACCATCCCGTAACTGTATCTGGAGATGCTACGAAGTCTTTTGTTTTGTAATGGAGCGACTTCAGATTTGTTTCCGCCAGTTTTATTTTGACACTATCCAATCGCACATCCAAACTATCAATGGCTTCATTGAGTTGAGCTACACTCATCATTTCATAAGAGTGCTCGAATACATCTTCGTTTCCATTTTTGAAAAAGAAAGAACTCAAATCAAGACGAATGATGCTCTTTTCAAAAGTACCCATCACCAAAGGAAAGTCCTGATCTCTTTTTTTCTTTTCCAGCTGTTCATCATACGTCACTCCATTATGAAGTGTCAGAACCAAGAAGCGCTTATCTTCTGTTTGTTCCATGATGCCTTTATCGGCGCGGATTACAGTGCGGTTTCCGCGCGCTTTATCGCGATGATCATAAATCAATACATCGTATAAATCTCCAGATTCTTTATCCTTTTTCATTACGCGAATAGAAATACCATCTATTCCCGTATAGAAAACACCTTCTTCCAAATTGAAAGCAGGTCGCTGTTGCATCACACTAAAAAGTAATGTTCTGAATTTGAGATTAGCAACAGGCCAGATATTATTCGCGAAAAAGAAAGAACCAATAGAAAGAACTATACTGAAGATCACAAGTGGTCTCATTATTCGAAATAATGAAATCCCCGCACTTTTCATGCTGGTCAACTCATTGTTTTCTGATAACGCGCCAAATGTCATTATACTCGACATGAGTATGGCAAGAGGAAGTGCCATATTTACGATACGCGCACTGGCAAAAAGGAGAAGCTTGATAATTACCCAAATGCTCAATCCTTTTCCAACAAGCTCATCCAAATACACCCAAATAAACTGCATCTCGAAAATGAACATGGCCACCATGAAGGTGACCAGGAACGGTCCGATGTAGGATTTTAAAAGGAGTATTGAAAGTTTTTTCACGAATACGAATTAGGGTATTACCACTTTCGGCTTTGCAAAACAGTTTTTGTAAATAGCACAAAAACCGTTATTAAAGCGACGAAATAAACGACATCACGCGAATCGATCAGCCCACGGCTCAAAGAAATGTAATGATCATTTATTCCAAGCTTTATAATAAAATTATCTAAAGGTCCGAGCAACTTGAAATCACCGATTGCTTGAAATCCGGTGAACATAATGAAACACATCAATGCTGCTAGAAGAAATGCCACGATTTGATTTGAACTTATTGCAGAAGCAAAAATTCCAATAGCCACATATCCTCCCGCAAGGAATACAAGTCCGATGTATGAACCCCAAGTTCCACCGCTATCGATATTTCCAACCGGATTTCCCAATTGATAAATAGTGAAATAATAAAGGATAGTTGGAATCAAGGCAATAATCACGAGAATCAAACCTGCGAAATATTTAGCAAGAATGATTTGAAGGTCCGTGATAGGCTTTGTGAAAAGTAATTCTATTGTTCCATTTCGCTTTTCCTCAGCAAATGAGCGCATGGTAATGGCAGGAATAAGAAACATGAATACCCATGGAGAAATGAAAAACAAAGTTTCCATGCTAGAATACTTCATATCTAGAACATTGGAATCGCCTGGAAAAATCCACATGAATAGACCTGTAATCAGCAGAAATACTGCTATTACAACATATCCAATCAGTGAACTTAGAAAAGTGCGAATCTCCTTTTTTAATAATGCTATCATATTGTCAATAAGGCTTACAAATCATACAAACTAGGTGCGAAGCTAAAGATTATATTCTTCTTTACACGTCCAGGCTTCGGCTGGAGCAGAAAAAAGGGCTTTTGTTTGCGGCCAAACTTCACCAAAAGTATCTGATTGGCGATATATCTCCAGAAAACTAGGGTCTTCCCAATGACTGTAAGTAAAAAACACATTTCCCTCAGGGGATTGTCTTAATAATTTTAGGGCTTTGCAGCCTTCAGCATTTCGAATTTGCTGGTGATACTTCTCGAATATGGCGAGAAAATCATTGCACTTCGATGGCTCAAAAGTCATTTTTACTATTCTGGTTACCATAGAATTCTACTCTTACTACGTCATTGATTTTCGCTCCCAAAAGCGACTTAGCGCCACCTCCGTGGCCTGAAGCCCCGTGATTTACGGCTATGATCATCATTCCATTGGATCCCCACATGGCCAAATGATCGCCAGATATTACCTCAGTAAAATCAGAACTAATCTTGGATATGGCCTTTGTTCCCAAGCGCAGTGTTATCGTAAAAGAACGATTGGCTCTATGCGTATCAAACAAGATTTGGGGAATGTTGGTATGCACATTCTCAAAGCGATCAAAATGGACAACAACACCCTTGATCAAGTCTTCTTCAATGATCACTTGATTTCCAAGCACTTTTCTCACCTCTGCAATACGTCTTCCGAGAAACTCCACAGGGCCGCCTTTTGCCAAGTGGGCAGCGGCCGTGCCGAAAACGCTTCGCATCGGAAATGTCCAATCCGATTGATTCTTCAAATTAATTTCGAAAATATCCTCTGGCATCGTGTCAAAAAGCAAAGAGAATATTCCATTATCAGCCGCGATGAAGTAATGGCTCATGTAATGCACCACCAAATGAGGGCTTTTCATGGTCAACTCTGGTCGCACCCCAATTACGTGGATACTTCCCATCGGAAAATTCTGCCAAGAACTTTTTAGCAAATAAGCAGCATGATTGATATCAAAAGGTCGCACGTCGTGACTGATATCAACAATTGTGGCTTGAGGAGCCTGTGCCAAAATAGCGCCCTTGACCGATGCCACGTAGTGGTCAGCGAGTCCCATGTCTGATGTCAGTGTAACTATTGCCATTCTTAACAATTCCTTCAAAAGACATTTTCCTATGTCTTCTTTCAGAACACGAAATTGGTTTACTTTCGTGTTAAAGATTCAGACAAAATAAATAAGTTTTCAATAAAGGAATTAACCCTTGGCAGATAGAGAAATCCTAATTCCGGCAATCGACCCTCTCGAATTGTTCGGTCCAAACAACAACAAATTCAAGCTTATATGCTCACGTTTCCCCAAATTAAAGATTGTGGCGCGTGGAAATATTATCAAAGCAAATGGCGATATTACAGAATTAGACCACTTTGCAGACAAGCTAAGTTTAGTATTCTGGCACATCGAGATGTACAATAGTCTTCATCTCAATCAACTCGAACGTATACTTGATGGCGAGGTTCAGGAAGAAAAGCCTGCTTCAAAAAATGGCGATGACATTCTGGTTTATGGGCCCGGTGGAAATAAGGTAACTGCCCGCACAGCAAATCAGAAACGCATGGTGGTAGCTTGCGACAACAACGATATGGTCTTTGCTATCGGACCTGCAGGAACGGGAAAGTCCTACACTGCGGTAGCTTTGGCTGTTAGAGCTTTGAAAGAAAAACAAGTAAAACGTATTGTCCTCACTCGCCCTGCTGTTGAGGCTGGAGAGAATCTCGGATTCCTACCTGGTGATTTGAAAGAAAAGCTTGATCCCTATTTGCAACCATTATATGACGCATTGATGGATATGCTGCCGTATGAGAAATTGGCTGACTACATGGACAAAGGCGTTATCGAAATTGCACCCCTCGCCTTCATGCGCGGACGCACACTCGACAAGGCTTTTGTGATTTTGGATGAAGCACAGAATGCAACTGTTGGACAAATGAAAATGTTTTTGACCCGTATGGGTTCTAGTGCCAAGTTTATAATTACTGGAGATGCGACTCAAATCGATTTACCAAAAGTCCAAGCAAGCGGTTTGATGAAGTCTGTTGAATTAGTAAGAAATATTGATGGAATCGCTGTCATCGAATTGGATGGAAGCGATGTTATTCGTCACAAACTTGTTAAGAAAATCATTGAGGCATTTGAGCGCAATGGCTAATCGGCCATTGTTGAAATGAACGAACCTTGCTGTTCTCTAAACGATTGCATACCCAAGGCCAATTGACCTAACAATTGATCGAGTGCATTTATTTCCATTCGGGGTCTGATGTATGGTCCGCTATAAAAATACTCTTCTCCATTTGCTGACTCCATGCGAGAAAGCGTATTCTCTAATTGCAAAATATCTTGCTGATATAGTTTATGTGATGCTTCTAGTTTAGAGACGAATTTATACTTTGAAAAAAAGACTTCCCCTTTTTGTTCTGGGAATTTTTGTTTTAAAAGTCCTTTTGATTCTGCAATAATTTTCCCTTGCATTTCGAGAGAGTCTTGCCATCTTACAAGTTGCAATCCGATGAGCTCCACCATTTGCCATTGATCACGACGAACAATCGAATTTTCTTCGCACGCATTCTTATAAAAAACCGAATAAACATTGGACGTATCAAGGTAAAGTTGAAGTGCAGGTATTCTGACATTGTATATATCTGCCATTATCGATTCGAAAATCAGGTGCTGCTTTTTCGAAGAAGCATCTTTGGCAGGTTGCATAGAAAGAGCTAACTCCTTCCCTGATTTATTGTAATACAAAATTGATGAATCGGCGATTGCCTTCATTTTTAAAAAAGCCAATTCCAACGCAGGATAGGGTGCACTATCAGGGGCAGCCAATTCTCCTCGAAGGCCCAAATGAAATTCTCTAGTCGAAGTAAAATTCCCCATGTTCTTCACTTCTAATATCTGCATGGAATCAAGTCCAACTTGGATTTGATTCTCATAGCTTTTTAACCTCTTTGCTTTACATGAAAACAAGAGAATAACAGCTATTATTACATAGGAAAATAGGTATGCTTTTTTCAAAATTATCTGATTCGGTCAACCGACTTTATTAAAGCTTCATCTTTTCTAATGGCGCGAGCTGCAAGCCAATTAAATAATAACGAAGCAAATGGTAAAAAGAAGCCTATTCCAATTGAAAATACTTTACCTGCAACTACCCCTTGCGCTGAGTTGACATAAAGTGCCATGAGCACAAATGAAAATGCGAGTCCTAAAAATGAAAGACGGATATCGCGCAATTGACTCACTCTACTTTTATAACCGAATAAAGCTTTAATCGTAACTGCCAAAGCGAGTGTCAATGGAATGATAAACCAATAGGTATTTACTCCAGCCATACTTGTGCCCGCAGCATCTTTAACTCCACAAGCGGTCATGGTTAATGACTCGGCTGTATCGCTAAAATATCCCAATGGGAGGAAGAATGCGGCAATGATGAGTGCAACAGAAATTGCCATGAAAACAGACTGAATACGTTGAATCATAACTTATTAAATAAATATTTGCAAGTATACCACCGAAAGATGCTGGTATTTTGAGGACACAAAGAAGATAATTTTTTTTGTAGTTGCCAAATGAATAGAAAATTGACGTACACTTGCAGTGCCCACTCGAGGCATTTCTGTTTTCAATCTCCCTTATTTAGAAATCATTTATCCGAAAGGAAATTCATACACATGTATAACATTCTTACACTTTCTGCGATGAAAGTAGCCGAATTAAAGGCCATTGCAGAGAATCTTAAAATTGCTAATGCAGAGAAACTTTTAAAGAAAGATTTAATCTTTAAAATTCTTGATACGCAAAGTGTAGTTGCCGAACCATCAAAATCTGAAGCTACCGCTGCACAAGCCGATCCTTCTGATACAGAACTATCTGCTGCTGATAAAAAGAAACGCGACCGCGTGAAAAAACCTGCAGCTGAGCCAGTTAATAAATCAAGTGCTGATCTATTCCAAGAAGAGGATATTGCAGCACCACTCGATTTTGTTAATCCAGAGCCTAAAGTAGAGCCTAAGATTGTCGCTCCTCGAGAAGAGCACAAGAGAGATCAATCAAATTCAGGTGCACCACGCATCAATACGTTTAAAGAACGCAGAGATCAAAGCCGTGAGCAACAATCAGAAAACAGAACCGAAGGGGGCGATCGCAGAGAAAACAGAGATCAAAGTGACAACAGAAACCGCGATCAAATTAGAGACAACAGAGATAATCGAGATAACCGAGAAAATAGAGATCAACGCGACAATAGAAATCGCGACCAGCGTCCAAACCAAGGACAGCAACAAAATATTCCGCAAGGAAATCAGGCTAATACAGGGAATCAATCCAACCAAGGAAATCAACCCGCGAATGGCAATCAATCTGCTCCTTCAAATCAAGGACAGCATAACCAGCCGAATCAACAAGGTCAGCATGGAAATCAGCAACCTCGTCAACACGGCAATCAACAAAACAATGAAGGTCAAAACATCTCTCGTCCAGACCGCAGCAAACGCGGTCAACCAGACGAACATGGTTACAATTTTGACGGCGTAGTTATGGCCGAAGGTGTGCTTGAAATCATGCCTGATGGATTTGGATTCCTTCGTTCATCTGACTTCAATTATTTGAACTCACCAGATGACTGCTATGTATCACAGCAACAAATAAAACTTTATGGTTTGCTTACTGGTGACACCATCATCGGCGCAATCCGTCCTCCACGTGAAGGTGAGAAGTATTTCCCACTTATTCGTGTAGATATCATCAACGGCCGCGATCCAGGTTGGGTGCGCGACCGTGTTCCATTCAAATTCCTTACGCCACTTTTCCCTTACGAGCGTTTCCATCTTGCTGACAACAATTCAAACGTGTCGATGAGAATTATGGACCTCTTCTCTCCTATCGGTAAAGGTCAACGTGGTATGATTGTATCGCAGCCAAAGACAGGTAAAACAACCTTGCTTAAAGACGTTGCAAATGCTATCGCTAAAAATCACCCTGAAACTTATCTTATGGTTCTTCTCATCGACGAACGTCCTGAGGAGGTTACAGATATGAAGCGTAGCGTGAAAGGTGAAGTAGTAGCATCAACTTTCGATGAGCCTGCAGAAAGACACGTGAAGATTGCAAATATTGTTTTGGAAAAAGCAAAACGTCTTGTAGAATGCGGTCATGATGTATGTATCCTACTCGATTCTATCACTCGTCTTGCTCGAGCTTACAACACTGTATCTCCATCTTCTGGCAAGGTGCTTTCTGGTGGTGTTGAAGCAAACGCTTTGGAAAAACCAAAACGCTTCTTCGGTGCTGCGCGTAAAATCGAAAACGGTGGTTCACTTACAATCATAGCTACAGCACTTGTAGATACTGGTTCTAAAATGGATGAGGTGATCTTTGAAGAATTCAAAGGAACTGGTAATATGGAGTTGCAGCTTGATCGACGTATCAGCAACCGTCGTATTTTCCCTTCTATTGATATTCTTTCATCAGGTACTCGTAAAGAAGATCTATTGCACGACAGAGATGTATTGCAGCGCATGTGGATTCTTCGTCGTCACTTGGCTGATATGAATCCTGTAGAAGCTATGGAATTCGTGAAAGACCGTATCGAGAAATCAAAAGACAATGAAGAGTTCATGGTTTCAATGAATTCTTAAGATTCTCTAATGAGCATTATAAAAAACTATAGTCCGTGGATCCTAGCCCTTTTGTGGTTAGGGATTCGCTGGATTTGTCATACCACTATTTTGCCAAACGATCCCGATACTGCGCGCAGTATTGGAGTAATGGCCAACTTGTTTTTCATCATCGTATTGATGTTCCAAACGTTGATGACGCTTTATAAAGAAAGAAGAGGTGGGCTTACAGGTTCATTCATGTCAGACATCAAACGAGTGGCATTCCCCGCAATGAAGTATGTCCTTGGTGCAGGCATCGCTATTACAATTTATTACACTACTATTAGTGATGAGCTTGATGTAAAGCGCAACCAGGATTATGTGGCTCTTGAAGCTACGCTGGATACTCCTGAAAAGCTTCAAAAAGTAATTGCAGAAAATACGCAACTGAAGGGCTATACAAAAGAGCAAATCATGTCTGCGGCGAAAGAAAGAACAGATTTATTTACCAATGCAAAAGTGGTAAGCTCGGCTTCCTTTCTTGTATTGATATTCGTAACATTGTTCTATTCACTGTTTGCCGTTTTTCTTTTCAGAAACTTCCTGAAATTGAAGTAGAGGTGGCTATACTTACAGGGTTGAATGCTTATTATAGCCCTGCTGAACATAAAATTGCAATACCTTGAGGCTTGGTTAAAAATTGCT
>CALRZB010000068.1:0-11409 GCA_943372555.1 Chryseobacterium gleum | reverse complement strand
GTTGTTATCGAAAAAAAAGGTTTTTTATTGCACACAAATTTATACGGTGCATCGCAACGAAAAGTGACACTTTAATTTCTTCTATCAACACCCCAACCCATCTTATTTCTAATCGTGTGAAAGAAGTCCTGTCCTTCCAGTGAAACAAGGTTGATTTCGAAGTTGGCTTTGGTCAATTCTAGAGAGCTTCCGCGATCTAGAGCATACGATCTACTGTCAATGGTCAAAAGTGATTGCGGTTCGCGTCCTTCTGCTCGAAGGGAGATTTTGTTTGAATTGGAAAGAATAATGGGGCGCACATTCAAATTGTGCGGTGCCACTGGCGTAATAATCAAATTGTTGGAATCTGGAGTCACTATAGGACCGCCGCAACTCAAATTATAGGCTGTTGACCCAGTTGGCGTTGCTATAATCAAACCATCTGCCCAATAAGTGCTCATGTACAAATCGTTTACATAAGCGTGAACGGTTATCATACTACTTCGTTCTTTATTCAAGATAGTCACTTCATTCAAAGCATATGGGAAGTCACCAAATTGCTGATCGTTGCTGCGAACCTCTATTAGTGAACGTTTGTCCAAGGTATAATCGCCATTGATTAATGATTCAATAGCTCTTTCAATTTCTTCTACATCGACATGGGAAAGAAACCCGAGTCGACCGGTATTTAGCCCAAGAATTGGAATCTTGGTGTCTTTGATAATTGTCACGGTATCGAGCAAAGTACCGTCGCCACCCACGCTGATGAGAAATGACGTGTCTTTAATATCATCCTCTCTCGTAAATGTGGTTACGGTTTCCGGAAGGAGGAAATAGTCTTGAATAAATCGATAGAATTTCTCGTAGACAGAAACTTTTACACCACGACGGATAAGTGCATTGAATAAATGCTCTACATGTTTCGCGTAAGCTGGCTCGAATCGCTTGCCGTAAATGCTGAATTTCATGAATTCCCCGTCTTCAAATTTTCTTTGGGAATACGAAGGTAATGGATTAAAACTAGATGTTGAGGTATCTCATCAACTCTTCGTAACGCTTACGCATATCTTCAGTGTATTCTGGCTCTTGATAGCTTCCTTTAATATTGTAATTGAAGCGAGAAAAACTTTGAAGAATAGCATTCACATCAGGATTACTAATTTTCAAATTCACTTCAATTTGACCGGCATCTCCCGGACTAACAGATGTACTCAAGATTTTTGCGTTGTTTTCTTCGACAATGCGCGCAATTTGTTGCAGACTATAATCCTGTTCAGCCATTTCAAGTACAATAATTCCGCCTGGACGGTCGGCTCCTTGCATTTGAGAGAGCTTTTCTACAAGATCTTCTAGGGTAACACAACCAAGAAAATTTCCGGTTTTGTCCACTACAGGAATTGCAGTAAGGTGAAGCTCGCTTGCTGATTTTAAAACCTCTAAGATGTGCTCGTCAGGCTCTACACTACCATCGATTAGATTGGTGTAGTGCATGTCTGGATCAGAAACTACGTCTCCTGCCGACAGCATCGCTGTTTCAGAAGCCATACCTAAAAACTTTCCCTTCTCAACTACTGGTAGGTGAGCCACTCTATATTGATCCATTAAGCTCAAAGCGTTATTTGGATCCTCCGACGGTGACAAGGCAGGGATGTCGGGATTAATTATGTTTAGGGCAGTTATCAACGTTTTCGGGTGTTAGGATATTCAACTCTGTTACATAGTGAAACTTTGTTTCCCTACCGTTTATACACCGGTAAACGAAGAAAGTTCTCCTTGTTATTAACAAGGATGTAAATATCGAGCCAAAAATTGCGTGTCTAAGGTGTACATCCAAGCCATTCTCTTCGGAGTTTTGCACACAATCGTATTGATTAATAACAATTTCAAGAGAATGACAAAACTTAGCGTGAATATCAACAAGATAGCGACTTTGAGAAATGCTCGTGGCGGCAACGTTCCTGATGTAATCAAAGTGGCTCGTGATATCGAGAGATTCGGGGCAGAAGGCATCACTGTTCATCCTCGTCCTGATGAAAGACATATTCGCTACGCCGATGCCCGTCAATTGGCTACTGTGGTCACTACAGAATTTAACATCGAAGGCAATCCTGACGAAAATTTTATTCGACTTGTTCTCGAAACTCGACCACATCAAGTGACTCTCGTGCCTGATCCTCCGGGAGCTATCACGAGTAACGCTGGCTGGGATACTATTCGTAACAAAGATTTCTTGATCAACGTCATCAAACGCTTTAAGGCAGAGGGAATTCGTACGAGCATATTTGTAGATGCTAATCCAGATATGATTGCAGCAGCTGCTGAAACAGGTACGGATAGAGTAGAGCTCTACACGGAATCGTATGCAACTGAGTTTTTTGAAAATAAAGAAATGGCCATTGCTCCTTTTATAGCTGCCGCGGAAATGGCCCAGCAGGTTGGTCTGGGTCTCAATGCAGGGCACGATCTTTCCTTGAAAAACCTAAATTATTTTTCTCAAAATATAAAAGGCCTGTTAGAGGTTTCGATTGGTCATGCTCTTATTTGTGATGCACTTTATTTCGGTTTAGAAAATACCGTGAACATGTACAAAAGGGAGCTGGCACGATGAAACTGAGCTACCGCATTTTCGGAGAAGGACAGCCGCTTATTATTCTGCACGGACTTTTTGGTAGCAGCGATAATTGGCAAACACACGCGAAAAAACTAAGTGAAAAATATCAAGTTGTTCTCGTTGATCAACGCAATCACGGCCATTCTGGCCATACAGAAGAGCACAACTATGACCTTATGGCCGATGATCTGCTAGAATTGATTGCAGAGGAGGGAATGCGTGATGTGATTATTCTTGGCCATAGCATGGGAGGAAAGACTGCAATGCGTTTTGCCCAAAAAAGTGGTTTTTTGGTAAAAGGATTAATCATCGCTGACATGGGAATAAAAGCATATCCGCGCCATCATGATGTAATTTTTAAAGGACTTTATAATGTGGATGTCGCTCATTGTCCATCCCGAAAAGAAGCGGAAGAAAGACTTGCGGTCTATGTGTCTGAACCGTCTACGATGCAGTTTTTAATGAAAAACATGTATTGGAAAGAACCCGGTTTGCTTGATTGGAGATTCAACTTGAAAGCGCTCGATAATCATATTGACGATGTTTTAGCGGCTCTTCCGCAAGAAGAGATTGATTGCGAAACACTTTTTATTTTGGGTGGGAAAAGTGGCTATGTTACTCCTAGTGATTTTGAATCTATTCGTGAGATTATTCCCTCAGCTCAGTTTGAAACCATCGAAGAAGCAGGTCATTGGGTCCATGCGGAGGCTCCTGTTAGATTCCTAGAACTCGTGGAGAAATACATGGAATTTCATAGTTAATTGACTTTTTTCAAAGAAACTAATGATTTCAGACACAGCATTATTAGCTGAATCGTCTTAGATTTGCGCAACAGTTTAAAAGAGACCAAATGGCTTACAACAACAAAATTCTAGTTCCGACTGATTTTACCAAGGTAAGTGACACAGCCATTGATCACGCTATCCTTACGGGAGGTATAATCAATGCGGAAGTGCACGTTATCCATATTATCGAGAACAAGCAACAAATCGGCGAGGCTCGTATGAAGCTTGAAGCTTTGAGCGAAATGATAAGAAAAGAAAAAGGTGTAGAGATTCGAACTATTGTAAGAATCGGAAGCATCTTTGAAGATATCGATAAGGTGGCAACCGAAATTGATGCATCATTGATTATCATGGGCACACACGGCCTGCGCGGTATGCAGTTCCTCACGGGAAGTCGCCCGTTGAAAATAGTTACTGAAAGTAGCGTCCCATTCATTGTCGTTCAAGAACGCAACATTCGTCCACAAGGCTACCACAAACTAGTTGTGCCTTTGGATCTGCATAAAGAAACAAAACAGAAGTTGAGTCTCGTTGCTGATATGGCAAAATACTTTGGTTCAAAAGTGCATTTGATTTCTCCGGGTGAAACTGATGAATTCTTGCGCAATCAATTGAATAGAAATATACGTTTTGCTGAGGAATATTTCACAGAAAAGAATATCCCTTATGAAGTTGAAATTACAGAATCAAAATCAGATGGTTTTGTAAAATCATTGTTGAAATACAGCGCTGCTGTGGAAGCGGATTTGATATGCATCATGAATTTCTATGACAATAGCATCATGAGTATTTTCAATCAAAGCTATGAGCAACAAGTAATCACAAACGAAGCGCAAATCCCTGTGCTTTGCGTGAATCCAGTGAATACCATGATCATCGACAAACCGATGTTTGTGCCATGATGATTTAGAGATAGAATTGAATAAAAAAGCCCTTCAATTTTTGAGGGGCTTTTTAATTTTCATCTATTCGTATTCCAATTACCAATATGTCGTCGACTTGTTCTTGTTGACCTTGCCATCTATCTAGCGTATCCGTCAAGCGCCATTTTTGCTCAGGCATGGGCAGGTGTGCTATATCTAGGAGTAATTGACGGAATTGCTTGCGCATGAATTTCTTTCCTTTAGGTCCGCCGAATTGATCTACATATCCATCGCTAAATAAATACAAGCAATCGCCAGATTCTAATTGGAAATTATGATTGGTAAATTCGCGTTCGTTGTTTACATAACTACCAATGCTGAACGGATCGCTCTCGATGATAATCATTTCACCATTGCGAATGATGTATGCAGGATTGTGAGCTCCGCTGAACTCGAGCATTTTTGTTTTTGGGTCAATTGTACAGAGCGCAATGTCCATTCCATCTCGCATATAGCTTTCGCCATCAGAAGATCGCAGGACGTCTACAGCGAGACGATTCGCGTTATTCAAAATCTGAGATGGTCGTGTGAAAACTTTTGTCACAGTATTTAATACATTGTGACCTACAAGACTCATGAAGGCTCCGGGAACGCCATGTCCAGTGCAGTCTGCAGCGGCGAATACTTTTTTTCCGCCTAGTTCTTTAAACCAATAAAAGTCCCCAGATACAGTAGCTTTTGGTCGGAAGAGTACGAATGAATCACCAAACATTCGTTTAATCGAATTGTCATTTGGAAGTATTGTTTCTTGCAAACGTTGCGCGTAATCAATACTTGATTGCAAGTCAATATAGAGAACAGTAACTTTTTCTTTTTGTATTTCTACTTCTTCTTTTTGCAAACGAATTTCTTGCGTTTGTGCGTTTACTTTTTCCTCCATTTCATTGCGATATGATTGCAGGTCGTTGCGCATTCGGATTAGCGCCGTTCCGAGCTCATCGTGTTCGCTAAGGGGTTCAAACACTACATCGAGATGCCCAGCACCGACACTCATTGAGAACTCTTTTGTTTTTTCAAAATTAGTGATCAATTTATTCACGGCATTCGCCATGTCGCCAATCTCGTCGTTGCCTGCTTTGGTAGGGTGTACAGAGTATATCCCTAGTGATAAATTATGTAATTTTTTTCGAAGATGATTGATTGGTTTTACAATAGAACGCGAGGTAAAGAAGGCGATTAGAATACCAGCAATGATTACGCTAATAGAAATATTGATGAGCAACATTTTCAATTGATCGAATGAATTATTCATCAATGCGATGTCGCTGTTCATGTATTGCTGTTGGTGTTGAATAAGCTGGTCAATATTGTTTCTCACTTCAGCATACGCTGTTGGAATTTGTCCGCCAGAAAGAAAAAACTGCTCTGCATCCATTGTGGCAAGAGGATCTTGATAACTTTCAAAAGAAGGGAGTAATGTGCGGACGTCTTTGTATGAATCGAGAAGTTCGCGTACATGACCAACCAATTGTTCGTGTCTTTTTTTATCGTCGTCGTTCCAGTTGAGTGCGTTTTGTTGCAGTTTGTAGAGTTGCGCAGGAATTACTTTTTCGCACAATTGCACCATTTCAATTCGTTCTTGATCATCTTCCAAACGCTGCACGAATGCCCATTGGCGCGCGAGATCTTGCGTGCGCATGAGGTGATTGTCGAGCTCTTGCAACGAGCTCAAAGAGGGCACGAATACGCCGTTGATTCGGTTGTTGATTTCGCGGCTTTGACGAAGCGTAGATGTGGTGATGAGAAACAATAAAGCTACCACCAAAATGAATAGCCCAAATCCTAGGGCGATTCTTCTTGATATGGAGAGACGTATTGATTTCATTTTATTTCTTAACCTGAATTATACCTTGAGCAATTTTGCTTTCAAGTTCTGTTTTCAAACGCAAATATTCTTCTTCATTGCCCAATGCACGATTGCAGAACATTAGGCCTTTGTAATAGTCTGCGGATGTTGGACAATCGAAGAAACATTGTTGAGCTAGAGGCAATGCTTGATTGAAATAGCGAATGGCCATTTCTTGCAGTGGAATAATTTCACTTAAATCAGTGTTCAAATCAATTGATCTGATTTTGTAGACTCCTTGATTGTAATATAGAATAACAAGATTGAATGAAGCCTCGCAATCTTTTTCATCTAATATCAAAACGCGTTGATAGTAATCTGAGGCTTGAAGCGCTTCTTTTTGTTGTTTAGTGTCTGCCTCCCAAAGTCTGTAATGCGCTTGCCCTAGGGCTTTGAAGAGTTGAATGTCGTAGGGTGTGAAGTCTGTTTGTGCATCAACGAGACGCATGTTTTTTCTGAAAGTAGAATACAGCGCTTCTGGTTCCATCTTCGTTTCGTCTGTGATTTCGACCGTTCTTCGAAGGGCATCGTTGAAGTAACTAACGGCGAGATATTTCAGAGCCGCTTTGCTCATGTCGGCTGTGCTTCCTATTGGTTCGAATATCAAAGATTCTTGCAAATAGCCAATTGCTTTTGCGCGGTAAATGCTTTCACGTTTTTCAGGCTCTATGGTCTTGTATAGCTCTTTGTAGATATAACCAGCAGTGTAGCGTGTGTATGCTTCTTCCGTTTCTATTTTATCTGCGAGGGCGACCTTGATTTTTGTTTCGGCGGTCATGAAATCACCGGCCTGATAGGCTTTTATGGCTTCATTGGTAAGGGGCAATGCCACTTGTGCCGATATGCTTAAAGTGCACATCGAAAGAAGTAGGATAACGATATGGAGGATTGTTTTTTTCATGTCAATCTACCTTCCATTGAATGATTTTTACGCCCGGTATAATCTTTTTGTCTTCGATAATTGCCACATTCATTTCATATCGGATACTGCCATCGATTGATTTGAAATTTATGTGGGAACCCGCATCGAGAGCGCCTTCCCAATTGGTAACAACCAAAGTGTTTTTTGCTTTCAACTCTTTAATCGCTTTGGTTAAATCGCCCTTGTGGGATTTATCAATGTATACAATATGAAAAAATTGTGTTGTCGGGATTTCTGTGAGCGAAATGAATTCTAGGGTTTGACTTCCTACTGGTTTTGCACCATAGCGTTCTTTAGCGCTTTGGTAGATGCTCGGATTTCCAAGGATACCGATATAGAATTTTCCAGACTTCGCTTCTTTGGGCCAATTGCAGTTTGTAGCAAATTGAAAGAGGAAGCTCGCTTGCACCATTGCTCTGGTATCGCTTTCATCTAATTTTTGCGCGTAGGACGACTTGCTTGCTAGCAACAGCAAGACGCACAGAAGTGATATGACGCAATGTTTGGCAGGCATGAAAAGACACACTATCCTCTGTAACAAAACTAGTTAACTAGGCCAAATTCTTTTTTGGATTCTCAACGGGTTCTGCACGTCCAATTGTTAAGATGCGTCGGTGTTATTTCGTTGAGATACAATGAAATAAAAAAGGCCTTTCCAACGGAAAGGCCTTTTAACATAGTGTGATCCTATTATTTTTCTGGAGCAGCAGCAGCTGCGCTGATGCTTTGCAAGTCGCGATCAAACATGTAGAGCGCGCCATTGTCGTTGCCTACCAATTTGAGTTTGTCGAGGATGTTTCTTGCCAATGTTTCTTCTTCGATTTGTTCTGCCACATACCACTGCATGAAGTTGTGGGTAGTGTAGTCTTTTTCCTTTAAGCAAACATCTACAACGCTGTTGATTTCTTCAGTCACACGTGTTTCGTGATCGAGAAGAAGTTTGAAAACGTTTTGGAGGTTTTTGTAATCCTTTGCAGGTTGTTTCAATTCTGGGATTACAGCTTGACCGCCGCGATCGTTAACGAATTTGATCAGCTTTAACATGTGAGTGCGTTCTTCATCGCTATGCTTGTAGAGGAATGCTGCGGTTCCTGAAAGACCCGCGTTTTCTGACCATGAAGCCATGGCAAGGTATGCTTGGCTGCTTTCCGCTTCAACTTTGATTTGATCGTTGAGCGCTTTTTCGATTTTCTTATTTAGCATCGTTTATTTTTTATCAAAGTTAGTCATACACTTGAAAGTGTGCGCAATTTACTTGAAAAGATTTCCTAAAAAAGGACTGCGTTTTCTATGCCAGTTGAACCTTATTTTCCAAAGAAGATTGGCTATGAGCGTGATCATGTGTTTTTAGATTTAAGGCATTAAATGCTTGTTGTACGAAAGGATATTTAAAATCAAATTCGCATCTAAGGAGTCGGGTAGGTAAAACCCATCTGCTTTTGGTCACTAGTTCTGTTTCGGTACCCATAAACCAAGCGCCAATTTTGAGCATCCATTTGGTTTGTGGAAGTCCGCAAGAATGCCCTAAACTGTGACGCATTGCTTTGATGAATTCTTCGTTGCTCACGGGATGTGGGGCAGTTATGTTTATTGCACCGTCGAGTTCTGGAGAGGCCATGATGAAATCAAGTGAAGCAATGAAATCCTCTTCGTGAATCCAGCTGGTCATTTGTCTTCCGCTGCCTTGTTTTCCTGCCAATCCGATGTTTGCTAGTTTGCGAAATACAGGATAAACACCGCCTTGTTTTCCAAGAACTAATGCGGTGCGGATTGCAACCTTTCGTGTTCCAGGAGTTGGAATATCAAAGAAGGTTTCTTCCCATTGCTGGCATACGCCCATGCTGAAGTCCTTTCCTGTTTCACCAATGTATTCGTCTTGTGGACGGTCTTCTGCGTGTCGATAGAAGGTCGCGCTGCTAGAGTTGATCCAGATGCGAGGAGGTTTGGCAGCCATAATAACTGCTGCGCCTAGCGCGAGGGTAGAAGAGATTCTGCTTTCGAGAATTTCTTTTTTATTTTTTGCATTGTATCGACAGTTGACGCTTTTGCCGGTAAGGTTGATGATAGCATCGGCACCGTCGACTTCGTGCATCCAGTGACCGGGATTTTTGCCATCCCATTCCATAAAGTGGATGTTGCCCTTAGCAGGCTTGGCTTGGCGAGTAAGGACAATAACTTTATAATAGATTTTAGAGAAGTGATTTTGGAGCAGTTGTCCAAGAAATCCTGTTCCTCCCGCGAGGATGATAGTTTGTTTTTTTGTGTCCATGTTATTTGGCTTTAAGCTGTTGGCTATTGGCTATTAGCTTTTTGGCTATTGGTTTTTAGCTTTTGCACAGCTTTTATTTTTTACACTTTGCTTTTTGTCTTTTTATTAATCCACCTACTACCTACCACCTTCTACCAACTACTTGAAAAGTTTCAAAATCGTTCCGGTGAACCAGCTTTGGTCGGCGCGGCAGAATTTTTCGAATACTCCGTCTATTGTTCCAGTGAATTTTTCGAGGGATTCGATGAAGTCAGTGAATTGTTTTATTTCTTTTTTCTCTCCGCTTTTGGCGTCGATATCTTTTACTTGTTTGAGTGCTTTAAGGATGGGTTCCACTTCGCGTTTGCGGCGCTCGTTGACTATGAGCGTGGCGATTTTCCAGATGTCTTTCTCGGCGATGAAATATTCTTTCCGATCACCTTTGACATTGGTACGGTCGATGAGTCCCCAGTCGATGAGCGCGCGCACGTTGATGTTTGCATTGCCGCGACTGATTTGGAGTTTTTCCATTACATCCTCGGTGGAGAGGAGTTCTTCGCTAACGAGGAGAAGTGCATGTACTTGGGCCATTGTTTTGTTGATTCCCCAGTTGCTACCGAGTGCACCCCATGTTTGGATGAATTTATCTTTTGCGTCTTGAAGTGTCATAGTGAAAAGTATTACGACGCAAAGTTAAGAAAGTTTCTGAACTTTCAAAATAAAATGAAAGTTTATTCGCCTTTGGCGGTGTAACGCTTGGCGGCTTGTGTAATACCTAAAGGTATGTGGACCGCCTTGCGGCGGGTGGAATGCCTGTCGGCATGTGTCCCCGCCCCGCCCCTCGGACACCCGAACCCTTGATTTCGCTTTTCAGAGCGGGTACGTCGGTGAGGGTGTAAGTGAAGTTAGTTTGATGATCCTTAAATTTTAGTAATAGTTAAGCGTTACCAAAGCTTTGTAATTTTTAGATTGAATCGGCAGAAATTCTTTAATATTTGCGGTCAATAGAATGAGTAATATCCAAATCAGAAAAGTAGTTTCTTCAGAAATCGCCGAACTTCGAGACATCAGCACGCTAACATTAGATTCAAAAAAGGAATTTTAAAGAATGAAAAACAAAAATATTAAACCTCTACTTCTCATGCTTATAGTAAGTTTTTTCGGATTGACATCGTTTATGACGAATCCGAAACCACATCTGATTGTCGGATGTTGGAGCATTTTTGAGGAGAAAGCAGTTACCTTGAAAAGTAAAAAGAATTTCATTGATCAGGTTTATTTTGGAGGCAATGAAATTTCCTCGAGTTTTTCTTTTCTAGACAAGAAAGGCGAGAGAAGTGATTTGCGATTGGCTTACCGCATCTACGAGAATATGGATGGTTATAACGTTCCTGTTCTTTTATTCGTCAACACATGTGACCAAGATTTTAAGCTGGCATTCACCATTGAGAAATTGACGAAGGATACGCTGGAGTTGAAATGCATTAGGGATGTTGTTCCCGCTGAGATGGAGTTGAATAGAGAAACATTAGTGTTTGGCAGAATAGCAGGACCAGCAGAGAATATGCCCGATAGTGAAGGTGCTATAGAGATGGAAATTGATACACGTGAGGAGTAGTTTTTAGAGCACCGCAAATGAAAAACGGCTTCAAAAAAGCACGAACAATTTTCAAATACCTCTCCGCTATTTTCACAATGGTGTTCTGGATCTATGTGATTTACGATGATTACATTTTTATAGAAAAATATGGTTGGTCTATTCCGTTGTTCGGTGCTTGGTTTATCTGGTTTCTTATGTATTTCATATCATTTGCAGTATATTTTTGGATGCTTAGTTCGGTTGTAATTATTGTCCGACATTTGATTGTTAAAAGAAAGCGAGATGCCCAAAATTGAGATTGCCACTGAAATTAATTCGATGCTCGAAATTTGCTTTGACCTCGCGCGAAGCATTGACTTGCATAAAATATCTACCGCAAAGACCAATGAGCAAGCGATTGCTGGAAGAACAACTGGTCTTATTGAATTGAATGAGTCTGTTACTTGGGAAGCAACTCATTTTGGGATAAAGCAAAAACTCACTTCAAAACTCACT
>CALRZB010000067.1:0-11414 GCA_943372555.1 Chryseobacterium gleum | reverse complement strand
TGGTTGGCTTCCAAAATGGGAGTGCGCGTTCGTCGTGTGCGTCTTTCTTTTATCTACTTGTCTTTTTTGACTTTCGGATCGCCTATCTTTATTTATTTGGTTCTCAAGTTTTGGAAAGAGAACTCACACATTTTCAAACCATGGAAATGGAGATTTAAGGTGTAATATCCTTGAAATGTGATTTTTTATTAGTATACTCTGTTAAAAATCAGGGGATTGCTCGTTATTTTCTACTGTAGGATGGGAATTAAAAGATTTTCAGTATCTTTGCCGTCCAATTTTTTAATCCATAAACAATTCAAACTCAATGAACCGTTACGAAACTGTTTTCATTATGACCCCCGTGCTGTCAGAAGAACAGGCAGCGGAAACAGTAGAAAAGTTCAAGAAGTTTTTGAAGGGTAAGGGTGCAAAAATCAAGCACGAGGACAACTGGGGCTTGAGAAAACTTGCATATCCAATCCAGAAAAAAACTACAGGCTTTTACTACCTAGTGGAATTCGAAGCTACTGGCGAAGTGGTAGGACCATTCGAAGTAGAATTCCGCCGCGATGAGCGCATCCTGCGCTTCCTTACAACTCACATGGACAAGTATCACGTAGAGTATGCTGAAGGTCGCAGAAACAAGGCTAAGAAAGAAGAAACCGCTAAAGCCAACTAAAAGCCGAAGGTAAAACCTTTAAAAAATCTTGAAAATGAGCGACAATTCAGAAATCAGATATCTTAATCCAATCGAGATTGAGACAAAACAGGCGAAATACTGCCGCTTCAAAAAAGCAGGTATCAAGTATATCGACTACAAAGACGGAGATTTCCTCCTAAAACTTTGCAACGAACAAGGAAAAATTCTTCCACGTCGTCTAACTGGAACTTCATTGAAGTACCAACGCAAAGTAGCACAAGCAATCAAAAAAGCACGCCACCTGGCTTTGATGCCTTACGTTGGTGATATGCTCAAATAATTAAACAGGAGGGCAAAGTCATGGAAGTAATTCTCAAAGCTAACATCGAAAAACTAGGTGCAAAGGACGAAATCGTTACTGTAAAACCTGGTTATGCACGCAACTTTCTTATCCCACGTGGATATGCAATCGCTGCTACAGAATCTGCTAGAAAAATTTTAGCTGAAAACTTGAAGCAACGTGCGCACAAAGAAACCAAAATCCTTGCTGAAGCTCAAGCTACAGCGGAAAGCCTTGGAGCTCTTGATCTTAAGATCGGAACTAAAGCTTCTGATACTGGTAAAATCTTTGGTAGCGTGAACACAATTCAAATCTCTGAAGCTCTTGCTAAAGTTGGTTTCAACATCGACCGTAAAAGCATTAGCATCAATGATGATCACATTAAAAATCTCGGCGCTTACGAAGCTAAAGTTAAACTTCACAAAGAAGTTACTGCAGTTGTTAAGTTCGAAATCATTGCTGAATAATATTTCGCAATTAGAATACTTGAAAAACCCCAGCGAAGCTGGGGTTTTTTGTTACACAAAAATTTCATCAACGTTCCTTTGTAATTTAGCAAAATGAAATTTGAACTTCACTCCAATTATACCCCTAGTGGCGATCAACCGACAGCTATCAAGCAACTTACAGAAGGTGTAGAAAGAGGAGACAAATTTCAAACGCTTCTCGGTGTTACCGGCTCTGGAAAAACATTTACAGTCGCCAACGTTATCGCTAACACACAACGTCCAACCCTCGTTCTTAGCCATAACAAAACACTCGCAGCACAACTTTATTCCGAGTTCAAACACTTCTTTCCAGATAATCTAGTAGAATACTTTGTAAGCTACTACGATTACTATCAACCAGAAGCATATCTTCCTACAACAGGCACTTATATTGAAAAAGATCTTTCAATTAATGATGAAATTGAAAAGCTAAGACTTGCAGCTACTAGCGCACTTCTCAGTGGAAGAAGAGATGTCATCGTTATCGCAAGTATATCATGCATTTATGGAATCGGCAACCCAATAGAATTTCATAAAAGTGTCATCTCTGTTGAAAAAGGCGCTTCAATGAGCAGACAAGGTCTCCTTCATCGCTTGGTAGAAAGCTTGTATAGCCGAGCTATGAAAGACTTTACACGCGGAACTTTCCGAGTTAACGGCGATACAGTAGATGTTTTTCTAGCATACGCTGATTACGCCATAAGATTCAATTTCTGGGGAAATGAGGTGGAAAGCATCGAATCAATCAACCCCCAAACGGGCAAGTCGATAATGCCTTTCGAAACGATTAGTATTTACCCTGCAAACTTGTTTGTTACAAGCAAGGCAACAATGAATGAGGCCATGTGGGAGATTCAACAAGAGATGGTCAAACAGGTCGACGGCTTTAATAAAGAAGGAAAATTCATTGAAGCAAAACGCCTTGAAGAAAGAGTCAACTATGATCTTGAAATGATGAAAGAACTTGGCTATTGCTCAGGAATTGAAAACTACTCCAGATACTTTGATAGAAGATTACCAGGTCAGCGTCCTTTCTGTTTGCTAGATTATTTCCCTGATGATTACCTCATGGTAATTGACGAGAGTCACGTTACCGTTTCTCAAGTAGGTGCAATGTATGGCGGAGATAGATCAAGAAAGGTAAATCTTGTCGATTTCGGATTCCGATTGTCAAGTGCAATGGATAACAGACCACTTACATTCAACGAATGGGAAAGTATGCAAAAGCAAGTCTTATTCATTTCTGCAACTCCAGCGGACTATGAACTTCAAAAAAGTGAAGGGGTGGTGGTGGAACAAGTCGTGCGACCAACTGGGTTGATTGATCCGCCCATCGAAGTGCGTCCTTCACTCAATCAAATAGATGATCTCATTGGTGAAATTCAAGCGACTATTGAGCAGAATGAACGAATTCTGGTTACAACTCTTACAAAACGAATGGCCGAAGAATTGGCGAAATATCTCGATCGATTGAATATTAGTTGCCGATATATCCACAGCGAAGTGGATACCCTGGACCGAATCGAAATTTTGCGCGATTTACGTGAAGGAAAATTTGATGTATTGGTTGGAGTAAATCTTTTAAGAGAAGGTCTCGACTTGCCAGAAGTATCTCTTGTAGCAATCATGGACGCAGATAAAGAAGGGTTCTTGAGAAGTAACAGATCTCTAACCCAAACAGCAGGTCGCGCAGCCCGAAATGTGAATGGAAGAGTTATTATGTATGCAGACAAAATCACGGATAGTATGCAGCAAACCATGGATGAAACAGATAGAAGACGAGAAAAACAAGTTGCCTATAATCTCAAACATGGAATTACCCCAACTCAAGTGAAGAAAGGAAACGATACTATCTTCGATCAAAGCGGTATTATAGATAAGAGAAAGAAACTCTTCTATGTGGAGCATGAGGGCGAAAACAGTATTGCTGCTGATCCAGTATTGAAAAATCTATCCGCGGATCAATTGAAAAAATCGCTTGATCAAACTAAGAAGAGAATGGAAAAAGCTGCGCGCGATCTAGACTTCATGGAAGCAGCGCGATTGCGAGATGAAATGTTTGGTCTTCAAAAATTGATAGATGAAAAGGCTTCAAAATAGTCATGGCATAATTCTTATCCCATTTATTCTACCTTTGAAATAATATTTGAAAATGAAAAAATCACTCACTCTCATCCTGATTGCAATTTCCATTACAATGGTTCAATGCAAAAAGAATAAAAAATCTATGTCAGGAAAATCTGATGAAGCAGCAACTACTGAAGCCGCGCCTGCGGACTCTAAATTGATTGTGAACCAATTGGTCATCGATCCGAACTTTGTGCAACAAGACGCTACAGATCCATTCAATATAGATTCCATCTACATTCATAATGATTCATTAATTGTAGAAGTACAGTATGGCGGAGGCTGTCAAGTGCATGAATTTTCAATGAAATCAAATGGCGCTTATTTGAAAAGTAAACCAGTGCAACTCAATTTGGCATTGGAACACAAGGCCAATAACGATATGTGCAGAGCGCTTCTGTATCACAGACTAGCTTTTGATATTAAGAAAACGCAGGGTGGAGGAGGAAATGAGGTAAAGCTCATTGTGAACAATGATAGAACAAAACTGGTTTCTTACACGTACTAAGAATATGTTGATTTCAAAATAAAAATAGTAATCCCTTCCATTTTGGTAGGGATTAATTTTGACCTATTGTAACCATTCAAAACCACAAGAAATGTTTAGAAAATTAGCACTCTCTTCGCTATTCATCTCCCTTTCAATTTTCAGTTTTGCTCAAATCTCTCAAGGAGGAGAACCTATTAATTGGTCTGATAAACACTTGTCTTCAGACGTTCCTTTTGTTCATACCTCATCAATCAACAGAGCTGCTATTGACGCTGAAGATGCTGTTGTAGATCAATACAAAGAAGCCCCATATCGTTTTGGTATCGAGCATGAAGTGAGCTATACCATGGAAAATTCGGGTAACTGGATCGTAGATCCTGCTGGTGATCTCGTTGTTTGGCAATTGGGAATTCATTGTCCAGAGGCCACCTCAGTGAGTCTTATTCTTGACACTTTCGAAATTCCAAAAGGAGGAAAGCTCTTTGTTTGGAATAAGGAAAGAACACACTTCTTGGGTTCATACACTTATGAAAACATGCAAGAAAACGGATCTTTTGCAATTGGATTAATTCAAGGAGTTGAAATAGTACTTGAGTATTCAGTGCCACTTCATCTTGAGAATTGGGGCAATATTGAAATAGGCACCATTGTGCATGGATACAGAAATATTCTCGCGACTCACTTTGAGGATTCATCTGATCGCGGTCCATTCGGAAACAGCGGAGCATGTAACATCAATGTCAATTGTCCAGAAGGAAACGATTGGCAAATTGAAAAAAGAAGCGTGGCCCTAATCGTACAAGGCGGAAATGCAGTTTGTTCTGGAGCGCTAGTGAATAACACTGCTCAAGATGGAACTCCTTATTTCTTAACAGCAAATCACTGTCTAGGCGGTAGCGTTGCTAATTGGGTATTCTACTTTAATCATGAATCAACGAATTGCTCGGGTAGCACTGGGCCAACAAATAATAGTATTTCAGGTTCAACCCTAAGAGCAAGCAATGCATATAGCGATTTCGCCTTGTTGGAACTAAGTTCAACGCCTCCTTCCAATTGGAATGTTCAATATTCAGGCTGGGATTATAGTGATAGCGAAGCGGCTGTTGCAAGCGCGGTTGGAATTCACCATCCCTCTGGTGATGTGAAAAAAATCTGCTTCGATGACGACGCGCCCTATCATAGCGCAGAAGCTGGCGCTCAAGTTTGGTTTGTTGATCAATGGGAATTAGGAGTTACAGAGGGAGGATCAAGCGGTTCGCCTTTATTCAATCAAGATCACAGAATAATTGGACAACTTTACGGAGGCGCTTCGGCGTGCAGCGGTTCTGTCAATAATGGGCAGTTTGACTATTATGGTCGTTTTGGTCAAAGTTGGGATCATGGAACCACAAATTCAACGAGACTTTCCAACTGGTTAGATCCTTTGGGCACTGGTGTAACTGTATTAGATGGTTATCCAGAAGGATTTGTTGCCGCTCAATTGGACGCTGGTTCTGCAGGAATTGTAGGTCTTGAAACCTTCATTTGCGGAACAGAGGTAAATCCACAGTTTATTCTTAGAAACTATGGTGTAAATACCCTAACAACTTGTACTATAGAATATATGTTCAACGGCGGTGCCACTCAAACAATCAACTGGAATGGATCATTGGCGCAGAATCAGGAAGAAACAATAAGTTTAGGCACAATGACACTATCAAATGGTGCTAATACCATAACCGTGGAAATTGTAAATCCCAACAATGGCACCGACGAAAATCTTCTCAATAATTCTTCTGAATTCAGTTTGAATGCTAATGTGGGCGATACTTTTGATGTAACCCTTTCTTTGGAATTTGATAACTTTCCAGAAGAAACAGCTTGGGAATTATTGCAGGGCGGAAATGTGATACTTTCTTCCGGAGGAACATATTCAGGCCAGAATGGAGGTGATCAAGTTACCGAAGTCCTATGTCTTGCTGCAGGATGCTATACCCTCAATATGATTGATGAATACGGTGACGGAATGTGCTTCTTTGGTTTTTGCGGGGCATATACGCTTACTGACAATCTTGGTCAAGTGTTGGCAGAAGGTGCAGACTTTGAATTCAATGAGGCTACGGATTTTTGCTTTACCGGACTTGGTATTAATGAAAAAAGTAACACATCATTCTCAATGTACCCAAATCCCGCCGATCAATTTGTGCGTATTCAAGGGTTCAAGAATGCAGACTTAAGTTTGATCGATATTTCTGGAAAAACGGTCTTTGCCACCAAAGCAAAAGACTCTGTTACTATTTCTTTAAACGAATATGCAGAAGGAATCTACTTTATTCGATTGATAGAGAATGGTTTGGTGTCAACTCAGAAGTTGGTAATCCGAAAATAGTAATTCAACATATACTGTTTATAAAAGGGGGGCAATTGCCCCCCTTTTTTGTTTCATTACCTGCTCCTTAGAGATATTTTCGCAGTCGCATTTTACACGAATTATTCGACCATGCACAACTTTTTAGATTGGGATTATTGGGGGTTAAGCTTTCTAGGTATTTTTATCATTGCCTGGTTGGTACAGATATACTTTTTCTTTTTCTACTTCACCAAGGTCGCAGCAGCAAAAATCGCCAACGAGCCAAAAGGAATCGAGCCTGTCTCTATTGTGATCTGCGCGCGCAATGAAGAGAAAAATCTCATGGATAATATCCCCGCCATAATGGATCAGGATTTTAAGGATTTTGAAGTAGTAGTGGTAAATGATTCAAGTTGGGATGATACCGAAACAATTCTCAAAGCACTTCATTTGCGCTATCCCAATATGCATATCATCAATTTGGATGAAGAAAAGCAAAATATGCAAGGGAAGAAATTTGCGCTCACACTTGGAATTAAAGCTGCCAAATACGACACAATTTTGCTCATCGATGCCGATTGTGCTCCGAATTCGTCTTCATGGATTTCCCGCATGACAGGGGGCATTCAGGATAAAAAGCAATTATCCATTGGTTTTTCACCCTATACCAAATACCCAGGGTGGTTAAACAAAATCATTCGTTACGACACTTTCCTCATTGGACTCCACTATTTGGGTTTTGCCAAATCTGGTCATCCATACATGGGTGTGGGGCGCAACATGTCTTACCGCCGTGAGTTATTCTTTAGCGTTGGTGGCTTCAAAAGTCACTACAGCATTACGTCTGGTGACGATGATTTATTTGTAAATCAAGTCGCGACGAAGTACAACACTCAAGTTGTAATTCACCCAGAAAGTCATACGATCTCTGAACCAAAGAAAACTTGGAAAGAGTGGTTTGCACAGAAAAGAAGACATTTTACAACAGCGCCGATGTATAAGGCTTCGGATAAAAGCACTCTAAGTCTTTGGCCCATAAGCTTTTTGATGATGTTTGTAGGATTTGCCGGTGCCATGGTTTTGAAGAATGCAATGTTGGTAGTTGGCGCAATGTTGTTTGTGAGATATGTTGTGCAAATCGCTATTTTGCATGCGTCTGCTAAGAAGCTTGCACAGCAAAAAGACTTGGTTTGGTTAGCGCCATTCCTCGAGATACACTTGCACGCTCTGAACGCAGGTCTTTACATCACTAATCTTGTGAGGAAACCACAGAAATGGAACTGATTGAACACCTATCAGAAAAAGGCCAATACGACTATCATCTCGTTCAGAAAGCTCTGAACCAGAAAGATCAAAAGGCCTATGCAGAATTGATGGATCGTTACCGTGAGCCCGTCTACTTCATGCTCCTTAAAATGGTAAACAACAAGGATGATGCTGAGGATTTAACAATCGAAGCATTTGGAAAGGCATTTCGCAGAATGGCACAATACACGCCTCAATTCGCATTTTCTACATGGCTTTTCAAAATAGCATCAAATAACTGTATCGACTTCATTCGTAAGAAAAAAATAAAAGCGATTTCTATTGACCAAGGTTTCACTTCGGAAGATGGAGATACCTATGAAATAAGCGTAAAGGATTCTGTACTCGATCCAGCAGAAGCAATGCAGAAGGAGGAGAGAATCAAGAAAATGCGTGAAATAGTTGATCGTCTGAAACCGCGTTATCGCAAATTAGTCGAAATGAGATATTTCGAAGAATTAGCCTACGAAGAGATTGCCGAACAACTTGATTTGCCTCTAGGAACTGTAAAAGCTCAGCTCTTCAGAGCAAGAGAGTTTCTCTTCCAAATGATGCAGCACTCGAAAGACGTCTATTAATAGTGGAAATAGTACTTAAATACTTTCCCGACATAACTCCACAACAAAAGGAACACTTTGCAGCGCTGCAAGGCCTTTATTCGGAGTGGAATGAAAAAATTAATGTAATCTCTCGAAAGGACATCGAACAGCTCTACGAAAGACACGTCGTTCATTCATTGGCCATACATAAATTCCTTCCTTTTCAACCAGGTTCTAAAATTCTTGATATCGGCACCGGCGGCGGCTTCCCAGGAATTCCACTTGCCATCATGATGCCTGATGTTCAATTTCATCTTACAGATTCTATTGGGAAAAAAATCAAAGTAGTCCAAGAAGTTGCCGATGCCTTGGGTTTGAAAAATGTTAAAGCTGAGCATATTCGATCAGAACAAGTCAAGGATAAATATGATTTTGTAGTTTCTCGAGCAGTAGCAGAACTTAAAATGTTACTTGCATGGTCGAATGGTAAGTTGTTAAAAGACAATAAGAACGCCCTTCCAAATGGATTGATTTGTTTAAAAGGAGGGGATCTAAAGGATGAGCTTAAGGAAGTTAAGCAACAAAAAGAGGTCTATAGCTTAACTGATTATTTCTCAGAAGAGTTCTTCGAAACGAAGAAATTAGTTTATGTTTCTCTTTAAGTAAGTTGTTTTAAAACGCTGATTAAAAACGTCTTAAAACAAAAAAGGGAACCTCTCGGACCCCTTTTCTGTAAACCTGCAAGGAAAATTTTGAAACCAACGCAGTCCTGGAAGACCGCGTAACCATCTTTAAGACGGTGAGATAAAAGTTTGGTTGCCTATTAATCAGAAACTTTTTTCTGAAGGAGGTGTAAACCGATATCCTACTCCTCTGACGGAATGAAAGTATAAGGGTTGCCTACTATCTGGCTCGAAATACTTCCTAAAAGCCAAAATGTAATTGTCGATCGTTCGAGTACTTGGGAAAACATCATATCCCCATACTTTTTCTAATATTTCCTCACGAGAGACTACTTCGCCAGCTTTTTGTATCAATAGCTTTAATAACATAATTTCTCGTTTCGAAATCTCATGCGATACACCGTCTTTGTCCTTGATGGTATAATGCAGATAATTCACTGTATTTGATCCAAACGTGTATTCATCTTGCTCTGCTATGCTCTTATGTCCATCATCATGGCGCTTGATGAGTTTACTTACTCTTAGAAGCAACTCTTCCAAATCAAATGGCTTCGCCAAGTAGTCATCGCCTCCAATTTTCAATCCCTCAATCTTGTCTTTCCCTGTGCCTTTTGCCGAAAGGAATAGAATTGGTGTTTTGTTTCCTTCTAATCTCACGGTTTCACAAACAGCAAAGCCATCTAACTCTGGAAGCATTACATCAAGGATTGCCAAATCAAATGCTTGATTTCTAAATTTTTCCAAAGCTAGAAAGCCGTCGGCGGCATATACTACCTGATAACCTTCCATCTCTAAATTGAGTCGCAGCATGGAAGCCAGGCTCTCCTCATCTTCAATCAATAATATACGGTAATTCGACATTCTTTGAAACTTATAATACTTGGGCGCAAATATCCGAAGGTTGTTGCTTTAATTTGAACTCAATTTTACAGAGTTATGGAAGCAAACGCAATTGAACTGGTAAATCAATTTAGAGAGTCAACTTTAATGGGCTCACTTGGCATCGAGTTTACAAAAGTAGAGATGGGATATATTGAGGCAACTATGCCTGTGGATCATAGAACGCATCAGCCTTATGGATTGCTGCATGGCGGAGCTTCCGCTGCATTAGCGGAAACTCTGGGTAGTTTCGGGTCACATGTATTGGTAGCAGAAGCCGGTGGTTTGGCGGTTGGCGTTGAGCTCAATATCAACCATCTTAAAAGTAAGAGACATGGTCTTGTTACTGGAAAAGCTAAAATCCTGCACGCTGGCAAATCAACTCATGTCTGGAATATAGAAATAGTGGATGAAGAAAATCAGATTCTCGCTGTGAGCAGATTAACAGTTATGGTAAAACAGAAGCAGGCTAAATAATGACTGAAGATTTTCTCAAAGCTATTCATGAAGGGCACTCCTTCGCTATTTGCCAACTTCCGGGTACCAAAACAGTTTTGGAGTTTTTGCAAAAAGACGGCGAGTTGGTTGATTCCGCGGGAAACATTTGGCTTACGAGGCCATTTGATGAGGCTGAAGAAGAAAAGCAACAAACTGCAAGTACTTCGAGAGAGTCTCATATTTCTGCTGTAAGTAACGCTATCCAAATACTCGAATCAAAGGAGTTGGAGAAGGTTGTAATAAGTAAAATTAAAAAGGTAATGTTACCTTTCTTAGTTGATTCTACTAGTATCCAGAAAGCTTTTGAAATCCTTACATTAAAGTATCCAAATGCATTTGTTTTTATTTACCGAATGAACGTTCATTCGGTTTGGCTCGGTGCTACCCCAGAGACTTTAATAGCACGTAATGAAGGAAAACTAAGCACAATGTCATTGGCTGGCACACGACTTAAAGCAGAGGACAATAGGACTTGGGGTGAAAAGGAAATTAGAGAGCAAAAAGTTGTTACTGATTTTATTGCCTCTACAATTCAATCGAATGGGGGCAAAAATGTACAAATCAGCGCTCCTTTTACTGCCTCAGCCGCTCATTTAGAGCACTTGAAGTCTACAATTGAATTCGAGTCGTCCAATACTATTCATTTTTGGGCGCAGGCGCTTCATCCAACACCTGCCATTTGCGGACTGCCTTTAGAAAGAGCCAAGAGTGTAATTTCCCAATTGGAGTCACACTCTAGAAAAATGTACGCAGGTTATATAGGATATTCCGATGTCAGCGGAAATGGTCAGGTTTTCGTTCAACTCCGATGTATGGAGTGGATAAATGGCAGTGCTATAATTTACAGTGGAGGTGGAATTATGGCCGATTCAAATCCTGAATCGGAGTGGGATGAGGCTGAAAACAAAGCCAACGTCATGATTTCTGTGTTGGAATCCATGAAAAATTGATCTTGATCAATTTCCGAAACCATTTGCCCGATTATTTGTTGTTCTGTTATAGTTTCGCAAGCGAAGATGAATTCAGATAAAAAAGCAGTTCAAGACCTTGTTTCCCTTTTTGAAAAGAAAGGAATCAAGCATATCATTATTACTCCAGGTTCTCGAAACGCCCC
>CALRZB010000066.1:0-11452 GCA_943372555.1 Chryseobacterium gleum | reverse complement strand
CAATTTTGGTGGACAAAACAACGAGCTTTGGTGCGAGGGCGGAGAAGAGTTCTTCATCCATAACATGGTCCTTGAAAGCCAAGACTTCAAAGCAAGAATAGGCTGGTTCTCGACACTAGTCTCTAAAGAAACGACGCTACGCGCGGTGTTTAGAGCCTTGAAAAAAACCAAGTGTCAAGAGGTGCGAAAAATGGATTTTAGCATCGGTCAAAAAAATACCCGAGTGATAGCCTGGAGGTTTTAGTTTTTCTATAAAATTTACGCTTGTCCTGCTGTTTAAGCGCGAATTTCCTTCAGTTCTCTTATTTATGCATCGATTGCGCGCTGTGTAACCCTTCGGGTGAGTAATCCGCTTGGGCGGATATGTAATCCCGCAAGCGGGATGTAGAAAATCATAAAAACACCAACACAACTGCGCGCAATAGCGCGCCCAATGCATTTGCACCCGAGCCTCGGGCGAGGTTCACTCCCGCACGTGCGGGATACACACCCGAAGGGTTACACCCCGGAGCGATAGCGAAGGGTACACTTTTGCGCGGCGATGGCAGCATCGGCAGAGGGCCTGCAAAAAATCCCGCGCAAAAAAAAAGACTTCCACTTTAGGAAGTCCATTTTTTTCGAGTAAAACTCTTATATAACCAAACAAACCACAATTTTAATTGCTGTTGGAGAAGGATTCGAACCTTCACGAGGCGGTTAGGATATGGGGGTAAAATCTCCTGCAAAATTTTATCCTCATCTCTTTGTCCCGAGCTCCTCACCCCATTTTTAGTGGGGAATGAATACCAATTTCATTATCCACCAGTTCCAAAACAATATCAAAACATTATCAAAACTTCCAAAAATTTTCCTTACAAATTCTTGCTTGAATTCTCCTATGAATTCGTTTGATGATTTCCGTTACAAAAATACTAATGTGATTGAAATTTGACGAAATAAGCAGTAAAATGGCATAAAAAATACATTCGTGATGGTAAAAAGTGTTTTTGATTGACGAAATGATAATTTCATTCCTATTTTTGACTTATGAATTATCAAATTGACAACACCGATATCAAGATTTTAAACATCTTGACCCAAGATGCCTTTGTTCCGTTCACCGAAATCGCCAAAAAAGTGAATGTTGCTCCCGGAACTGTGCATGTGCGCATGAAGAAAATGGAAGAAGCGGGCATTGTCAAAAAGCCACATTTGCAAATCGACCTCGCAGCGATGGGCTGGGATATCACAGCGTTCATAGGGGTTTTCTTAGCAAAAAGCGAATCCTACTACAAGGTCATCCGCGAACTCCAAAAGATCCCCGAAGTCCTAAGCTGCCATTACACAACAGGGACCTATTCGCTCTTCCTTAAGGTGCAATGCCGCGACACACGTCACTTAAGAGATGTGTTGTCTGATAGAGTTCAGAAGATTGAAGGCATAGCGCGCACCGAAACCTTAATCTCTTTAGAGGAAAGTTTTGTGCGGGAGCTGAAGCTCTAAAGAGATGTGTACGCGCGGATTTCCTGCAGCGCTCTTGATTATGCGCCGATTGCGCGCGGTGTAACTCGCTAACGCTCGTGTGTACCCCGCATGTGCGGGGGAGAACCTCGCTTGGGGCTCGGGTAGAGATGCTCTGGGCGCGCTATTGTGCGCTGAAGTTGTAGGCTGATTAGTCTTGTGCTCTATGGTTTTCTATATCCCGCTTGCGGGATAGCACATCCGCCCGAGCGGATTACACACCCGAAGGGTTACACACGAAGCGCTAGCGAGTTACACAGCGCGCAATTGGGGCATAATTAGGAGAACTGAAATAACTCCGCGCTTACACTGCGGATAAGGTGAGAAAAAGCCTTATTTTTGCACCCCGACAGCCTTTGAGGGTAAAGAGAGCAACATATGAAAAACATCCGCAACTTCTGTATTATCGCGCATATTGACCATGGTAAATCTACCTTGGCGGACCGACTGCTTCAGATTACTGGTACTATTGATAGCCGTAAACTGGTGGCGCAGACGCTGGATGATATGGATCTTGAGCGTGAAAAGGGGATCACCATCAAGGCTCACGCGATTCAAATGCTGCATACTCATAAGGGGACGAAATACACGCTGAACCTTATCGATACTCCTGGTCACGTTGACTTTAGTTACGAGGTGTCGCGCTCTATCGCTTCTTGCGAAGGAGCGCTTCTTATCGTTGACGCTACACAAGGTATTCAGGCGCAAACGATCTCGAATCTTTACTTGGCACTCGAGAATAATCTTGAAATCATCCCTGTTCTTAATAAACTCGACCTTCTTAACGCTGAACCCGAATTGGTGAAAGATCAAATCGTTGACCTTATCGGTTGCGATCGTGATAGCATCCTTGCGGTGAGCGGAAAAACAGGTTGGGGTGTTGATACCGTTCTTGAAGCGATTTGCGAACGTATTCCAGATCCAAAAGGTGATGAGAATGCACCGTTGCAAGCGATGGTGTTTGACTCGGTATTCAACTCTTTCCGTGGTATCATCGCATACTATCGTGTTGTGAATGGAACCATTCGCAAGGGCGATAAAGTGAAATTCATGAGTACTGAAACAGTCTACGAGGCTGATGAGGTGGGCGTTTTGGGACTTGATCTCTTACCGCGAAAAGAAGTGAAAGCGGGTGACGTAGGATATATTATTAGCGGAATCAAGACGGCTTCGGAAGTAAAAGTGGGTGACACGATTACGACAGTAGCGAACCCTTGTTTGGAAGCGGTGAAAGGATTTACAGATGTGAAACCAATGGTATTCGCTGGATTGTATCCAGTAGATACTGATCAATACGAAGAGCTTCGTGCGTCGATGGAAAAGCTTCAGTTGAATGATGCTTCTCTTGTATTCGAACCTGAAAGTTCTGCTGCACTTGGCTTTGGATTCCGTTGCGGATTCTTGGGCATGTTGCACATGGAGATTATCCAAGAGCGTTTGGAGCGTGAGTTCAACATGACGGTGATTACGACCGTTCCCAACGTTAGTTATTTTGTCTATACCACGAAAGGAGATAAATACGAAATCCACAATCCAAGTGAGTTGCCGGATCCTGGAAAGTTGGATTACGTGGAAGAGCCGTATATCAAGGCGCAGATCATTACGAAGAGTGAATTCACTGGATCGATTATGACGATGTGTATTGAGAAACGTGGTTTCTTGACGGGGCAGATTTATTTGACTGCAGACCGTGTGGAGTTGACATTTGAGATGCCGTTGGCAGAGATTGTTTTTGACTTCTACGATCGTTTGAAAACGATTTCGAAAGGATATGCATCATTCGATTATTTCCCATTGGGGTATAAGCAGAGTGATTTGGTGAAGTTGGATATTTTGTTGAACGGTGAGCAGGTGGATGCCTTGTCGGCGTTGATCCACAAGGATCACGCGTTTGATTTAGGAAAACGTATTTGTGTCAAACTTCGCGAGTTGATACCGAGACAGCAATTCGAGATTGCACTTCAGGCTGCTATTGGAGCGAAGATTATCGCGCGTGAGACTATCAAGGCATTGCGTAAAGACGTTACAGCAAAATGTTATGGTGGTGATATCTCACGTAAGCGTAAGCTTCTTGAAAAGCAGAAAGAAGGTAAGAAGCGTATGCGTCAGGTAGGAAGCGTGGAGGTACCTCAGGAGGCATTCTTGGCGGTATTGAAACTGAATTCTTAATGCGATATAAGACACTTCATTTTTTGTCGTTGTCATACTCCGTTTTAATGGGGTCCATAAGTTCATACTTTTTTACGAATTCTCTTCTAGCGAATGGACTGAAGGTCGCTACAATAGGGGAGGGAGTTATTGCGCTCGGTATGATCGCGCAGTTGCTCTACACATTGTTGTCTAGGCAGGTGTTGACAGCAGAGCGATATGAAGTGATAGAGACCTTGGACAACGAAATGATGTTTAGTGAAGAGGATGCTCCAAGGATTAAGGAGAATAATGGCTTCGTGCTTTTCTGTGCTTTGTATGGTGGGATAGTATCAACAGTGGTGTTGATTTTCTCCACCTTTTTCTTTAAAGAAATTTTCGAAATAAACTTGAACACCGCGGATAGAGTCTTATCCACGATTTTTCTTGTAATTGGATTGGTGTTGAGTGCACCGGTGGTTCTTTATAATTTTCGGACTTATAAGTTGAGTGGGACGGTTAATTGAGTGGGAAAAGTTAAACCAAGTGAACCCAAGAGCACACGAGTGAACCCAAATGATTTTTAATTTTGGGTCCCTGAGCTTGTCGAACGGGCGATTCCTGAGCTTGTCGAAGGATGGTTCCTGAGCCTGTCGAATGGACGGTTCCTGAGCCTGTCGAAGGACGGTTCCTGAGCCTGTCGAAGGATTATTTAAAAGATTGCTTGACCCTGATTAGAAATTCGAAATCAGGAATTCGGAATCAGGAATTCGGAATCAATCCCCCGAACTAGTTCTTGTTTGCCTGTTTTGAAAACGCTATCGGGCATGGGCACTTTTGCGTCTGGGTATTTGGTGCATTGAACCGCTTGCGTGAAGTTGATTGTATTCGTTGATTTATCTATGTTGTAAACACCTTCAATGCTTGTATTGCCCGCGAGATAGTCATCACGAAATTTGGAATTGGTCATGAATTCGGTGAAGTGCGGATTGTATTGACTCGACACATTTGTTGAATCCTTCCCCACCACATGAATCACCTTCACACACTCCCACTTGCCAGTTAGGTCGTTCCAATTGATTGGCGCCGTCTCAGATGAGATGTGGAGACTTAATGCAGTTATTAGGAGGATTAGTTTCATTTGTGAATGGATTTACTTTTTCCTTTTTGATTTAAAGGCTTTTTCTGATTGCAAAAAGAACCTTGTCTAAATTATAGGAATTCGAATATCATTGTCTTGAATGAATTTTTCTATTTCTTGTTTCCAAGATTTGGCGCCGCCCTAAAACTTTTTTAAGAACAATTTTTCTTTTGGGTTGGCTTTACAAGCTCTATTAAAAACTTTGGTCGTGTGATGGCTCGTGCGGTTTTTAATTGTGATTGCGAAATGCGTTGGCTAAAATGTTTCCCCCAATCTTCTGAACATATCTATCGTATTACAAAATACTACTCCTAAAGCGTTACATGGTTCGGGTATTTTTATTTTATTCCTTTGGTTGGGATTACTTATTTCAAGCGTTACAATAATTCTATTTGCGTTGTCTGTTAAAGCGTAAGCTATTAAAAAAGCATCCGCTTCGTCTGCATCAAGAAATTCATTTAAAGCATTTGGCAGATAATGTCCGTTTCTAGAAATTGCCCAAGCAGAAACTAGTCCATATGCATCCATAACATGACTGGTATCCTTAAAAAAGTTTTTGGGTAGATTGTCTTTACACCATGCTTCAAGAGCATCATTTTTATCGTAAAGTTCATTTTTTACTTTGTCTATGCTGATTATTCTACCTTGTTCTGCAAGCTGTTTTACTTTGTTCCAGAAACTGAAAGCAATATCCAACGGGTAACTTACTTGGTAAGCTTGAATAAAAAAGTTGCTATCTAATACATAAACTTCCATTTCACTTTAAAAATGTTTTGAAAAGAAGTTTTGAAATGTATCGCCCTTTAAACTTGTAAGTTTGTATGCGTCGCGATATAGAAGATTGCCAGACTTTACAGCATTATTTATGTGGGAAGCGAATGTTAAACTTAACCGTTTTTTGGTAGTTGCATAAAAATCTCCACCAGAACTTTGTTGTTCCTTTTTAGCAAATTCTCTGCTAGAATATTCTTTATAAAATGCAAAAAACTGGCCCTTAGTTAACTTTCCTGTGTCCAATGCTCTACGAGCAATTACAATTTCACTTACTTTGAAATAGCGAGAAGCATATGTAATGCTAGGATTGTGATTCCATGCTTCGTTAAAGCTATTTGCAGGAACTAGAAATTCAGCGGCAACCTTATCACAAAGTATCTCAATGGGGTCATCTGCTGGTTGCAATTTTCTAAAGTCAAATCCCGCACTATGTCCAGTCCAGATATGGGCTAACTCGTGAACAATAGTAAACATTTGAGCAGATTTCCAGTCGGCATTATTAATGAACATGAACGGAGCCATTTCATTAACAAGAACAAAACCTCTGCATTCATCTAATGGGATTTTTCTAAATCCATTATTTTCTACAACACCATTAAAAACAGTAATAATTCCTTTGTCTTCAATATGCAAAACCAAATGGTCTTGTGCTTCTTGCCATGTTCTGAATTGGCTTGCCCAATTTTCAGGAAGATTTAATGTATTGCGAATGTCAGCAACAATTGCTTGTACATTGGTTGTATTTCTGAACTTCCCTACGAAGCTAAGTTGTTCAAAATCGTTATCCTTTAAATAATCTCTTAGCCAATCTTGCCTTTGCTGCATTAACAAGATAGTGTCGTAAACGTTGATGCTGACTTTTTCTGCCTGATTTCCGTTACTTCTAAAAAAGGGAATTGGTAGATGTTCTTTTGGTGGTTCGGGTAAAAATAAATATCCAAAGGGCAAATGAACCTTTTTAGAAAATTCCTCTAATTGTTTTACGGTTGGCTTCTTTTCACCTTCTATCCAAAGTTGAACTTTGGGAAACTTATCGGTAAATGTTTGCAATTCATAGCCCGCCCGAGCAATTGCCCAGGTAAGGATATTTGCATTTACATTTACTTCATTTCTCATGGCTCAAAGATAATTATTTCTACTTGGTGCTTCAAGTAATATGTTCGTTTTGATTAATATTATTACTTAATTGAGTAGCTCAATTAATACTCGATTGTACTTGTAGATATTCAATAATCTTAGATTAAGTGATATTTCTGGATTTGCAAAATCTTTTTTTAGATATGATATCATAAGGAATAGCTTTTCAATTACTTCTTCGATTCCATCACCTTTTAATTTTGCAACTTGAAATGCATGAACCATTTCATCTGTTACTTTTTTATTTGATATAGCTAAATAAGGAATTTCACACTTTACCGCAGAAGCTAGCTCAGCTATTTCGAGCATTTGTAAAATTACAATTCTCCGACTATTTTCAATTTTTTTACCTTTTTCTATTTCATTCAGAAACTTTCTATTTAACTTCAGCTCTGTCTTCAAAGCTCGTTTTATTGAAGCTCTTTGGGCAGTTAAAACACTTCCGTCCTTTACTGCATCGTATATTTCCTTTATTATGCTCATAGGAAAATTTCAATTCACCTTCACTTGCCCATTCATCAACATTGGCAATAGCCAATCCCGAAGTTCGGTGAGTTTTTGGTTTTCGATTTTGTTTTTAGCCAACATCCTTATTGAACCAATAATTGTATTACCGAATAATGTGGCAATCGTTTCATCGAAAACAATTTGATATCTCATCATAACAGTTGGATTAACTCTTTTATGACTATTAGATGTTCCAGATGCTGATTTCGTGCAGAAAGAAACAAAAGAGGCATCTCTTGCTATCATATACATATAGTTTTTGATTGAAATATTCTCAGTTCTAAAGACTACAAATTCAGTTGAACTTATTAAATCAGAATCATTTGTAGCATAAATTACCCTACTGAACCAAGGATTGAGTTTAGAAACAAGTACGTCTGTATTTTTAATAGAATATTTGTTACTCCTTATCTCAATACCTTTTTCAATATTGAAAGTTCCGGATTCATCAAAACCTGGAATACTATAATACTTAAATTCTTTATCAGGAAAATCCATTGGATTGACAGATTCATTACTAACTGCCGTAATCTCTGAAAGTGGCTTCACCTCCCACCCCTCCGGAATCTCCCTTTTCAATTCCTCATTCCAAACCATTTTACCGCCATTGGTTTTGTAGGGCTTTCCGTTTTTATCAGGAAAATCGAACTGCACAAACCAATAATCGTAAAGTGTTTTGGCCATCGCTTCTAACTCGGCATTGATGCGGTTGTTGAGTTCGATTTTGGAATCTAAATCAGTAAGGACAGAAGCAATGTTGTTTTGAATTATTTTATTTGGTAAGAAAACCTTCACATCGTACAAAAGATCATATGAAACAAAAGGCTGTGTACTACCCCTCAATCTTTTTTGAAGTTTAGAATGTAAAAGTAAATAGTAACCAAACCTTGGGTTTATTCCCTTTTTAATTCGACAGATAACGCCATTATAAGTAACAAAATGTTTACCTGTTGCCCAATTTACAATACCTGCATATGCACCAATATGACCAATTACTGGAGCATCTTCACTATTGAAAATATTAGTAAAACCAACAGCACCATTACTACCGTAAATTGGATAATCTCCTCCAATATCCTCAATGGTGTTACCCATACCATACTGAAAATCATAAACATCACTAAGAAGAGCATTTCTATTTTCTTTATTCATAGTTCAACCCATTTAATTGTTTCTGAATTTCTTTTTCCAAAGTTTTTGATTCTGCAAAAAGATTATCTAAATTGATTTTAAAACCATTCATTTTGCTTTCAAATTCCGCAGGAGTAATATCTGTATATTCAATTTTTACCTCAAAATATTGCCCAGCACTAAAGCTGTAATTCTTTTCTTTTATCTGATCATACGAAACCACCACCGTAAAATCTTCAATGGCTTCGTGCTTGTTAAAAGTATTGATGATTTTTTGTTCTTCTTCGTTTGATAGCAAAGTTTTTTGGTTTTTGCCTTCTTTTACAGTTGTGCCTAATTTAGAGGCATCCATCAATACGATGTCGCCTTTTTTGTTGGCATTATCAATAAATAAAATACTCACATTAGTACCCGTAGTCGCAAAAATATTACTTGGCATACTTACTACACCACGCAGCATTTGTTGTTCTACCAAGCGTTCTCGTATTTTGCGCTCAATACCACTTTGTGCAGTTATAAATCCGGTTGGAACTACAATGGCTGCTTTTCCTTTTGCTGAGAGCGAATACATTATATGCTGTATAAATAATGGATAAATGGCCATGCTTTCTTTTTTAGCTTTAGGCACATTGGGCATACCTGCAAAAAAACGGTCGTGGTTTTCTTTGGTATCTAAGTCGGTTACATAATCGCTAAAATCCAATTTAAAGGGAGGGTTAGAAACAATAAAGTCAAATTGTTTCAGCTTACCATTAGCATCTTTGTGATACGGTTCTAATATGGTGTTGCCTTTTACAATGTTTGGTATGGAGTGAACCAAATCATTCAAAATCAAATTTAAACGCAATAGGTTAGATGATTTTTGAGAAATATCCTGCGAGTAAAGGGTGCACTTATCTTCACCAATGGAGTGTGCGAGGTTCATAAGCAATGTGCCAGAACCCGCAGATGGATCGTAACAGGTAACATCTTTCTCCACCTGCGTTACCAAACAAGAAGCCATAATTTTAGCAACGGCATGAGGTGTAAAATACTCGGCATATTTACCTCCACTGTTGGTGTTGTAATCGCTAATTAAGTACTCAAATATGGTAGCATAAAAGTCGAACTTCTCATGAAAAATATGCTCAAAGCTAAAGCCAATGAGTTTATTGATGATGGCTTTGCAAAAATCGTCACGCTTATCGGTAACGTATTTGCTAATGTTTTCAAACAAAACAATTTTCTCACCACCTTCCGTAACTACCGAAAAGATATCGCTGTTTTCTTTGGCAATCTCCAGCAGGGTATTGTCAAATATCTCTGCAAAATTGGCCTCGTTTTGTCTTTCAAATAAACTGGAAATAAATTGCTTGGGTTTAAGGTGAGCCGTACTTTCGCTCAGCTGCATCATCAACATTTCGTAATCGTTCGTAGAATATTTATTTAATTCCACTTCCCATTTATCAGCATTTGCCAATTTGGGTTCTACCTGTTTTATTTCGTGTACAAATTTATCGTTCAGAAATTTATACAAAAAAACTTGGGTGATAATCTTAAATTCGTTGCCATCGTTTCCCAAACCATAATTGGCACATACGCTTTTTAAATCGTCAATCAGTGCTTTAGTTTGTTTTTCAAATGTTGCTGTTGTGGTCATTTTTTATTTCAATTTTTATCAGGCAACTCTGCCGTAAAATTCATTCATATATTCTTTCACCATTAATCCATTAATCACTTTAGCTTGATCGGCATTTAATGGCAAATGGTGTTTATTTTTTAATTGCTCAATAACCAATTTAACCATCATACGCTCCACATAACTCTCATTTTCCATCATTTTAGAATTTTGCAATACCTGAGAATCTACTTCTTTTTTCAGACTTTGTAGGGCTTCAAACAACTTACTTTCACTATCGGTCAATGGGTCTTTCTCCATTAATCGTTTATGAAGGCGAGCATATTTTGCATCATTATCGTATTTGGCCTTAAGCAGTTGATTTTTTCTCTCCAATTCTTTGGAAGCATTGTATATCGTTTCAAGCTCTTTTATATTCCGTTCCATTTCTTCCTTGGTTACTTCGTTTAAGTTTTTCTTTTTAAACAAGCGTTCCAATTCTTCTTTTAGTGAAACAAACATGGGGTCCTTGGGGTCAAAATTACCACCTAAAGACTCACGTGTTTTTTGCAGTATATCTTTCAGTTGATCGGCCAATACCATTTCTTCTTCTTTCACTTTCACAAAAGCAAAAAGGACATCTTCTAATGCGATATTCAGAAGGTTGCTGGTATCGACATTGTTTTCTAAAGCTTCCTTCGTATTGATAAGCGTTAAACGGTTGTTGGCTTCGCGCGATAATTGAGTGAGTTTATGAAAGTCTAGTTTATCTAACATTTCATAATTGCCAGATAAACGAATGATGTTATACAAATCGCGCGCGTTGTTTAACACCTTCACAATTTCTAACATTTGTTTGCGGTCGCTAATCTGAGTTATCTGCTGCGAAAAAACCTCTGCATTTTTTGTGTCATATTTAAATAAGACATCTTTTATTTGGCGAATCTCCGCAGTAATTTCTTCGGCGTTCTTAAAGATGTTCGAGTAATGTTGCATTTCATCGCCAAGTTCCGATTGAAGTTCATCAAAATAAGCACGATTGGTTTTATCAAACTCTTTTTGAATGTCTGCAAAGTCAACAACGTAGCCGTATCTGAAATTCTTGTAAGTTCTATTTACTCGGGTTAATGTTTGCAGAAGGTTGTGCGCTTTAATAACGCGCCCAATGTATAATTTCTTTAATCGAGGTGCATCAAACCCGGTTAAGAGCATGTTGTAAACGAATAAGAAATCGATTTTACCATCTTTAAAATCTTCCACTTTTTCTTTACGTTCATCCTTGGTTCCGATATCGTGAAGTATAAGTGCAGCAGATTTCACTTTGCTTTCCATTTTCCTTTTATCGCCATAACTGGCTGATGGTTCTGCAGCCATTAATAAACTATGCTCTTGGGGTATTGCATAGTTCGATTCAAAGATCTCAAACATCATTTTTGCTTGCTCCGATGAATCGCAAACTACCATTGCGCCAATGTTATTTTCATTCATGGCAATTCGTGCATTTTCAAAATCTTGCACGATGTATTTAAGCATCGGTT
>CALRZB010000065.1:0-11538 GCA_943372555.1 Chryseobacterium gleum | reverse complement strand
AGACATCACAACAATTCCAAGTGATCAAATAAAAAACTTACACTCAACTACTCCAACGCGAAGCTTTTTGAGCTTCGCGTTTTTTTTGCACCAAGCAGAGGGTAGTGAGGTGGTGGGGTCGGGGGGTCGGGAGGTCGTGGGGTCGGGGGGTCGGGAGGTCGAGGGGTCGGGGGGTCGGGGGGTCGAGGGTTCGTGAATTGCCGCACTATCACATTATCAAAAAATATTACGCCCCTGCGGGCTACCGTAAAGCGCCCCTCCGGGGCTATAAAACTCCCGCGAACCCACGAACACCCGACCCCACGAACCACGTCACCACTCGTCAGTCACTTATTTCGGCAGCTCAACTCTCGTTAGGACATCGTTGGCTTCTTCCAATTTTTCTGGAAATAAAACCTCCTTCGACAACTTGTCTAGAGATCTATTAATAGCAATCGAATTATTATTTTCCAATTTCAATCTTGTTATTTTCATAGCTATACAAATTTATATAATTTTTCTTCGAAGTAGATATGCATCGTAAACAATAGCCCTGCGCTGTTCAATCTTTATAACTCTTCCCTTAGCTCCTAAACTGACAAATTCAAAAACCATATAGTTTTGATCTGTCTCCACAGAATATTTTTCCAAGTTCATTTAGTTTCCTTAATACTTTTCAAGGCAAAACTAAATAGGCTGCTCGGGCATAAAAAGGTATAAATTATACATAATTATTCCAAGTATAATAAATCAAAATGGAGGACGAAGCAAGCCGGTAGTTTGGTAGTTTGATAGTTTGATAGTTTGGTAGTATGATAGTGTGGTAGTTTGATAGCCCCGGAGGGGCGCATTACGGTAGCCCGAAGGGGTGTGGTAGTTTGTTTTTTTACATCAACCATCAACCATCATCCATCAACCATGCGCTAGCGCAGGAGCGTGATGTGCCCTCTTAGATATTGCGCGTCTATGGTGTCGGCGGTGTATTTGATTAGGTAGTTGTATACACCGGATTGATTGTAGTATTCACCATTTTGAAATTCACCTAACCACGCTTCATTTGGATCCATCGAGTGGAAAACAGGATTGCCCCAACGGTCGTATATGTAGACCTCGTAAGTGTCAATTTTAAAAGTGGAAACTTGCCACACATCATTTGTTCCATCTTGGTTTGGTGTAAATGAATTCGGTGTGTAAATGAAATAGTCGCATTCTTCGAAAGTTATAAGAACTGTGTCAGAAGCAATACCACAAACATTTTCTACAATCACAGAATATTCGCCTGATTCAGAGGGAGAAATTTTATCATTGGTCGAGCCTGTATTCCAGAGATAGCTAGCGATGTTTTCGTCGAGCGCCGACAATACAAGATCTGTATTGTTGCATAGAATGCGATCAAATCCTAAATCAACGATGGGAGGTATTTCTCCCATAACCTCTATTTCATCGGTATAGCTGCACGCGCCCTGCTGGATTGTCGCCCAGTATGAATCTTGTTGAGAGACAGAAATGGAAACAGCATATTCTCCTGTACTCCAAGTAGCGTTTTGAGGAGCATTGAATGTAGCTAATTCACCCTCGCAAATAAACTGGTCAGGTCCAAGCGAAAAAACGGGAACTTGATCGATTGTAATTTCAATCTCGTCAGAAACCGAACAACCATTCGATTCGAATGTGGCTGTGTATTCTCCTGAAGAAGTAATATCTAATGTTTGGCTTTCGCTTCCATCATTCCAGATTACAACTAGGCCAGCGTCTAAAGTAAGTTCTGAAGTTTCACAAATACTAATGTCATTTCCCAAATCTACAAGTGGAAGTATCTCTTCACTCACCACAATGTTATCTGAGGCGGAGCAGCTGTTTGTTGTAACTGTAACCGAAAAATTTCCTGCGCCAACTGTTATTGATTGCGATGTTTCATTTGTAGACCAGGACACTTGGTCATACGTATTGGTGAGTGTAATAATAGTTTCGTCATTTTCACAAACGATAAGATCATTTCCAAGTTCAACTGTTGGAAGCGGAGTTTCAGTGATTACCACGTCATCTGAAAGTACGCAACCGTTTGGTGATATGGCTTCGAGAGTATAAGTGCCAGGGGCAGAAACAAAACCTGTTAAGACATTGGGTCCCGAATCAATCGTGCCATCCAAGGTGGACCAGGCATACGCCATGATATTGGAAACACTGCCTTGAAGTTGGTATGTTTCATTTTCACAATATGAATCATCTGCTCCAGCATTTACATTGGGTGCAGGAAGCACTATCACTTCAAATTCTTGTTCGATTGGAATACCACACTGATTAAATGTAGTGACGGTATAAACGGTGGTTGAAGTAGGGGATGCTGCGGGAGTTTGAATAGAAGCATTGTCAAGATTCGTTGCGGGTGACCATGAGAAAGTTCCGTTTGAATCACCACCAGCGTTAAGAACAACACTTTCACCAGGACAAATAGACACGGATTCTGGTGATGGAATAATGTTTTCTTGAAGACATATGGATTGCAGATTATTAAAGCCTCCTGTTGAGCCCGTAAATCCGAAATAGACCACAGAGTTGGTTGTAAAAATGGTTCCCAATAGATCAACTGTAGCGCTTAGTCTCAGATTGCAATCAAAGAAAAGTTGAACCAACATAGTCGTTGGGTTCCAGGTTATACGAACCAAATGATCTTGTCCGTCTTCGATATTAATACTGGTTGAGGAAGCTTGAACAGGACCTGCTAGATTGTTTGGGGTGGCATGATTGACAACACCATTTTTTAGAAATGCGACATGGTCGTAGTTGGGGTCATTCATGTTCTGACCTGTTGTAGGATCAGCACTGTTCATGTACGTATCGAATTCTATTCCGAACGATGTGTTGAATCCTTGGAAGCCCATTCCAGAGCCATTCACACCAATAGCGCCTGTTCCTATTTGTTGCAGCACGAATACCATTCCATCGGCACCGTTGGCATCATTAGAACCGTAGTTCATGAAGAACTCTATATCAAAATCACTTTCAAGATCAATTTGATCACTACTCCAGAGGGTACCATTTTGAAAATTGACAGCAGGTGTTACAGCATAGCAATTATTACCCAACATTGACGCGCTCCCATTGAGGAAGTATGTTTGACCATCCGAGGATATTGTCAAAAATACAAAAAGGCTTCCAATAAGGAGTCTGAGCGGTTTCATGTTTCTAAAGTGTAAATATTGCACTTTTATTTGACATTGCCATCTATCAAGTTATTTGGACTGTCGTAAAATGTTAGGCGAAGGGTCGTTTAGATTTATTAGATTCGTCTTTCCAAAATCAAAACAATGAAGAAAGTACTACTATCTCTTACCCTTCTCGCGGCTTTGGCTCTTATTCCATCAATGGGATATTCACAAGATGATAAGGGTTCAAAAAAGAAAAAAGGGAAGAAAGAAACTCCTGCTGAACCTAAGAAAGAGGAGGATAAATTCGGTGATTTAGTCAAGAAGTGCAAAAAGTCGGAAGGACTTTTTACGCTTTATCGTGATACTGTTTCAGGTAAAACGTACTTGGCAGTCAGCGAAGATCAAATGAATGTGGACTACATTTATTTCAATCACATAGAAAATGCACCTCCAGGAACCGGCTATTTCAAAGGTTCTTTCGGAGATTCTAAAGTGATTCGTTTTCAAAAGAACTTTGAAAAACTGGACATTGTTCAAGAAAATACAAGTTTCTATTTTGATCCAAATAATGCGATTAGCAAATCAGCTGACGCCAATGTGAACAAGGCAATTTTGGTGAGTGAGAAAATTGAGGCTACTAGCAAAGACAAGAAAACAGTTCTTATCGATGGTGATGCTATTTTCTTGAGTGAAAAAATGCAGTTGATCAAAATGCCTTCTTCTCCTGGAGGTCCTCCTGGCGCTTTAGGCTCTCTCAGTTCATCGAAAAGTAGAGTACAGCGTTTTAATAACTACGCTCAGAATACAGAGATTTTGGTGGATTATGTTTATGAGAATTCATCGCCACAGATGTCGAATGATGCGATGACAGATCCTCGCAACATTACGATTACGTATCAGCATACCATTTTGGAAATGCCAAAAAACAATTTCCAACCTCGCATGGATGATGCGCGAATCGGGTATTTCAGCACGCAGGTTACTGATATGACCTCTTTTGAAGCGACACCATATCGCGACGTTATTCATCGCTGGAATTTGGAGAAGAAAGATCCTTCTGCAAAATTGTCTGAGCCTGTTCAACCGATAACTTATTGGATTGAAAATACGACGCCTATTGAAATGCGCCCGATTATTAAAGAGGCATGTGAGCGTTGGAATGAAGCGTTTGAGGCAGCAGGATTTAAGAATGCTGTTGTTTGTTTAGAACAACCGGATACTGCAACTTGGGATGCTGGTGATATTCGTTATAATGTTTTGAGATGGACAAGTTCTTCTGAGCCACCATTTGGTGGTTATGGTCCAAGTTTCGTGAATCCTCGCACTGGAGAAATTTTGGGAGCAGACATCATGCTAGAGTGGGTAGCAATATCAAATCGTGTGAAGTTTGATAATGTATTTAAAAGCGCGTCGATGATGACTGATGAGAAACTTGATTTGATGCGTGAGTTCCAAATTCGAAATCCAATGTTTTGTTCTGCTTCAGAAATGGCTGCGCAACAAACAGCATTTGGTTCAACGGCAGCGCAAGTTTTGACCATGGATCAAGCGGCAGAGAAGGAGATTGTTCGTCAAATGTTGTACAGACTTGTTCTGCACGAAGTAGGTCACACGTTAGGATTGACGCACAATATGCGTGCAAGCACGATGCAAAGTCCTGCTGATATCAAGAATGTAGAGAAGATCAAGAAGGAAGGTCTTTGCAATTCTGTGATGGAATATCCCGCTTTCAATTATCAAGCAGATCCAAAGAATCAGGCGCAATACTGCGACGTTAATCCCGGTCCTTACGATTTGTGGGTGATTGAATATGGTTACAGCACTCCGAGTGCTGATCCATATATGGAACAATTCAGATTGAAAAAGATTACAGATAGAAGTATTGATGCAAAGCTTGCTTATGGCAATGATGCCGATGATATGCGTAATAGTGGAAAGGGAATTGATCCTGACGTTAATATTTATGACCTTTCAAATGATCCGGTTCAATACGCTGCAGAGCGTTGTGATTTGGTGAATTCTATTCTTCCTAAATTGGTTTTGAAGTTCCAAAACAACAATAAGAGTTACCAAGAATTATTGCAAGCATACCTTACCACTACTGGCGAGTATGGTATTCAATTGCGCGTGATGACTCGTCAGATTGGCGGTGTGCATTATGATCGTAGTTTCTTTGGCCAAAGCACAGATAAGAAGCCATTGACGCCGGTGGAAGAGGCGAAGCAAAAGAAAGCGATGGATGCATTGGCTAAGTATGCTTTTGCTCCAAATGCATTTGATGCGGCTAATGGTGTTTACAATTACTTGCTTGCTCAGCGCCGTGGCTTCAGTCACTTTAGCGAAGGGGATGATCCAGATATTCATGAGCGTATTTTGAATATGCAAAATGAGTGCTTGAGTCATTTGTTGCATCCGAATGTATTGACTCGCGTGATTGATAGCAAAATGTATGGCAATACATACACGTTGGATAAAGTGATGATGGATTTAACGAATGCTATTTTCCAAGCAGATGCAAAGACCTCTGTGAATACTATTCGTCAGAATTTGCAGATTGAGTATATCAAGCGTTTGGGTAAAATGTTTGATGAAAAATCTCAGCATAACAACATTTCTAAGGCGATGGCTATTTCTGAGTTGAAGCGTATTGATACGCTTGAGAGCACAGGCGTTTCTCCAGATGCATTGACCAAAGCGCACAGAGAATATGTTCGACTTTTGATTAAGGAAATATTGGACAACGCAATTGTTCGATAAATCGAAATACAAGAAAAAAAAAGAGTCCCGAAAGGGACTCTTTTTTTTTAGAATTTCTTTCCAAGATTCATAAAATATTTTTCGAAGTAGGTGTAAACCAGATAACTGAAAACAAGAGTTAATCCAGAAGCCAAAGCCAATCTGATTGTTTCTGATTGGTGCAAGAATTGCTTGTTTAATAGACCAACGATGTCATATAGTATGGGGTGCAATAAATAGACTGAATAGCTAGCGTCCCCTAAAAATGACAAAGGCTTGTGAATGAGTTGAGGTAGTTTGAGATCAATTTTGTAAAGGCTAAAACAGATGAGTAGGCTAGCTAAAATGAAGGCGAATCTGTTGTAGCCAGTAACGAGATTTACTTTATCACCTTGAACAGGGTAGAAGGTGAAAAGAAGCAATCCACTAAAAAGAAGAACAAGTCCAAGGTTTTTTTGTAGCACTTTAGTTTTGAAAAGGTAACCAATCCAAAATCCAGAAACAAATAGGAAAGCTTGATTCAAAGGATTGGTGTAATCCTTCCATTGATCATTCAACGGAGTGCCAGTGTCGAATTTGAAAAATGAGAAGTAAATGAAAATGAAAGCAATCACGCCACTCAGCGCATAGAATAGAATTTTACTTCGCTTTGCAGCTAGAATAAGAATGGGGAAAATAGTATAGAACACAAGCTCATTGCCAATAGACCATGCACCAGCAGCGAAGGAGAATTCCCATTTAACAAATCCAAATAGACCAGAAAGATTCAAGAAAATATCAATAGGCAGAATTCCTTTGTGGGATAATGCTATCGCGATTATCGTGACCAACCAAAGCAAAGGAAATATTCGAAAGAATCGTTTTTTTACGAAAGGAAGTATGTCTTTTGCCGCATTGAATTTGGTTGAATAGACATGATAAAGTGTTAGACCAATGAGAATATAAAAAATTGAAACGCCGTAAACTCCTACTTTTCCTAAGAATGTATCAGCGCTGAAATTACCGAGAGTCCAAGATAGATAATGATAAATCATTATACCAAAAGCTGTAAGACCTCTCAGATAATCGAGATTAAAAAGACGATTCATATTGTGAAAATCTATTGGATTATTGCATCAATAGCTTGTTTGTAGTTGTTTTTCCATTGTTTCCTTTTAGGACAATGATGTATGTGCCTGTTGCAAGTTCAATGGCTTTGGTGCTGGTTCCTTTTGTGTAATTCCATTTGGTGATTAGCTGCCCACCGATGGTGTAGAGCGAAGCATTTCCAGAATTCATTGCACTGATTGCAATTTCATTTGTGTTGTCCTTGTACCATGCTTTTGCGGATGAGTTTGCGGCCTCATTGATGCCAACAAATTCGCCATAAGAGATCTGCGCAGTTTTCATTAACACAGGGCTCTTGTCTGCATTGGCAAACATTTCTTCGAACGTATTAATTGGTTCTGTGTCTACCTCGAAGAGTTCTGTAGTCCAGTTAGGTGGCACGCTTTGGAAATATACTTGCGCAGTAACAGTTACAGGACCATCATATCCATTGGTTGGTATACGATAGTAAGTTCTATCTGTTCCGCTTCCTGAATTTGGATCATTGTTGAAGTTTTCATCAACCACATTCAATACAACTTCTGTAGTATCATAAACAGGATGTTCTGTTGAGAATCCGCGAGGCACTAGTCGATTGTCTTTAAGATGTATTGCTCCTCGTTCTAGAATGGTTGTTCGGTTTCCGTTTACATCACCCATTACCATTTCATAAATCTGCACTTGATTTTCTTCGCGAATGTGCGTGTAGTGTGGTTCGAAAGAAGCGTCTTCACCAATTACAGTTTGATCAGCATTGAAACCACCCGATTGGAAAATCACGTTATCGTTTTCATCACGAACGGTAACGAAGAGACTCATTCTTCTCGCTGGATATCCTGACGGAAGCTTGTGGCCAGTTAGGTTGGTCATAAACACATTGAAGTAAAGCGAATCGGCATCGCGACCTTCGTTATTTACTAAGACCGTAACAGAGTGGTTTTGCAGTTGATCAATTGTTTTATCGATTGTTTCATCGTAGGCTGCATCATCTGCTACGATGCCAAGTTGGTCTTTGTTTTCTTTCATCAATCGCAGCATTAGAGCGTTTCCGCCGACTAATTCATGTTGACCAAACGGGAATCGAGGTGGGGTGTCGTAACCAGCTGCGATTACCACATTCGTTTTTGGAACACGAGGAATGTGACAAGATTGACAAGTCGTGTTTTCAACCGCATAGTCGCTATTGAGCCATTCGTGCCATGTTGCTTGTTCTACAAATTCACTTCCGGTAGGTTGACCAGTGAGATCAACTGTTTGGGTAACCAGTGAGTGACAAGCGGCGCATAGTTTACTGTCATTTATATGAGCACCGTGTTCTGGTGTGTAGCCGCTAGACAGCGCCATTGGTGTGATGAGTGCATCGATATAAGGACCGTAGGCAACTAGATTTGGACTAAAGGTTAGTTGACCTGTATGCAATGCAACTTCAGGTTGAGGAGATTGTTTGTGGCAAGCGAGACAGCTAACTCCATCGAGCGCAGTTGAGTCTTCAAGCATTTCAGCGATGCTGTAATGATCTTGTCCTGCAGCTTGCGCAGCGAAGCGTCCCATCGGCGCATGGCATTTTGTGCAGAGAGATTCTATTTCTTGTTGATGCGCTGGGTTGATTGATATTTCGTGACTGACTTTTGCTCTCCAATACGGATCTTTTGCTGAGTTTGCCATCATGCTCGTTCTCCAATCATCGACCACGTTGATATCATTTCCCATTGCATCGACACTAGCTATTCCTGCAGCGTCTTTACCATGACAATGATCGCAGTTTCCAGCTGAAGAGAACATTGAGTTTGATCCTTGATACAATGAATCTATCGTTCCTCCTCGCAATTGGTGGTAGTGTGATTTTTTCTTTTCTGTGAATGGAGTCATTTGCAGATAAAGAAATGCGCACGCCGCAATACCTAAAGCGAATACAAAGGACTTAGCTCTGGCAGATGGTTTCATGAAGTAAATATAAGAAAAGTTCGGGAGGTCGGGAGTTCGTGGGGTAGTGGGGTAGAGGGGTAGAGGGGTGGGGTTGAAAAAATAAAAACATTCACCTATAAGCCGAGTTTTGTTCTTGCATTGCTGCAAGCCTCCATCATTTATCTATGCGACCTACCCTCCGAGACCGAACGAGCAGCCCTTCACCTAGCCGAAGCTAGGATCCCCGGTCTACATGGTCTTACAGCCTTCAAGGTTTTCCAATCCTACTTATTACTAAATAGGAGAGCCGGCTCTTACCCGGCTTTTTCACCCTTACCTCATCAATGACAAGGCGGTTTTCTTTTCTGTGGCACTGTCTGTCGCGCGAAAATTACTAATCACGCCCCCCCACTTTTCACAGGGTAAAGTGCTCTGCGCTGCCCGGACTTTCCTCCCTTATTTTTCAAAGAGCGATGAAGCGGTGAATGTTTTCGTTGCAAAAATAGTGAATAACTCTGTTGATATATACGAATTGACGTGCCGTTCATTTTTAATTGAGGTGTCTACTTTTGAATGGCAGAAATCGTAAACCTAATACCGAAGACAACCATGCTAACGATTTTTGGAAGAAAGAAACTTACTACCGAAAGAACGGCCCACATATTCACCCACACGATCATCGAAACTGTTGAAAATGGTTTCCCTGAAGTAGCTGGTTTTATTAATGACAGCCCCGAGTTTGTTCTTCCCCCTAATGTAAATAAAGATGACATTGGAAGATTCTTGTTGATTGTTATCGCAGGAAACTTCAATTACATTCCACAGCATTTCACAGATGGTCAAGACAAGGAAATTATTGAACATTGCGTTCAAAAATTGGCTCCTGTTTTTGATATGACTCCTACTGAACTTTCAGTGAAGGTGAGAGAGTATCAAAGTTTTATGTGCCGCGTGAATACTCCTTCAAAGAATACACTTTACGCTATGAGCAAAGCAGTGTTCTTTAAATATGATCTAATCGATTGTCAAGACGAGTACTTCCGTGCGATGAAAACACCTAATCCAATATTTTGTAAAAACCTTGATGAGGTATTGCGCAATTTCCTTTGGGACTGGGAGGCTTTCAATGAAAAGTACAAAGTCATCAATCAAAACGCAGCTTAAGAAAATTACATAGTATTTTTGATGCCGCTCCATAAAAGGAGCGGCATTTTTATTTATGGCAATCAGTAATGTTTTCTCTATCTCAGAGAGTTTCTTTCAAGCAATTGTGGCTTACCTGCCCACATTGGCATCAGCAATTGGAGTTCTTATTGTAGGACTGTATTTGGCCAATTGGGTGACCAAACTTGCGGGTGTGGCAATGAAGAAACGCGATCTCGAAGTTTCACTTCAGAGCTTTGTGAAAAGTCTAGTGAATGTCACTTTGAAAGTTCTATTATTGGTAACAGTTGCCGGCATGTTGGGTATTCAAACGACATCGTTTGTTGCTGTGCTCGGAGCTGCCGGTTTAGCCGTTGGTCTTGCTCTACAAGGTTCACTTTCAAATTTCGCGGGTGGTGTTTTGATCTTGTTTTTTAAACCGTATAAAGTAGGGGATACTATCACAGCAGAAGGACACGTGGGTAAAGTAAGTGAGATTCAGATTTTCAATACTATTCTTCTTACCAATGAAAACCGAACGGTCATTCTGCCGAATGGCCAAGTCTCAAATCATACGATTGTGAATCATACCAGAAAGGGGAGCTACAGAACGAGTATCGATTTGTACCTCAGTCCAAACGTAGATATAAATGGATTAAGGGTTATGTTAATCACTATGATGGATAAGAAGGATGAAGTGATTGATGAGCTTGGAGTGAGCGTTGAGATTGGTAAAATTGGCGCGGGCTATCTATTGGTTCATCTAAGATATTTCACTCAACCGCATCACACTGATGATGTAAAAAGTAAAGTGATGGAGGAGCTAATCCAGACGCTTAATGAACACAATATCAAACTCATTGATGATTTCACGGGCAGGACTTTTTCGGAACCCGTGTAGTTTGGTAGTTTGGTAGTTTGATAGTTTGGTAGTTTGATAGTTTGATAGTTCTCTGTGAACCTCTGTTTGGCTCTGTTGAACTCTGTGGTCCAAAGTTTTTTTAGCCACAGATCGATAAAAAAATAGAAAGGGGGGAACTACCACACTCTCAAACTACCACACTCTCAAACTACCACACTACCACACTATCAAACTAACTCTCAAATCCCCGGTCTGATTCGCGTTTGAGGTCTTTTTCTTTGACGTCGGCGCGTTTGTCGCGGTGGTTTTTCCCTTTTGCTAGGGCGATTTTCATTTTAGCCCAGCCTTTGTCACTGATATAGACGGAGACAGGTACAACGGTGACACCGGTGTCCTTTAATTTCCGTGTGATTTTAGCTATTTCCGTTTTATGCAGAAGTAATTTTCTTTCTCCTCGTTCTTTGTGGTGAGCATATCCAGCGTTGGCGTAAGCTGAGATATTCATATTGATAATGATGAGTTCACCATTTTTAATTTTACAATACGCTTCGGCAATATTCGCCTTCCCCGCGCGGATACTCTTGATCTCCGTGCCGGTAAGTACCATCCCTGCATCGAATTCATCGAGCAAGAAGTACTGAAACTCCGCTTTTTTATTTTTTATCTCAAATGCCATAA
>CALRZB010000064.1:0-11870 GCA_943372555.1 Chryseobacterium gleum | reverse complement strand
GTTACTGTGGCTAAAGAAATCGAGTTGAAAGACGCGATCGAAAACATGGGCGCTCAAATGCTTAAAGAAGTAGCTTCTAAAACTGCAGATCTTGCTGGTGATGGAACAACTACGGCAACTGTACTTGCTCAAGCAATTGTGACTTCAGGTTTGAAGAACGTTGCTAGCGGTGCTAATCCAATGGATCTTAAGCGCGGTATCGACAAAGCTGTTCACGCAATAGTGGCTGAACTCGCGAAGCTTTCAAAAGCTGTTGGTAGCGACAACGATAAAATCAAGCAAGTAGCAACTATCTCCTCTAACAACGACGAGACAATTGGTGCTCTTATCGCTAACGCAATGGCTACTGTGGGCACTGAAGGAGTTATCACTGTAGAAGAAGCAAAAGGCACCGAGACTGAAGTAAAAACAGTTGAAGGCATGCAATTCGACCGTGGATACTTGAGTCCATATTTCATGACGAATGCCGAGAATCAAGAAGCTGAATTGGAGAATGCTTACATTTTGATCTACGACAAAAAGATCAGCACAATGAAAGAACTTCTTCCAGTGCTTGAAAAAACAGCACAAACTGGTCGCCCACTTTTGATTATTGCTGAAGATGTAGATAGTGAAGCTCTTGCTACTTTGGTAGTAAATAAAATTCGTGGTGCTCTCAAAGTAGCAGCAGTTAAGGCTCCTGGCTTTGGTGATCGCCGCAAAGCGATGCTTCAAGATATCGCTATCCTAACAGGTGGTGTTGTAATCAGCGAAGAAACTGGAACTAAACTAGAGAAAGCTGAACTTACTGATCTTGGTCGTGCAGAGAAAATCACAATCGACAAAGACAACACAACAGTTGTAAATGGCGCTGGTAGCAAAGAAGGTATCCAAGGTCGCATTAGTGAAATCAAATCACAAATCGACAAGACAACTTCTGACTACGATCGCGAAAAACTTCAAGAGCGTCTTGCCAAACTTGCTGGTGGTGTTGCCGTGTTGTACATCGGTGCTCCAACAGAGGTTGAGATGAAGGAGAAAAAAGACCGTGTAGACGATGCATTGCATGCAACTCGTGCAGCAGTTGAAGAAGGAATCGTACCTGGTGGTGGTGTAGCATACATTCGTGCTGCCTCTGTTCTTGACGGTTTAGTTGGTTTGAACGAGGATGAAAATACCGGTATCCAAATCGTACGTCGTGCGATTGAAGAACCACTTCGTCAAATAGTAGCTAACGCAGGCGGTGAAGGTGCAGTAATCGTTCAGAAAGTTCGTGAAGGCAAAGATGACTTCGGTTACAATGCTCGCACAGAAGTTTTCGAAAACATGTATGCAGCTGGTGTAATCGACCCAACTAAAGTTAGTCGTGTTGCTCTAGAAAATGCAGCTTCGATTGCAGGTATGTTATTGACTACGGAATGTGTTATTTCTGATATCAAAGAAGAAGGTCCATCGATGCCTCAAATGCCAGGTGGAATGGGCGGAATGATGTAATCAGAATTCCCTTAAAATATAAAACCCCGACGCTTCAGAAGTGCCGGGGTTTTTCTTTTTATAGACTAAAAAATTAGCCTTTCGATTTCATTGCCGACCACGCCATGTCGCGCAGGCTTTCTAAATCTTTTCCTGAAAATTTCTTCTTCGATTTTGAAGCTTGCAATTTTGCTGCAGCGCTGACATTCGAATTAAAAAATTCTGCTAGGACTGCTGCTTCCACTTTCTTCAAGTCTTTTGCTTTTAATCCATCTGCTACAAAAGTTGAGACAGGTGCATCAAACTTCTCTGCACTTTTCATTACTGCTGGAGTAATTAATGGTGATGATTTATACTGCTCGAGAAAAGAGAACTCAACTGCGTTTTTTGCTGCGTGATCGAGATACGCATCCCAAAGTTTCTCGAATTTCTTTTGGGTATTGTTTTTACCATCAGCCGCTTTGCTGAGTGATTCGCTAAGATTTTCTTTGCATAGCAAATACATTGCAGCCACCATTTCCTCTTTATTCGCAAAGTGATGGTAGATGGTTCCTACAGCTACTTTTGACTTTGCAGCCAACTCAGCGATAGGCGCCCCTTGAAATCCGCCAGTAGCAACCATTTGCAAAGCGGTACGGAGAACTTTCTCCTTTCTGGTCATTGTTTTTTTCATAAGAATCGAATGAACGTTCGGTACAAATATATAAGTTTTTGGTAATCAATCAGAAGAGCTAGTAAGTCTATCCATGATGCTGTTTTGTATCTTTGTAAAAACATTGAATTATGAATATCGCAGAACGCATTAATGAAGACATCAAAACAGCTATGAAAGCTGGAGAAAAAGACAAGTTGATGGCGCTTCGTGACATCAAAAGCAAAATCCTATTGGAGATGACAAAAGAAGGTGGTGATGGCTCTATTGATGATTCAAAAGCTATGTCTATTCTCAATAAATTATACAAACAACGCATGGAGTCGATTGAGATTTATAAGACTCAGAATCGTCCTGAATTGGCTGAAGTAGAGCAATTACAAGCGGATGTAATTGCTGCGTATTTACCAGAACAATTGACTGGTGAAAAATTGGAGGAAGAAGTTAAAGCTATTGTCGCACAAGTTGGAGCTACAGGTCCTGGCGATCTTGGCAAGGTAATGGGTGTGGCGACGAAAGCATTTGCTGGTCGTGCAGACGGTAAAGCTGTTTCAGAAATAGTAAAAAGACTTCTTACCCAAGGCTAATGTCAAAACATCAATCACACGTTCAAATTATCGGCAGACGGGAAACCATTGGCCTGCCAGATTTAGGGGCAATTAATATTGAAGCTAAGATTGATACTGGAGCTTACCGCACCGCATTGCACTGCCTTTCGTGCAGACAAATTGATGAAGGAGATAAATCAATTCTCGAGGCCATATTCGATCTCGATGAAACAGGACCAAAAACTTTTTACTTTGACAAATTCACGATTCGTGAAGTAAAAAACTCCTTTGGTCAGAGTGAAAAAAGATATTGTATTAGAACAAGATTGAGGATAGGTAAGCGTGACATCCGTTCGGAAGTCACGCTTACTGATCGCTCTGAAATGAAATATCAAGTATTGTTGGGAAGAAAAACCTTGCTAAAAAAATATCTCGTCGATGTGAATCAGATTCACGTTTTATCGAACGATTGATTAAGCGTTTTTCTCAATATATTTTATCATCTGAGCTGCAATATCTTTTCCTGTCGCAGCTTCAATTCCCTCTAGTCCCGGGGAAGAATTTACTTCAATTATCAGCGGACCTCTTTCACTTTGAAGAATATCGACACCAGCCACACCCAGCTTGAGAGCGTTGGCAGCTTTAATTGCCGCGATTTCTTCTTCGTGAGTCAGTTCAATGACTTCTGCCGTTCCGCCTCTATGAAGGTTTGATCTGAACTCGCCTTCTTTGGCTTGACGCTTCATAGCACCTACAACATGACCGTCAACAACGAAAGCTCTGACATCAGCACCTTTTGCTTCTTTGATAAATTCTTGAACGATAACGCGTGCTTTCAATCCATTAAAAGCCTCTACTACCGACACCGCAGCTTTCTTATTCTCGGCCAATACGACTCCTAAGCCTTGAGTTCCTTCAAGAAGTTTAATCACAACAGGCGTTCCGCCGACTTCTTTTATCGTGCGTTCTACATCCCGTGAATAATTACTGAACACTGTTTTGGGCAATCCCAATCCAGCACGTGACAGAATTTGTAGGCTTCTCAACTTATCTCGGCTGCGCACTAGCGCTTGCGACTCAACCGCAGTAAATACACCCATCATTTCAAATTGACGCACCACAGCGGTTCCGTAGAACGTAACAGACGCGCCAATTCGAGGAATCACAGCATGAACTCCAGTGATTTCTTCCCCATTGTAAATAATCTTGGGGTTTTTCTTTTCGATAACAAGGTTACACTTTAGGTGATCCAACACACGCATGGTGTGACCTCGTTTTTCCCCAGCCTCTACTAGTCGACGTGTACTATAAAGCTTTGGGTCTCTGGATAGTATTACTATGTTCATGTAAAATTATTGGCGTTAAAAGTACGCGCTACAATAGTCGGTGTTATTAAGGAAATGTGAAAATATTTCGATTGAATAATTATGCGTGTTTATTCGAATAAATCGCGATTAGCAGCCAAAACCGATGGGTTTTCGGCATGTTTCAGTCCAAATGCCCTTGCTCCTTTGGTCCAATTGTCATAATCTGTCTGGTCCATCTGTGCTGCTAGACTAATTTTTTCTACAAAATCATCCTCAATTAGCGGCAAATCCCAACCTGCTTTCTCTTTTTCTAGCCCCTTCCAAGGAGTCATATTGGAAATTATTACAGGTGTAGAATGACAGAGTGCTTCTGAAATGGCGTGTCCAAAGTTCTCGCCCCAAGTTGGAAGCAGAAAAAATTGATACTTCGAATAGATGACAGATAATTCATTTGGATTCACTTCTCCCATCAACCGAATGCTCCGATTGGGTGAATCAATTAGCAAACTTTTGCATTTCTCCAAGTAATCACCTTCTGGCATAGCTCCGTAAATATCAAACCCGAACGAATATTCGGTTGGCAAATCTGAAACAAATCTGATTGCCTCGAGAACGCCCTTTTCCTCGCTTATTCGAGTAAAAGAAACTAGCTTAACTTCTCCCGATTGTTTGTTCGGTTTTACAATTTCCGCTTTTGGTAATGAAGCAAGCACTTCGGCTAACTTGATATGAGCAGATTTGAAGACGGAGCGTATTTCATCACCTTCCAATTTGCTCGTTGCATGCCAAGTGACGCCTCCGTACAATCCAGTGAGTTTTGCGACGAGCAAAAACAATTTCTTCTTATTCGATTTCACCGACAACGCACCTGACTTTAGCATTCCTCTAGGGGCAACGATAGTTTTTGTATTCTTCTTAAGTTTTTTCAGAACGCGAAGAGGAAGTATCGTGAAGAGAGGTGAAAAGAGTGAGTTGAGATAAAACTTATGGTATTTTCTCTCGCCAATTAGTGATACAACAAAAGCGAAAGTCATCATACTTTCTTTGATATACATCACATTTGTATTCGGCGTGGTTTGTGTCCACACATTCTCTGCGATGCCATGATAAGGCTCATCGCTATGGTAATCAGTAATTCTTGTTACGATAAAAAAATCACAATCAACATTATCGACAATATTCATTAATGAGCGAATGGGCCCTCCGGCCTTGAAGCCTGGGAAGTACCAATCAGAAAAAACGAGAATCGCTTTTTTACTCATTTATTCCGTTTGTTTTTATCCAATGACCGAGAACGACAAGAGGCCAGATTCTAGCCCACGTTACGGTTGGTTTAGAAGCCAAAAACTCCGACCACATATTCATCAAATAATCATTGTTGAATGCATTGGTTTTTTTGAGTTCTGCAAGACCTTCTTCGCAATATGATTTGAGTTCGCCTCGCATCCAATGTGGCCATGGGAAAGTGAATCCCATTTTTGGGCGGTCAACAATTTCGCGAGGAATGAGATCACCCATGCTTTCCACGAGAAGTTGTTTTGGTGAATGTGGGAATTTCATTTCATCAGAAATACCGAGTGCGTATTCAATTAGTCGATGATCGACAAAAGGTTCGCGGATTTCTAGGGCGTGCGCCATGCTCATTTGATCAGAGTCGCGCAGAAGAACATTTTGCATGTACGTTGATATCTCCGCGACAGTAACTTTCGAGAAAATTGGAGCATTAATATCAGAAAGATCAGCTATGATTGAGCTCACAGCGTTTGGCTCGGTAGACTCGTTTCGAAGCAGTTGTTTGATGCCGGAGTCAAGCCAAACTTGTCGTGAAATAGTATAAGCAGACCATTCGTTGAAGTCTTCTTGCCTAAGGAATTCAGAAATTTTTTGTGATGCGATGGAAGGCTTTAAGGCCAAGAGGGCATTAGCCCCGAGCACGCGGAGCGCTCTAGGTGTCTTGCTCAACCATTTTTTTTCATTCAAACTGTGCATTCGTTTGAAAATATCATAGCCTGCAAAAAGCTCGTCGCCGCCTATTCCTGACAAGGCCATCTTAACACCAGCTTCACGCGTCACTTTTGAAACAACATAGGTATTCGGTCCGTCGCCACCAGGATGATCCATGGAATACAATGCTTCCGGAATGGTGGTAAGAAAGTCATTTGCTGATAATCTAATTTCGGTCTGGTCTGTCTTGAATCTTTTCGCAATCAAATCTGAATAAGGACTTTCATCAAATTCCTTTTCATGAAACGTGATAGAGAATGTCTTTACTGGATGAGGCGAAATTCTGCTCATTAAACCTACAACAATACTTGAGTCTATGCCGCCTGATAGAAACGCTCCGAAAGGCACATCAGCGCGCATTCGCATTTCTATTGAGCTGTGCAAAAGATCATAAACATCTTTCTTTACTTCGTCTCGTGATTTGCTATCATTCGCAGGCTTCAATGAATCCTGCATATTCCAATATTGGACAAATTCCGTTTTATTTTCTTTGAAATGAATGTAATGTCCAGGCATTAGCATTTTCACTTCATCTATAATTGTATTTGGTGCGTGAACAGTTTGGTATCTCAGATAATCAGCTAATGCCCTTTGTGATAATTTTCGTTTTACCAAGCCAGATGCAAGGACTGAGCGAATTTCAGATGCGAAAACGAAACCTCTTGGAGTATTGGAAATATAGATTGGCTTGACTCCGACTCTATCTCTGACGAGAAAAGTTTCATTTGTTTTTTTATCTAATAATGCAAAAGCAAACATTCCAATGAATTTTTCAATGCATTGAATGCCCCATTTTCGGTAGGCTGCAAGAATTACTTCAGTATCCGTATGAGTAGCAAAATCATAATCTGTTGAAAGTTCCTTTCTTAATTCGAGGTAATTGTAAATTTCACCGTTGAATACAATTACAACATCCCTTTGTGGCGAGTAGAAAGGCTGATTGCCTGCAGCTGAAGTATCGATAATACTAAGTCGACGATGGCCAAAACCGAGTGTTTGCTCGGTATAAATCCCTTCAGCATCGGGACCTCGATGAGCGATGGCATTGGTCATTTTCCCGACAATCTCAACTAGATTCTCAGTACCATTCCAATTAATAATTCCAGCAATTCCGCACATAATAAAGTGGTAGTCACAATTGCGGCTAATATAGGGTTTATCGCATCATCTTAAGGATGGTGGAAGCATAATTTGCCTCATTGATGCGCATAGAGAGGGCATGGCTTTCCACACCCAATTCAAGTCGCTGTTCATCCGTTTTTAACATCATCTCTTGAAGGGCAAAGTGCAAAGCAACAGCGTTGGCCGCAGGAAATATGATGGCGTTTTTATTTCCCTTCAGTCCTGTGCGTGCACCAACCTTATCCGAAAGCACCAACGGATAACCAACAGCGGCAAACTCATTGACTACAACACCCCAAGGCTCATAGATGCTCGGGAGTACGAAAATCGCACCCGTGCGAATAGTGGTCTCTAGTTGAATTCCATCTAGAAACCCGTGATGAATAACTCTCGGGTGGATAAGACGCTTTTCCCATAAAGGTCCTTTTCCGATGAAATGAAATTCCCATTCGGGCTGCTCATTGAGTAATTTGGCAGCAACGCTCCAAAGCAGTTCGATGTCTTTTTCCATGACATATCGCCCTGCGAAGAACACTTGTTTTTTAATCGTTGAAATATGACTTTGACGCCATTGAAAAATTTGGTCGAATCTTTTCGTCTCGCATGTGTAAGCACCCTGAAAAATAGCGTAGTCGGCAAATCCCATATTTTGGGCAAATGTGGCTTGTTCGCTACCAGGAACAAATGCGTAATCGAAAAGTGATTTTACTTTGAAGCGCAGATATAGAGTGGCCAAGCGATCCTTTATTGTCCCTAGCCATTGCTTGTCAAATCCTAGCATTGCAGGCGTATTTCCCTTTTGAGAAATAGCAGCCAAATAGCCCTTATCACTCCATCCCCCGCAAAAAATCAAATCGTATTGACCAGTTAAAACCCACTCATTGATCTGATTATCTGTCGTTTCATTTCGTTTGAAAACTCTAATGTTTGGGTGAAAGGAGAATTGAAAAGGAGCGTCAGACTGTACCGCATAGGCAACTATATCAATCGACACATCGTGATTTTCGGCAAGATTATTCATATTGTTAACGAAATAACCTGCCAACTCGCGGTATAATACCAACATTCTTTTCATATTCGCAAAGTTCTACAACTTGGGCAAATATGGAAATTAAATTATACGAAGATTGGATGAGGCCTCAGGTCATTTCACTTTTTGTGGCTGAGTATGGAGTTGACTTCAATGAATTTGAGAAGTTATTCTTGAAATTCTACGAAGCGCCGTATCAGCAAGGGCGCAGCATTCGGATTGTGACAGTAGATGGTAACCAAGTTGGTGGATTTCAATCCTTTTTCTATTGGCCATTGCGTCAATATAATAAGACTATTCATGCTCTGCAGAGCGGAAACTCATTGGTACACCCAGATTTCCGTGGGAAGGGTTTGTTTGCCAAAATGCTTGATTACATTCATCAACCAGAAAACAATATTCAATTTGATTTGCTTATTGGATTTCCCGTTGAGGCCTCCTACAATTCATTCATACGCAAAAATTGGGAAAATCCTTTCGACCTTCAATGGTATATTAAGCCTTTAAATCCAGTGCTTTCGCTCATTTCAAATGCCACTGATCAACTCACAAAAAGTGGTCGATTCAAGCGTGTGCCAATGGATATTTTTCCGCAAAACTCATCCGTTATGGTTGAGCAAAGTATCGGAATGGACGAATACCGATTTGATTATCAAAATGAACCTCATTTCCGTTTTTTATTCGAAGACAATTCACATCAAGCGCTATTCGAGTTTAAGGTTCAGATTCGTAAAAAAATAATTCAAGAAATTGTTATTGGACGAGCAGTGTTCACCACAACGGATACTAATTTCAGAATTAAAGCTTGGAAAGAATTTGAAAAGGCCCTACGCAAAAATTGCAATGCCACATTTATGAGCTACGCCATTAATGAGGACAACTCTGCTGGTGTCGAACCAATCTTGCATAGAGGATTCAGGAAAATTGACCGAAAAATATATTTCATAGCCAAAGCGAAGGAAGGAAAAATAGACACGTCATGGCATGAATGGCATATTGAACGTGGTGATATTGACACTTGGTAAAAATGAACTTTACGCAAAAAATAAAATCCCTTTTAGGGCATGCTGAGAAGATTTTCGGCTCACATCATGCGCCAAATGAGTTGCTAGTGATTTGCATGCATTCAACTCCATTTGATAGGATGAATGATTTTATATCTCTAATAAGAGAGCTAGACAAATCATATAAATACCTTCCAGCAAATGACATGTCAACTTTTTTTTTAGGAAATTATGTTGATGGACCATATTACACTTTGAGTTTTGACGATGGACTAATGAATAATTATCACACGGCAATGTGGCTTGCTGAAAATGATAAATCCGCAACCTATTTCGTCATACCAGACTTCATTGAAAGTCCTTCTCAAGCTGAGTATTATCAATCCAAGATTCGTCCAATAATCAACAAAGAAGTTGATCATGAAATAGAAGACATCACGGCAATGTCTTGGAGCGACTTAAGAAAATTGGTTGATACAGGACACGTAATTGGAGCGCACAGTGCAAGTCATACATTAAACACTACAATGTCTGAAAATGATTTGCACTATGAGATCATTGATGCCCAGAAAAGAATCGAACTTCAAATGGGCGCTAAGATTATCACGATTGCATCACCGAACAACACCTTGACATCTGTAAATTCAAGTTGCGCCAAAATCATCAAGGAAAATTATAAAATGCATTTTACGACTGTACCTGGCACATTCACTTCAACTTCTAATCCCTATATTATTTACAGAAGAAACTTTGAAGTTGACTGGAATAAGGGGGCTATTTATTTTGCTCTAGGGAAGTGGGATTTATGGCGATGGACTTCGGCCCAAAAACTGTTGGCGCGGTTGCTGTCATAGCATCCCGTATTTTCTTATGCTCTGCATAAATGTAGTAATACATCCATAGAAAGAATGGAAAACCGTTCAAAAAATAGTGTCCTTGCCTAATAAGGTAAAGAAGAAACAAAATGGCAATTCCATTTGACATTACCCACATCTCTTCGTCGTCTGTTCTTTGCTTAAATACCCAGCACTTAAAAAGCAAAAACAACATCATAAATAATCCGTAAATCCCTGTCTCAGACATAAGCCTCAAGAACATGGAATTTGCATCCATTTTATTGAAGTCGATATCAACAGCGCCTTCAAGCAGTGTAAAACTGTATTTATCGAATGCAACTGGATGCGAGCCTAGCCCAGTTCCAAAAAGAGGATTTCTTTTGAAATTTTCAAGTGCGACGTGATAATTGTTATACAATACGAAACTACTACCATTGATATCATAACTCTTATAGTTGGCGGTTGAGAACACTTCAATAGTTCCATCATATCGCTCTTTAAACTCTCCAACGTTATCATATGAATACGTGAAAATAAATATAGAGAGAGGAATAAAGACAATCGCATATTTGAAGAAGCCTAGGTTGATAAGAAGTAATAAAGTTGTCATGAAAATCCCTAAAATCCCTAGGCTCGAGAAGGTCAATACGTATGCAACTACGATGGCCACACTTTGAAGTCTGGTTATGAAAATGGGCTTTGCGACTGTAAAATTATAAATGCTTACAAAAAACGCTGGTGAAATGGTTGCGGCAAAATAAGCAGGCTCTCCAAAAACAGAGTTAATACGAATTCCAAGGCCTCCGGGTATATATCCCCATTTGTTGAATATCCATCTATAATTGTATCCTGGACCAAATCCTACCCAATAGGATACAAGCTGAAAAAGTCCTATAAAAGCAACAATCAAACTTACCCTCATATAGATCCTAAACAATGCTTTAAGATCAAAGAGGAAAAGTTCAACTACATAATGGTAAAATAGAACTGACGCGAAAAACCCAATAAACACCTTATAAAACTGGGCACTTGTGTTCAATCCTATCGACACATAAAGCACTCCACTTATCAATAAAGGAAGGAAAATTAAAACAGGTGCTCTGGGTACTCCGTACTTAGCAAAGAAAACTGGAAAGAAAAGTGCAAAAACGAGATATCCGAAATACGCTTCAAATGGCACGCGGAAGAACACGTACGAGCTGATGAAAATACTCAGCATGATTGATATGATAACGAACCATCTAAACATTACTTGCCTTACTTAGCGTGATCTCCACTGACCACTTTTGTTACCTTCCATTTCATTTTGATGAATCTCTTTTCAAAGTAAAGATAACTCAAAGAGGCTAGTAATATGGTCAACCCAATTACGAGCGTATAAATCAGAATATTTTCATTAAGGGTAACTTCTCGTCGTAATGCGCCTTCGGGGAAATAACCTAGCTTCAGATAGTCTCTGCTAAAATTGAGCACAAACGTTACCACCAGCATGTGATACATATAGATTCCGAATGAAATTTTTCCAAGGAAATCTAATACCCTATTCTCCAGAACATTTTTCAATTTCGCATTTCCTGCAAAATTCAAAATGATAATTACCGAACAAACGCTGTAGGCCAGATACACTACATTTTGAAGACTCAATGGTGTGATGTAAATAAGCGCGGGAATGCCTATTAACGCAATAATCAATACAATGGGATTGTAAATAAACTTGAGCAAATCATCGCGTTTGGAGTATAAAATCCAAGCGCCAATTCCACCAATCGACATACTCTCCAATTTCGACATTGCTAAGAATTTTTTGACAGACTTCACCCATTCCGCATCATTTCCTTGAGAATAAAGCAAGAATGCAGCTTTTATAAAAAGTAAAATCAACGTAAACGTGATCATGGTTTTTATAAAATTCTTT
>CALRZB010000063.1:0-11886 GCA_943372555.1 Chryseobacterium gleum | reverse complement strand
ATGGGTAAAACCAACCAAAGAAACCGTTCGACACGGAGTTTCAACCATTTATATCAGCAATGCACCTCAAATGACGAACAGTTCTTACATTCGCTTGCCAAAATTTCAATAGAAAAATACATGAAAAAAACAGGAAAACTGATGCTCTTGGCGGCGCTCCTCTTCGGGTCGGCTGCAAAAGCACAGGAAATCAAATTTCAAGAGTTTGATTTGAAAAACGGACTTCACGTGATTCTTCACGAAGATCACAGCACACCAATTGTTGCTGTTACCGTTATGTACCACGTAGGCTCGAAAAATGAAACTACAGGACGCACAGGGATGGCTCACTTCTTTGAGCATCTTTTGTTTGAAGGATCAGAGAACATCGGTCGTGGCCAATATTCTAAATATGTAGAAGATGCAGGTGGTGGACTAAATGCCAACACATCGCAAGATCGTACTTTCTACTATGAATTGCTTCCTAGCAATCAATTGGAATTGGGTCTTTGGTTAGAAAGCGAGCGTATGCTTCATGCCAAAGTTGAAATTCAAGGAATTGAAACTCAACGTGAGGTTGTAAAAGAAGAAAAGCGCCAACGTATCGACAATCAGCCTTATGGCAATTTGTTTGGTGCAACACTTGACCTTGCTTTTGATGTTCACCCATATAGCTGGGCTCCTATTGGAAGCATGGAAGATTTGAATGCAGCACAAGAGCAAGACTTCATCAATTTCTACAAAACGTTCTACGTTCCAAACAACGCAGTTCTTTCAATTGCTGGTGATATGAATATTGAACAAGCAAAAGCTTTGATCAATAAATATTTCGCAAGTATTCCAAAAGGAACAATGGCGATTCCTCGTCCAACAATGCAAGAGCCAATCAACAAAGGTGAGGCTCGCGATACAGTTTGGGGCAATGACCAACTTCCAATGATTGTTCAAGCATACCACATCCCAGCTCAAGGAACTCCTGAATTTTACGCGGTAGATATGCTCAATCAAGTGCTTGCACAAGGTGAAAGTTCACGTCTTAATCGTTCATTGGTAGAAGAAAAACAAGTTGCCCTTTTCAGCGGTGCATTTACCTATGAGGTGGAAGATCCAGGATTGACCATGGCATACAGCCTTGCAAATATGGGAGTTGAACCTGCACAAGTTGAAGACGCAATGAACGCTGAATTTGAGCGTGTAAAAACGGAGTTAATTTCCGAGAAAGAATTCCAAAAACTTCGCAACCAGGTTGAATCTGATTTTATTCAAGCCAACTCTACTGTGGCTGGTATCGCCGAAAGCCTTGCCAACTATCACATGTATTATGGTGATGCAAATTTGATCAACACAGAGATTAAAAAATACCTTGCTGTAACTCGCGAAGACATTCAAAACGCTGCAAAGAAATATTACAACAAAGACAATAGAGTTGTAGTTTATTTCTTGCAAAAACCAGCAGATGCTAACGCAGAATAATATTCAACTTCAAAAAGGAAAAAAGAAATGAAACGCATTATATATACCCTCCTGACTGCAGTTGTAATTATCGCAGCAGGTTGCAAAGGAAAAGAAATTCAGGTCGACCGCTCGATTGTTCCTGCGGCAGGTCCTGCGCCTAAAATTCAAATTGGTCAATACCAATTATTCGAACTTGAAAACGGCCTTAAAGTTATTGTAGTAGAAAACCACAAATTACCTCGCGTATCTTATTCAATAAATTTGGATACTGATCCAATTTTCGAAGGAGAAAAAGCGGGTTATGTCTCTATGGCCGGTGACTTAATGAGCGCAGGCACAAAATCAAAATCAAAAGCTCAGATTGATGAGCAAGTTGATTTTCTTGGAGCTTCATTCTCAACTTCTGCTAAGAATATCTTTGGTAACTGTTTGACAAAACATAGCGAAGAATTCTTGAGTTTAATGTCTGATGTTTTGTTGAACCCAACATTCCCTCAAGAAGAATTGGACAAGGTTATTGTTCAAACTAAGTCTGGCTTGGTAAGTGAAAAAACAGATCCAAATTCTATTAGCGGTAAAATTGGAAACATCCTAAAGTATGGTGCAGACCATCCTTATGGAGAATTCCAATCAGAGGCTACTGTAGAGAAGATTACACGTGCAGATCTTGAAGCTTATTACAAGAAGTACTACCGTCCAAATGTGGCATATCTTGTTATCGTTGGTGATATCACACCTGAACAAGCGAAAATTCAAGCGAACAAATATTTTGGTTCTTGGCAGCGTGCGAATGTTACAAACGCAAAATTCAAAACTCCACAAGCGCCAACAGGAAATCAAGTGGCTTTTGTTCCACTTACAGGAGCGGTTCAATCTGTAATAGATATTACTTATCCTATCGATTTGAAGCCAGGTACACAAGACAATATCGTTGCAAACGTATTGAACAACGTACTCGGTGGAAGCGGTTTCCAAGCTCGTTTGATGCAAAACCTTCGTGAAGACAAGGCATACACATATGGTGCATATTCTGAAATTAGTAGCGATGAATTCGTTGGTTATTTCAGTGCTGGTGCTAGCGTTAGAAATGAGGTTACTGATAGTTCTATCGTTCAATTTCTTTTCGAAATGGATCGCCTTGTGAATGAACCTATCGCTGATAGCACTCTTCAAACAATCAAGAACATCATGACAGGAAGTTTTGCACGTTCATTAGAGCGTCCACAAACAATCGCAAATTTTGCATTCAACATTGAGAAATATGGTCTTCCAAAAGACTATTATGAAACATACTTGCAAAAGTTAAATGCTGTAACAGCTGCAGACGTTCAAGCAATGGCTAAACGATTGATCAAACCAAGTAACGCCTACATCACAGTAGTTGGAAACAAAGAAATCATCGGCACATTAAAGATGTTTGCTGCTTCAGGCAAAGTGGACGTTTACAATCCTGATGGAACTCCATTTTCTGAAATGAAGCCAGCTCCTGCGGGTGTAACAACTACTTCGGTTCTAGAAGGCTACATTAAAGCAATTGGCGGCAAAGAGAAATTGGCTGCTGTGAAGTCTTTTGACCAAAAAGGAAAGTTCATGATGCAAGGAATGGGACTTGACATGTCGACCAGAATGAAAGACAATTCTAAATTGATGATGTCTGTTAAAATGGGCGAAATGGAAGTTATGAAACAAGTATATGATGGCAAGACGGGGTACCAATCACAAATGGGTCAAAAAGTTGATATGACAGAAGCTGAGTTGAAGGATTCAAAACAACAAATCGACCTCATGATTGAGCTACATTATGCAGACTACGGCATGACTGCTGAGTTGAAAGGCGTTGATGTAATAGATGGACAAGACGTCTATGTAATTGAAATCAAAGAGCCAAATGGCGATGTGGCTAGTGATTATTATAATGTGGCTACTGGCTTAAAATTAAAATCTGTAGGAACATCAACTGTTGATGGGCAAACCATTACAACAGAGACAATCTTTGCAGACTACAAAGAGTTCGGAGGCATTAAGATTCCTGGTAAAATAACACAAACTGCCGGCGGTCAATCCTTTGAAATGTTAACTGATTCGTATGAAATCAATGTAAAACTTGACGATTCTCTTTTCAAATAAGAAAGATATTTTTCAGATATTGCAAGCCGTCCCGTCTATCGCGGGGCGGCTTTTTTTTTGATTATGAAAAAAATTCTTCTATTGTCAATTTGTGTTATTGCCGCATTTATTTCTAATGCTCAAGATAGCACTGCCACTAAATCGAATCAAGCTTCTGCAGATGGATTTGGTCTTTCTGCTGGAGTTGTTTTTGGAAATTTGAAAATGGATAAAGTATCTCAATTCGTTGCTGGTTCAGATAAAGTATTGACTGCAACACCAAAATCAGCAATTGGAATGAGTGCTGCCCTGTTCTATGAGTTCGGGAAGCCAGAATATTCGTTTCGCATCGCATCTGAGGTGAACTTTCTTCAAACTTATATTGAATATGATTCAGGAGAGCAAAACAAAGAAGAGGGCTATGTATTTCCTGTAACGATCGAATTGCCGGTAATGGTCATGTATCACTTTCAGAAGTCTTACCCATTCTCACTAGGCATTGGACCAAGAGCGATATTTCCGTTACCTCTGTTCAATAGTATCCACCCTGAAACCAATGAAGTAGGCTTCAATATAGATTTTGCCATTTCGAAGAAAATCGCGCTTAAAAACACAGCTATGCGCATGGAAGTAGCGTATAGTCTTGGCTTATCCAACTTAATTAAATCAACTGACAAGGACTATTATACTAACAATATCGACGGAGTAAAAAGAGATGTTATCGCGTTTCGCTTCTACTTCAACTGATGATGTTGATAATCTTCGAATTAGTGAAGTATTTCTATTTTTTCAAAATGTAACTTGTAGCCATAATTAGAAAAGCGATGTCAAATCCTGAAGTGGTTATCAAACTTGAGAATGCACAAATCCAACAACGTGAAAACGTAGTACTCAAAGACGTCAATCTGGAAGTACATAGTGGTGAATTCATTTATCTCATCGGTCGCACAGGATCAGGAAAGAGCAGCTTGCTTAAATCACTTTATGCAGATTTACCTCTAACTTCAGGAACGGGGCACTGCTGTGGATATGACCTTCATAACATCAAACGTTCGCAAGTGCCTTTTCTAAGAAGAAAATTGGGAATCATTTTTCAGGATTTCGAATTGCTCACAGACCGCTCAGTGAATGACAATCTAGAATTCGTATTGCGAGCTACTGGTTGGAATGATAATAAAGCAATGGAAAGCCGAATGTCTAGTGTACTTGATTTGGTTGGTCTTGATGGAAAGGGTGGAAACATGACTCATCAATTGAGCGGAGGCGAGCAACAGCGCATTGCAATCGCTCGAGCATTACTAAATACACCTCATCTTATTCTTGCCGATGAGCCCACTGGTAATCTCGACCCTCAAACGAGTCTCGAAATTCTCAACTTACTTTTAGCAATTAGTAAATCCGGCACAACAGTATTAATGGCATCGCATGATTATGCTACAATGCAAAAGTTTAGCAGTCGGATACTACTTGTTGAGAATGGAACTGTTATAGAAAGCGATGTTCACTCATTCGCCAATTAATGAATAGACCCAATCATTTCACCGTCATTATTCCTTGCTTCAACGCTGAGGAAACCTTGCAAACGGCGATTGATTCTGTAGTTTCCCAAACCTATTCTCACAAAGATCTTATTATCGTTGATGGAAAATCAACAGATGGTACTGCCGCTATTCTCAAAGCCAATGAAGCGAATATTTCGCTTATTATTTCAGAGAAAGATAACGGCGTTTATGATGCAGTCAACAAAGGAATCAAGGCAGCTGAAGGAAACATTATTTATGTCTTAGGCGCTGATGACAAGTTGGCTTCAGATGAAATATTAGAGCATGTAGCTTCTCATTTCACTTCAGATGTGTCGTTGGTATTTGGACATATTCGAAATATTCACATACAGAATAAAGCGGTTCCTGAAGTGCACTGCAGCAGCTTCTCCGCCGCACTTTACTTCAGAAATTCACTACACCAACAAGGCTGTTTCTACAGAACAACTCTTTTTCAAAATGCATTATTCAATACAGATTATAAAATCTTCGGAGATTATGATTTGCACTTGAAGTGGTTTGAAGAAAAAATTAGTGCTTACAAACTAGATCAAACGATTGCCATTTGTGAAGCAGCTGGATTATCAAAGCAAGTGACATGGTCTCTTTATAACGAAGAGTTGAAGATGAAAAGAAAACGATTATCCACTGCCCTATTTCTGCTGAACTGCCTATGGGTGCCTCTCAAATTTTTCAGAAAGAAAATATTCGCTTGAGCACCTTTTCTTCATTTTCCCAATTCAACTCTGTCGCTGCCTTGATGCAGTTTGCTCTCTTTTCTTTAAGTTCTTCCGACTGCAACGCATATTGAATCGTTTGAGCTATCTGGCGGGGCTCAACTGCTGCCACAAGCCAGCCAACATTATAGCTTTTTATAACTCGTCGAAGCTCTGGCAAATCTGAGACAACAACGGGAATTCCAGCGTGAATATAATCGAAGAGTTTGTTAGGCAATGACATGGTATAATTCAAGTGCAAAGGTTTATCGAGTGACAATCCTAAATCAGCCACTTGAGTATATTGCCTTAATTTATCTGCTGGCATCCTATCTAGGATAATAACCTTCGTGCTAAACTCAGGAGCACTCGCAAGTTGCTTTAATAATGGCATTTCTCTGCCGCTGCCAATAATGACTAATAGAACATTCTCCAAAAAAGCCATTGATTGCAATGCTTCCTTTGCACCGCGGTCCGGATCTAGATAGGCACCTTGAAGAATAACGATTTGCTTATCCTTTGGCAAATTCAAAACCGAACGATCACTCGGTTCTAAGTGAGATATTCTTGGAATATTTCTAACCACATCTACTTTCACATTATACAAATCACGATAGATGCTTGCGATGCTTTCATTTACTGTATAGACACGTTTTAATTTCGGGAAAATAAACCGCTCAATACTTAACCACACTTTTTTCTGAAAACCCCGACCAGTCAAGCCCTCCGCTTCTGTAAAATATTCATGACTATCATAAACCAATTCCTTTCCGCGCAATTTTGCAACGAGAAAAGCTGGCAACAGCGTGTCTAAATCATTCGCCAAGATCACGTCTGTTTTAGCGAACATTAAATACCAAAACAAACGAATATTCAAAGCGGCGTAGAAAAAAGCGCCTTTAGTAAAAAACAAATTGAATCTTTTGATCTGATAATTCCTTTGGAAAGCCTTACTCGTTGGAAGCATGCGCCCCACAAGAGTAATTTGATAACCGAGTTGTTCGAGCGTTGAACATACTTTAGCCACCCTTTGATCAAACTCAAGGTCATTCGAAACTAGAACCGCAATTCTTTTTCCGTTCATCAAAGAGTACCATTCTTGAGATCAGTAAGCACTTTCTTGGTGTAAAGCGGAAAGTCTGCGCTGAGTATCCATCCATAATAACCTTTATCGACTTCAAAGATTTCCTTTACCTGTCGTCCTTTATATTTTCCGAAATTGAATACTATTTCGCCAGCATCATTATACACAATCTGGCCAGCGAGATCCACTTTCTTTTTTCTCTCTGTAAACTCATGAATCTTTTCCATATCATTTACAATAGGAGTAATTTCATTACCCTTCTTATCAGTGACAATGGTGTTCTCGTATTTATCAAGCATGGCTGTGAACACTTCGAAAGTGGCCATCGCATCAGGTAAAGCCTCATGCGCATCATCAAGACTTTTATCACAATAAAACTTGTATGCCGCTTTCAGGCTGCGAGGTTCCATCATGTGATAAATGATTTGAACGTCAATGAGATTTCGGCCTTCCAATGTAAAGTCAATACCTGCTCTTAGAAATTCTTCTGCCAATAGAGGAATGTCAAATTTGTTGGAATTGAAACCACCCAGATCACAATCCATCAAAAATTTGAAAAGTTTCGGAGCTACTTCATCGAAGACGGGGGCTTCTTTCACATCTGCATCATAAATTCCATGAACCATTGATGATTCAATTGGAATCGGCATTTGTGGATTCACTAGAATTCTGTTTTCCTTTCCTGGAAGAGCAGGATAAGTATGAACATTGCCGTCTGGCATTACTTTCACAATAGCAATTTCAACGATTCTGTCTCTCGCCACATCCACTCCTGTTGTTTCAAGATCGAAAAATGCCAGTGGATTTTTTAAATTCAGCTTCATACTTTTTGTTGGGAATATTTACAAACCTAATGCGAAGTTGGCTTTGTAAAAAATAAATGAAAATAAAGTGCGTTCACCTTTAACAGAGTAGCACACCGATTATTTCGGTGGAGGGTAGCAAAAGAAACCCTCGGAGGGGAGTCTCCGAGGGTTTCTCATTTTTATATGTGCAGGATATTATCCTTCAATTTTAATCTTTATGTACTGGAACTGCTCGTAGATAGCTTTATTCGCTGCGGCATCCTTCTCATATACCTTTCCTTGAACCAAATTAATTGGATCAGTAAATACGAAGTCTGTTCCGCGTTTAAATCCTCGTGCAATAAGTTCATTCGCAATCATGTCTTGAGCTGTCTGGCCTCTCCATGCGCAAAGCTCTTCATTGCTTTTGAACTTTGATGAAGGCACTCGTGAAGCACTTGCTTCGATGCTGATAGTAATCTTTCCGTTGTTCTTGATAATCTTTTCGACATCATCAACAAATTGTTGGAACTTCACTTCTTTAGCACCAAAATCTTTTGAATCGTAAACGAAGTAACGAGAGAATTCAGCGTAGCCTAATGATTCGATGAATTGAGTTTTGATTGGGTTGTTTGCATCATATCCCAAATCTTTTGGTTCAGAAGCTTTTGGTTCTTCTTTCTTCGGCTCTTCTACTTTCGGTTCTTCTTTCTTAGGTTCTTCCACTTTAGGAACTTCAACGATAGGAGTCTCCTCTTTCGGAGTAGTTGTTTTTCCTAGAGTAACAGGAATCAAGTATACCTCACGCTCAAGCTCCAAGAAGTTGCTTTCGCATGGCACTTCAATTTTATCTTGTTTGATTTTTTCTTTTCCTTGATAATAATCTACATGATAATTGGTACATGGATTCAAGATTGCCAAGTAACCACCATCACGTTTTCTAGGTTTGTATTCTGATACCTCGCCAGATTTATCATTGGTTACTACGATTTTCAAATCATCTGGAAGATCTTTTCCTTCTTCACCAATAATAAATCCTTTCAATACAGCTAGCTTACTGCTGTTATCATCAGATGGAAGATTGATCAAATAGATATCTTTTTTACCATAACCACCATCTCTTTCTGAAGAATAGAATGCGCGCTCACCATCGGCCATTGGCTGGAAGAAAACGTCATCGTCTACTGAGTTAAGTGGATATCCCATTGCTGAAGGGGTAGACCATTCTCCATCTTGACCTAGCTTGGTAAAGAACAAATCGAAACCTCCGATACTATTGTGACCTTGAGACGCAAAGTACATTCCTTTTCCATCAGGAGTTAAGAATGGAGAGTCTTCATCGTATCGTGTGTTGATTGTTGGGCCAGCATTTAATGCGCGACTCCATTCTCCATTTGGTAATTTAACGCAGCGATAAATGTCACGTCCTCCCCACCCTCCTGGGCGATCAGAAACAAAATACAATACCGATTCATCGGCCGAAACTGTTGCGTGCGTTTCCCAATATGGTGAGTTGATATCGGAACCGAGCTTGGCTGGATCACTCCATATCTCTCCAATTAATTTACTATACAAGATTCGCCCATCACCCAAGCTATCTCGGTAGATAAACAACGTTTGTCCATCTGGAGAAACACTAATTGTTGCATCATTCTCATCAGAGTTCAAGTTTAGAATCTCGGCAGGTCCCCATTGACCCTCCATGTCTTTGAAAGAAACGTAAACGTCTTCTTTGAATTCAGACGTTTCAGGATCAATGATTCTGCTATTTGTTGAATCTGGACGCATACGACGGCTAGTGAAAAACAGCGAGCTTTCGTCTAACGCCAACACAGGGCTAAAATCATTCTGTGGTCCATTGACTACAGGTCCAAGATTCGTAATGACATAAGCCTTTGGATTTGCCATTTGAATTTTAGCCTCTCGGCATTGTTCAATTCCTCTTTCCGCCAAAGCATAAATTCTATGCTTCTTACTCAATGATTTCTTAATCTTTTCAAAGCTCTCAATTGCTGGGTCAAGCTGATAATTCAAGTGTTGAGCTACACCAAGATAATATAACGCATCAACAGGGGCTTTGCGCTCCATTGGATCGAAAGCATCGTAATTTTTACTTATCTTTTTGGCAACAGCCACTTCCAAATAGTCTAATGCTTCCTTCTTCGCATTTGCCGTTTGAAGTAAACAATAACCCAATTTATAATTGACGTTGGGGTTATTCGGATCGGACTCAAGTATGGCTTTCCACTGTTTGATAGCTTCGTACCATAGTTTTTCTTCCATCAACTTGTTTCCTTCAAGGAAACGCGCGCTATAATTCCCTCTATCTTTTGGAGGGTGCGTTACAGCGCTATTAGCTAGTGCTGGGAGTATTAAAAACAAGAGGAATAATAAGCTTCTCATCAAGGTCAGTTTTGCAAAAGTGTGTTTTTAAGCCGTCTAAAATACTAATAAAAGCGAAATAGTTTATATCTCGCGATCCAAATCAAATGATTCTAAATAGTCAGCAACGCGGCGAACGAAGCTTCCTCCTAGCGCACCATCTACAACACGGTGATCATAGCTGTGAGAAAGGAACATCATGTGACGAATACCCAAAGTATCACCATAAGGAGTTTCAATTACCGCCGGTTTCTTCCTGATGGCACCAACAGCAAGAATTGCTACTTGTGGTTGGTTAATAATAGGCGTACCCATCACGTTGCCAAACGTTCCGACGTTAGTCAAGGTATAGGTACCACCTTGGATTTCGTCTGGGCTCAATTTATTAGCGCGAGCTCTGTCAGCAAGGTCATTAACCTTACTAGCCAATCCAACGAGATTTAATTGATCTGCATTTCTGATAACAGGAACAATCAAATTACCGCTTGGAAGCGCAGCAGCCATCCCAATATTAATATCACGTCTGTAAATAATTTTTGTTCCATCGATTGAAACATTCACTCCTGGGAAGTCTTTAATAGCTCGGGCTACAGCTTCGATAAACAATGGAGTGAAAGTCAATTTTGTTTTGTGCTTTTGCTCGAAAGTCTTTTTCACTTTCTCACGCCACATCACGATATTCGTTACATCAGCTTCGACATAACTTGTAACGTGGGGTGAAGTTTGAACGCTCATTACCATGTGGTCAGCGATCAATTTGCGCATACGATCCATCTCAACGATTTCATCGTTCGCACCAACAAAAATCGCAGGCTTATGAGCAGCTGGAGCAATCGGAGCAGTAGACGCAACCGGAGCAGCTGCAGCAGCAGGCGCAGCAGCGACTGGAGCAGAACCACCTTTCGCACGGTTAGCTATGAAAGCCAACACATCTTCTTTCGTAACACGACCACCTTGGCCGCTACCAGCAATCGATTCAAGCTCTGTCATTGACACGCCTTCCTCTTTCGCGATATTTCTTACCAGCGGAGAATAGAATTTCCCACTTGGTCCATTTTTCAAAACTTCAACTGCAAGTGGATCAACTATAGCTGCAGCCTCAACGTGAGCAGGAGCTGCTACAACCGCAGGAGCGGCAGCGGCAACAGGCGCTTGTGCAGCGGGCGCTGCAGACGCAGAAGCTCCAGTGCCAATAATAGCAATGGGCTGTCCAACTTGAACAACATCTCCTTCTTTTACAAGACACTTGAGTAAAACACCATCCTCTGGTGACGGAACCTCGCTATCAACCTTGTCTGTAGCGATTTCAATGATAGGCTCATCTGCTTTCACAGCCTCACCTTCTTTTTTAACCCACTTAATAATGGTGGCTTCGGCCACACTTTCGCCCATTTTAGGCAGGAGTAATTCTATTTGTGACATGCTATAATCCTAATAAAGTGGTGCAAAGGTAACGCTTTCGACCCCACTTTTGGCGCATGTTTAAAATGTGTTAATGAACTCAAATACAATGCTTTTCACTCTCATTTTGTTCGACACTTGAAAAAAGCATCAAAAAGAAATAGAAAAATACCACGCCAGCCTGAACTTCTAAGCAAGATTCAAATAAGAAATTAAAAACAGTCATACCCAATAATCCTTGGTACATAAAACTCTTTATTTGAAAACTTTTTATCGCTGCGAGAACAAGAAAAATCAAGAATAAAGTAAGCCCAATCCAACCATACTCAACACCAATTTGAAAAAACTGATTATGCGAATTAAGCTTTCGCTCTGCAGCATAAAACTCACCTTCTCTTTGATAAATTTCTATAAGTCGGGTTGAAGCAGAACCAACT
>CALRZB010000062.1:0-12065 GCA_943372555.1 Chryseobacterium gleum | reverse complement strand
AGCAACTTTGCCTGCAGGATCAAACGTTTCACCGTAGATCGGATGTCCGTTTACTTGACCTGTTGCATTCGTTGTATGTGAATGATCGCAACCACCCATCATGATGGATGCTGCGATGAAAAAGAAATATTTTTTCATTTTAATATCATTGATTATTTAGCACAAAGAAACAACAAAATGAATTAGTACTACATCTTCTTTATGAGGAATTCAGTCCTTCTATTTTGGGCCCGTCCTTCTTCGGTATCGTTTGTGGAAATTGGTTTTGTTTCACCATACCCTTTATAACTGATGCGCTTCCCATCAACTCCTTTTGAAGTGATATATCTTAGAACTTCAAAGGCGCGTTCTGTCGATAATGCAAGATTTGCTGCATCATTTCCTACGTTGTCGGTATGACCTCTAATTTCAATCTCAATGCTTGGATGTTCAACCATATACTGCGCAAATTCATCTAGAATTAAATAGGATTTTTGATCAATATCTGCCTTGGAAGTAGAATAGTAGATGTCGTTAATAACAAACGGCTTTCCAGCTTCGCTGATTTGCGTCTCTATATTCAATTTCGCTACTACTGGAGGTTTAAGATCTTCCTTGCGCATAACGACCCGAGTATTGAAGGCCACATTATCTCCTTGAACACTTACAACAATGTCTTCTTTCTTATCCACTTTAACAACAGCAGCGTATCTGCCATCATCTTCATTTACCTTGATTTTTTGTGTTGTTTGGCTTTGGGTATATTTTACTTCAACGGTTGCATTTTGAGGCGGAGTGCCATCTTCCGTTTTTATATCGCCTTTCAAAATCATTACTTTTTCGGGCTTTGCTTTCTCAGGCATTTTGAATTGATACACATCATATCCACGTTGATTATTCAAATCTTTTGCCCCGAAATAGGCAACCTCACCATCACTCGATACAACAATGCCAATCTCATCCTTATCGCTATTAATAGGATATCCAATGTTTGAGGGTGCACTAAATGATCCATCGTCATTCATCTTGCAGTAATAAATGTCTAGCCCGCCAACTCCCACGTGCCCATCACTTGAGAAATAGAGTGATCGACTATCCGAGTGCATATAAGGAGCCTTGTCTTTTCCTTTGGTATTAATAGTGGTTGGAAGCGGCTTGGCTTGTCCCCAACTTCCATCTGATTGACGTTTTGAAACAAAGATGTCGATGGAATAATTGCCACTAGCATCCTTGATACATTCTGTTCGAGCAGCTGCAAAAAACAAAAACATACCGTCACCACTCAATGATGGCTGAGATTCCCATCCTTCTGAATTGACTAGATCAGGCAGTATTTCTAATTCAGACCAAACGTATTCTTTTTCACCGGTTTTTTCATTGGTAACAAATGAATACTTCGCGCTATACAAATCAAAGTTCTCTGGGTTTTTAGGTAGAGGATTCTTTTTGGCTATAATCAATTCTTTATTGTCAATTGAAATTGTAGAACCTCCAATGTTGTCGCCTAAGTTAAAAGGTGTAGGGAGTGGTTGACCGTCATCAAAGGCGCTGTTTATATCAGGTCTATGGCTCCATGTAAATTCTTCAACAATGCGAACTGAGAAGTCGCCTTTCGCTTGTTTCTCGTATTTGCGTGTGTAAAACATGATTTCACCATCTGGAGAAATGAGAGGAAGGTAGTCGTCATTTTTTGAGGAGACTCCCACTACCTTAATTGGATTGTAAGCGATGTTTTCTCCATATATTTCTTTGTAGGCCTTGATGTTTGGTAAAGCTTCGGTTACTTCATCATACTTTTTTTGATAGTCTTTTTCGAATTTGGTTGGGTCAGAATCAGGAAAGCGTTGGAACTTTTCAAAGTAAGTGAGAGCTAAATCATATTCTTTATCTGCATAACATATGGCTCCAAGAAAGTAATAAGGTTCGGAATGATATTCTGGGCATAGCTCAATGAGCTTTTCATAGTATTGACGCGAAAAGGTGAATGGTGCACCTGTTCTTTTGGCTTTTAAAAAGTGTAATTCACCGAGTCTTTGAAGTGCAGGAAGACAGCCAGGTTCCTCTTCAATTGCTTTTTCTAAAAATTCAAAGCGTTCTTCTTGAGAATATTTTTTTGAATCCTTACTGTTATCAAGCATTTTTTGAACTTTGGAAGAAGGAGTGTAGTCGCAGGATTCTTGTCCTGTCGCGGAAGCTGCGCAAAAGATGAATACCGCTGCTAATGCTGCGTAGATTGCTCTGACTATCATTTTTTTTCTAGAGTTTGGGACCAATTTAGTGTTTTGTTTTTTTCTTGTGACAACTGTCGGGCCAACTGTTAATATTCCTAACTTTAAATTCTAAACCTTTTCCATGGCTGACCATAACATCCCTGAAGCAGTCAGAGCTGCTCTTGATATATCACCATCATATTACGCCATCGCGGATTTTAATGGTAGGTTGACTTTCCTTAATTGCGCTCTGAAAAAGTGCTGTCAAACACAATATGGTAATAATCATAATCCGAAGCACGTCGATGATTTGGAACTAACCACTTTCTACCTTCACAAAAGATTATTTTGGTCGGATATTGTGGATACGTGTTCACAGGATACTATTAGTCTGCAAGTATCGATAGGAGAGAAGGCGGGGGTCTTTAGGCTTACCGCTGGTATAATAGAGGGTAAATTGAATAAGAATATTCTACTTTGTTTTGTTGAAATAACGCCCAAACATGAATTAGAAGTTCAATTGCTTGAGAAAAATGGTTTTATGGATCAGTTTCTTAATGAACTGCCACAAATGATTTGCTCAATTGATGAAAAGGGCCTTATCCGTTTTTGGAATAAACAATGCGAAGAGATGTCTGGGTATTCTGCAACAGAAGTTTTGCAAAACGGAAATGCGTTCTCTCTTTTATTTCCTAATCCACGGCATAAAGAGCAGATAATGGATAAGTTGCTTAGGAAGGAAAATGGAGTGCTTCGCCATATCAATACTGAATTAACCACGAAGGATGGCTTGACAAAAATGATTGCTTGGAATATTGTTTTCAAAGAAAATCCAAGCATTCAAGGACTGTCGTATTGGTTAACAGGCACAGATGTCACTGCAATGCATAGGGCAATGAGTGTTTTAATTGAAAGTGAAAAGAGGTTTAGTATTATTTCAAAAGCTTCAAATGACGCTGTTTGGGACTGGGATCTCGAAACTGATGAGTTGTGGTGGAACGAAGGTTTATCTTCAATTTTTGGATACAATCAAGATGAAATTGAGAATACCTATGAATGGTGGCTTGAACGACTGCATCCCTCTTTTACAGATCAGGTAAACGATAAATTGAAACAATATGTAGATCAAGGAAAAGAGCTTTGGTCTGATGAATATATGTTTAGAAAGAAGGACGGATCCTATGCCTACGTCTTCGATAAAGGGTATATTATTAAAAATGAAAAAGGGAAACCGATTCGATTTATTGGTGGAATGGTAGACATTACTCACGTTAAGGAAAATTCTGATTTAGAATAACCTGTTTCATTCGTTCATTTGCATCATGGAATATAGAAGATTAGGAAAGTCTGGTTTACAACTTAGCGAACTCTCATTTGGATCTTGGATCACATTCGGGAATCAAATTGAAAACGGAATTAGCGAACGATTGATGGACATCGCTTACGATGCAGGCGTCAACTTCTTCGATAATGCTGAGGTATACGCTAATGGACGAAGCGAAGAAGTAATGGGCAATATATTGTCCAAAAAACAATGGAATCGTGATACATATGTAGTGAGCAGTAAAGTCTTTTTTGGAGCGGGAGGAAAACTTCCAACGCAAAGAGGACTTCATAGAAAGCATTTGGTTGAGGCTTGTGAGGCTGCTCTTAAACGTTTGAAAGTTGACTATTTAGATTTGTTTTTTTGCCATCGTCCAGATAAGGAAACCCCAATTGAGGAAACGGTTTGGACCATGCATAATCTTATTGCACAAGGAAAAATAATGTATTGGGGAACGAGTGAATGGAGCGCCCAAGAAATCATGGAAGCTCATATGTTTGCGGAAAGACATCATCTCATTGGTCCAACAATGGAACAACCACAATACAACATGTTGACGCGTCGTAAAGTGGAAGTTGAGTACAGTCAGATATATAAAACCGTTGGCCTTGGAACAACAATTTGGTCTCCATTGGCATCAGGATATTTGACTGGAAAGTATATCGATCAAAAGCCAGATGATACGCGCCTTATGCGTGATGAACTTAATTGGCTTGCCGAGAAAACATTCACAGAAGAAAATAACTCCAAAGTAAAGGCACTAAAATCTCTTGCTGAAGAAATAGGAATTTCAATGCCACACCTTGGAATATGCTGGTGTTTGAAGAATCCAAACGTAAGCACTGTAATTCTTGGAGCAAGTAAAGAAGATCAGTTGATTCAAACTCTGAAAAGCAAAGACTATTTGCATTTGCTTTCTGATGAGATTATGAATAAAATAGAACTCATTTTGAATAACAGGCCTCAACATCCACCATACTAATATGAGAATTGATATTCTAACCATATTGCCGCGATTGCTCGATGGACCTTTTGCTGATTCAATTCTTGAAAGGGCTCAGCAGAAAGAGATTTGTGAAATTCATATTCATAATATTCGCGACTATAGCGAGCACAAGCAAAAACAAGTTGACGACTATCAATTTGGCGGTGGTGCGGGCATGGTTATGACCATTCAACCTATTGCTGATTTGATTAATAAACTCAAATCAGAAAGAACATATGATGAGATTATCTATATGACTCCAGATGGCAATAGATTGGATCAAAGAACATGCAACACACTTTCATTGCGCAAGAACATTATGATTCTTTGTGGGCATTACAAAGGCGTGGATCAGCGCATTCGCGATCATTTCGTGACGAGTGAAATTTCTATTGGTGACTATGTTTTGAGTGGAGGCGAGTTAGCTGCCGCAGTGCTCGTAGATTCTATTGTTCGCTTAATACCTGGTGCAATGAGCGACGAAACTTCGGCTCTAACTGATTCATTTCAAGACAATCTTCTTGCACCACCGATTTATACTCGACCGGCTGACTACAATGGATGGAAGGTTCCTGACATTCTTATTAGCGGCAATACCCCTAAAGTAGAGGAGTGGCGAATGGAACAAGCTCTGCAAAAGACCAAAGAGCGCAGACCTGATTTACTAGAAGACTAACACATGTTTGAAAAAAAGTCTCAAGATCTTATATCAAGAAAGCGATTTATCAATCGGCAAGTGAAGTTCACACTTTATGCAGTTGGTATTTTGGTTTTCTCTCTGCTTCTCGGAATCGGCGGTTATATGATGACAGCTCATTTGAATTTTATCGATGCCTTGTTAAATGCGTCTATGATTTTAACGGGAATGGGGCCAGTGAATCCAATGCCTTCCAATGCTGCAAAACTATTTGCATCCTTATATTCACTCTACAGTGGTGTTGCGTTTTTAACCGTAATGGGAGTTTTTCTTGCCCCTGTCATTCATCGATTCATGCATAAATTGCACCTCGAAGACAATTAGAAAATGAGTGCACCTCTTGCAGAAAGAATGCGTCCGAAAAATTTGGACGAATACGTGGGTCAACAGCATCTTGTTGGTCCTGGTGCCATTTTGCGCAAAGTGATTGAAAGTGGAACTATCCCAAGTATGATTTTTTGGGGACCTCCTGGTGTTGGAAAAACCACATTAGCCCTTATTATTTCGCAAGTTCTGAAGCGACCATTCTATCAGTTATCTGCAATTAATGCGGGAGTAAAAGATGTTCGTGAAGTCATTGATAGTGTTAGAGGATCGGGAATGTTTAGCCAAGGTGCTATTCTTTTCATAGACGAGATACACCGATTTAGCAAGAGTCAACAAGATTCATTGCTTGGTGCAGTGGAGCGAGGAACAATTACGCTAATCGGCGCCACCACAGAGAATCCGTCATTTGAAGTGATTTCGGCATTGCTATCAAGATCCCAAGTTTATGTGCTAAAGCATTTGGAAAAGGATGATTTGATTTCTTTGGTTGACACCTCAATTCAGAAAGATGAAGAATTAAAGCATCTCAATATTCAAGTGAAGGAATATGAGTCTCTGCTTCGCTTAAGCGGGGGAGATGCACGCAAATTGCTCAATATCCTTGAACTTGTTGTTAGTTCATTGCCTAGTGATGATCGCACCATAACGAATGATCGCGTTTCGGATATCATCCAAAATAACCTAGTCAATTATGATAAAAATGGAGAGATGCACTATGATGTCATTTCTGCATTTATTAAGTCAATACGAGGTAGCGATCCTCAAGCTGCTGTTTATTATTTAGCGCGAATGGTAGAAGGAGGAGAAGATCCAAAGTTCATCGCTCGAAGAATGTTGATTTTGGCATCCGAAGATATTGGCTTGGCTAATCCAAACGCACTGCTAATGGCAGACGCGTGCTTTAGAGCCGTAACAAATATAGGCTGGCCTGAAAGCCGCATAATACTTAGTCAATGTGCTATTTTCTTGGCTACTTCCGCTAAATCCAATGCCTCTTATATGGCGATAGATGATGCTATTGCTGAAGTGAAAAGATCGGGAGATTTGCCTGTTCCTCTTAATCTTCGAAATGCTCCAACCAAGTTGATGAAAGATTTGGGCTATGGCACCAACTACCAGTATTCCCATATGTATGATGGCAATTTCGCCTTCCAAGAATTCTTACCTGATGGGTTGAGCAACAGCGTTTTCTATAATCCTGGAAAAAACCAACGTGAAGATCAAGTTCGTGAATGGCTCAAATCGAGGTGGAAAGATAAATACGAGATGTAATTAGATCAAGCCACGGTTGATATTGGCTGCTATACTTGGTCCTTCGTAAATAAATCCTGTATATACTTGAACAAGTGAAGCTCCTGCTTCCATTTTTTCTTTGGCATCTTCTGCTGTGAAAATACCACCAACACCGATGATTGGGAATGCACCGTTCGAATTGGTATGCAAATAACGAATAACTTCCGTAGAACGTTTTCTCACGGGCTTACCACTCAAACCGCCCGCGCCAATTGTTTCGACTTCACTTGAAGGGGTCTTTAATCCACTTCGATCAATTGTAGTATTTGTGGCTATAACTCCTGCAGTGCCACTTTCCTTTATAATACTGATAATATCGTCGAGTTGACTATCTGTTAGATCTGGTGCTATTTTTAGAAAAATAGGCTTGGGATTACTTTTCTTGGCGTTCAAATCTTGAAGTGTTTTCAAGATGTGAAGCAGCGGAGCTTTATCCTGCAATTCCCGCAGGCCAGGAGTATTTGGTGAACTAACATTGACCACAAAGTAATCTACAACATCAAATAAATCATTGAAGCATATGATGTAGTCGTTAACGGCTTCTTCATTTGGTGTCACTTTATTTTTCCCAATATTTCCACCAATGATAATTTTGCTATTTCTCTTTCGAATGCGAATTGCAGCCTCTTTAGCTCCGCCATTGTTAAAGCCCATGCGGTTGATTAGTGCCTCATCTGATGGCAATCGGAATAGTCGAGGTTTATCATTACCTGGTTGAGCAAGTGGTGTTACAGTGCCTATTTCAATTGAGCCAAATCCCAATACGTCTAATGAATCTATCCAACGGGCGTCTTTATCGAATCCTGCTGCTAATCCAACAGGATTAGGAAACTTAAGACCGCAAATGACTTTAGATAATTTTGGATCGCTCACAGAAAAACGAGACTTCATGATTCCTCGAACTCCCGGTATTTTGCAGTAAAAATGAAGTAAGTCCATCGCCAAATAGTGCGCTTTTTCCGGAGAAAAGAGAAAGAAGAGAGGTTTGACGAGAGACTTATACATGCCTTATTTTTTCTCACATGAACATGGGCTTGTTGGTATTGCCTAAGAATTTGAGGATGTAATTAAACCATTAGAATCTAATTTCGTCATTATATCGAAATGTGTGCTATTTGATTGACGAGAAAGAAATATTAAACCTACTAATCCAGCCCGAAAGCAAGACCAAAGCTTTCGAGACTATACTTAACGCGAATCAAAAGAAAGTATACTATTTCATCCGTCGTATGGTTTTGGATCATGATGACGCAGATGATATTACTCAGAACACTTTTATAAAAGCTTGGCGTGGTCTTGACAACTTTAGAGGGGAATCCAAAATTTCTACTTGGCTTTTTCGAATAGCCTACAACGAGAGTATTACTTTTTTAAATAAAAAAAAGAAAATTGCAGGAGTTTCAATCGAAGATGTAGAGAATGTCTTGCCGGGAGTTTTAATGGCGGATGTATTGTTCACAGGAGATGAAATTCATGCAAGGCTTCATGCGGCTGTGGCTGCTTTGCCAGAGAAGCAAAAGGCTGTTTTTATTATGAAATATTTTGAAGAAAAGAAATATGAAGAGATTGCAGAAATCACTGGTACAAGCGTCGGAGCATTGAAAGCATCATATCATCATGCGGTTACTAAAATCGAAGCGCACATCATTTATAAAGGAGATTTGTCATGAGTGATTTTAATGTGCCAGAAGGCTATTTCGAAAATTCTAAGAAATCGATTTTGACGTCTATCGGTGCGACAGAATCTTCGAATGAATTTGATGTTCCTTCAGGTTACTTCGAAAAAAGCAGTGCAAATATTTTAGAGAAAACAAAGTCGGCAAAAGTAGTATCCATTTTTCCTTGGAGGAAATTAGTGCTCTTTGCAGGCTCTGCAGCGGCGATTGCGGTGTTAGCATTGCAATTTATTGGACAAGAAAAGGAGGTTGTACAACCAAGTTTTGCAGACCTACTTGAACAAGTTGATTTGAATGAAGAAACAGTTTTTGAAGATGCGACCTTGGATGAATTACTGCAATTTTATTCATCAGAAATAAATGCTATAGTTGAAGATACGACCCAAAAATCAGTCGACTCTAAAACGTTGGATTATCAGCCAACACAAATGCAAAAAAACACACATCAAGAAAAAAAGGTTAAACCAAATACGAAGAATGAACATCCAACAATAAATGAGTTAAGTGAAGAGGAAATTCTTAAATATCTTATAGAAGAAGGAGGGAATAGCTATGAAATTAAATAAACAAAACATCATGAAAATTATCAATGCACTAATGATTGCATTCACAGTTCTCATCTCAATTCCTGCAATGTCACAGGAGAAGGATGAGCCGAACAATGATCAAAAAGAAAGGGTAGAAGCTTTGAAGAGAGCATTCATTACCGAAAGATTAAATCTTACTGTTGCTGAGGCAGAAAAATTTTGGCCTGTTTTCAACGAGTTTGATGATAAGAAAAAAGAAATCAAAAAGTCAATTAGACAGTCTCATAAGGCATGCGAAGCAGATCCGAAAAATGAGAAATTGCTTTTGGAAAAAGTAGCGTTAATTACCCAGAAAAGAAAAGAGGAAGCTGAACTTGATGAGAAATTTATCAAAGATGTAATGCCAATTTTGGGAGCGGAGCGAGCAGGAAAATTGCTTGGAATAGAGGAGGAGTTTAGAAAAAAACTTATGGATGAATTGAAGGAGAGACGAGGCGGATCAGGAGGAGATAGACCGGGACCGGGAGGACGGCCGCCGCATCCAGGTGGAAGAAGATAAAACTTCTTAAAAGCGAAAAGGGAGATATCGAAAGGTGTCTCCTTTTTTTATCTCGTTAATTTCTTCTGGTATCTCTATCCAACCGTCGACATTTGCTAAATGAGCAAAATCTCCAGAGCCATTGCCATCTGAGGGACTAGCCACTTGGACTGTTTTTTTAACAGGCAAGAAATACGTCAAATTTCCTTTTTTGAAATAGTCACAATCGATGCTTGTCATTTCGAATTCCGGTTTCAAATTCATCAATTGAGATTGAAGAAAAGGAATTACATATCGATAACAACAAACCAGTGTAGATACTGGATTACCAGGAAGCGCAAAAACTAGATTTGAAGCACTCGCTCCAAACCAAAAGGGTTTTCCTGGCTTTTGTTTAATTCTATGAAATAGCTCATTCACACCTAGTTCTTTCAGCACAGTAGGAATCAAATCGAACTTCCCTTTTGAGACTCCACCGCTCAAAATGATGATCTCAAAAGATTGAAGAATTTCGTGCAATTTGGATTTGATTTCATCTGATTGATCGCTGACATGAAACGTCAGCGCATCCAGGTAAAGTTCTTTTTTTAATGCCGCTTGAATAGCATAGACATTCGATTTTCTTATTTGAAAGTTGAGGGGATGGTTTTCGATATTTACCAATTCATCTCCTGTCGAAATGATGGCAATTCGAGGCATACTGACGATCAGTGGTTCAGATATACCTACACTGGCAAGTATTCCTATCTCAGCAGGTGAAATGCATGTTCCTTTTGAAACTAGAGTATCTCCTTTTTTGAAATCAGTAGCTTGAAGATGAACGTTGGCTTGAAACTTCTTTGGAGGAATTGTAATTGTAGCAAAACCAGTTTCGATGGTGATATCCTCATATGGGATAACAGTATCGAAACTCTGAGGCAGCAAAGCTCCTGTCATTATCTCTATGCAATGCCCACTTATTAAGTCGAATTGATTCGATTTCCCTGCTGCTTGTATACCTTGAATTTTGAATCGATTGTAGGATTCCAATTCCTCATAGCGAATGGCTATTCCATCCATCATTACACGATTAAAAGGAGGTAGGTCACTATCAGCAAAAATATCTTCTGCTAATTTTTTTCCGATACTATCCATTAACCCAACCCGCATTGATTTGCCTTCAATATGTTGGTTACAGATAATTTCGAAAGCCTCTTTTACACTTATCATATTAACCTCCTATTGTAGCCATTGATTCATTAACAGGATTGCGCATTCTTTCCGCTTCGTGTCCATCAACAGGTTTTTTTGCAATTGATTCACGGATGATATCAGCTATTTTTGAATCGCTATGGGTAGAGCGAAGCAAAGGAATTAGATGTGTTGACGCATCGTCATAAAGACAAGTTTTGAGATCTCCCTGCGGAGTGATTCGAATTCTATTGCATGTGCCACAGAATGTTCTAGAGTAAGCGGCAATAACGCCTACTTTGCCCAAGAATCCTGGTATTTGGTAGTCGTATGATGTTGCAGATTTTGTAAATGGCAGACGGTGCATTTCGGGATAATGCGCCTTGAGATGATCTGTAATGGCAATAAAATTCCATTTAGCCGCGTGACTTTTTCCGTCACCATTAAATGGCATTTCTTCTATAAAACGTATATCTACGGGATATTGCTGTGCAAGCTTTGAAAGTTCGATAATGTCTTCTTCATTTTTATTTTCCATGACTACCGCATTGATTTTGGTTTTAATACCATGATCAAGCAGAGCATGAAAAGTTTTGATGACCTCATCCAGGTCATTGCGGCGGGTCATTTTAAAGAAACGTTCATGATTGAAGGTGTCAGCACTTAAGTTCACGGATGCGACTCCTAGAGCCTTCAATTCGCTAATATGTGGATGTGTGAGAGTTCCATTAGTCGTGAGAGTTATCGTTTCAAAAGAATTTAACGAGGCCGTGGCTCTCAAAATATCCATGAAGTCTTTTCTTAAAAATGGTTCCCCTCCCGTAAATCGAACTTTTCTAACTCCTAAAGTGGCCAAAATGTTAAGCAAACGAGTGGTTTCCTCTAGACTAAGAAGATCTTTTCTATTTATCCAATTCAACCCTTCTGCAGGCATACAATAAACACAACGCAAATTGCAACGGTCGGTAACCGCCAATCGCACATAGTTTATTTCTCTGCCATAACTGTCGAGGAGCATTGTTTTATTTTACTTGTGTTCGCAAGGGAGGTCTACTTCGATAAGAATTTTCAGACCTTTTTCATGTCCGTTTTCAATGTTGCATTCAACTGAGAATTCTGCACTTGAACTCCAATCTTCCAACAAATCTGATGGGATTGAAATATGCGTTGAACCTCCTTTAAGCTCCGCTCCGAAAACTTTTAAGTTCCATTTCGATATGGAAAATATCAGACGGTCTAAAGGTGAAAAAACCGTAGTGTTTACTACGGTTTCTCCTGAGGCTATTTTAGAAATTTCATCACTCGTACATCTAATGCGAATGGTGTTTTCTTTGATTCT
>CALRZB010000061.1:0-12255 GCA_943372555.1 Chryseobacterium gleum | reverse complement strand
AAAAAAGCTCTCAGACGCATCCACTTTGACTTTGAAGCAAGTATGCTATGAAAGAAGAAATATTTCAACTAAGGATTCAAAATGACCTAAGAAGACAAAAATTACATGTCATTGGTCGTTGAAGTTTCCTTAGTTTTGTAGGTACTAACTCCCAGTCAAATGCACAATCAGATTTTTAGTATTTTCAGAAAACTGTTCTTCGTTGGTATTGAACCAATGAAACTTTATCCATTGACTTTTTTATTGTTTTGCGGTTTTCTAGTTCAAGCTCAGGACACCCAAATTCGTGGTTTCGTTGATTTCGGATCGAATTACAAAAACGACCAAGTGAATTTCACCCTTGGCGAACAAGATTTATTTATCACCTCCGAAATCTCCGACCGGATTTCTTTTTTAGGTGAAACTGTTTTTAAATATTCGGCTAACTCACCCACACGATATGATTTGAGCATAGAGCGAATCATTTTGAAATACAACATCAAAGGCAATCACAATATTTTATTTGGTAAACACCATACACCTGTTAACTATTGGAACGACTCTTACCATCATGGCCGTGTCTTTTTCCCGACTATTTTTCGTCCTATGATGTTTGAAATGGGCGTTGTTCCTTTGCACACCACAGGCTTGCGTTTTCAAGGGCAAAACCTTGGAAAACTGCGTTTTGGTTACGATGCCTTGATTGGAAATGGAGAAGCATCAACAGATGCACTCGATTTCAATAAAATGAAATCTGTGATGCTCGGCGCTCATATCACTCCGAAGGACGGATTGAGAATTGGGGTAACCTATTATTACGACGACATTCCAAAAGGAGCCGTGCTTCATCACTCTAGCAATGTAAGCAAGCAAAATGTAAAACAATCCATGTACAGTGGTTCTGTTTCATACTTCGGAAGTAAATTCGAGTTGCTAGCGGAATCATCCGTTGTGATGAATCAAAACGATTCTACTGGAACGAATGTTAGTCCAACGGCTTACATATATGCTGGCTACCGCACGAAATACAAGGTGGTTCCATACATGCGTGTTGATTTCTTGGATTTCAGTTCGAAAGAAGTACTTTTTTCCAACAAAATGTATAGAGGCGCCTTGGTTGGTTTGCGTTATGAAATCAACTATTTGGCAGTGTTGAAACTCGAATACAACTACACTGAATCTATGTCCATGTCGGATCATTCATCGATGACCCATACCAATGCCATTAATTTTCAATTTGCCATTGGATTCTAAAATCTCCCCACCATGAAAAAAATATTCAAACATCTAGGGCTTAGCCTTATACTCATCGCTTCTATCATCTCATTGCTCAGCGCTACCACCGCAGTGGAAGAGCCATCCATTATGGTTATTGCAAATGAAAAAGGTGCACCTGCATCTCTTACGATGAAAGAGTTAAAATCCATATTTCAAGGAGAAAAGCAACGTTGGAATGATGGCCCTAAAATCTCCATTGCGTTTATGAAATCAGCTACACCCGTTGGAAGTGCCACAGCAAACAAAGTCATGAAGATGAGCGGTGATCAACTCAATAAATTTTGGCTTGCACTTGTTTTTCAAGGTAAAGCAAAAGCTCCAGTATTCTTTGGATCGGCTAGTGAAGTGGAAAATTATGTTTCTCAAAATCCCGGCGCCATTGGAGTTGTTGAAGCCGGTTACCAAGTGAAAGGCGCTAGAATTATTCCTATCGACGGAAAGAAATCGTTTTAATAACTTCTGCATATGAAACTCTCTCTCAAGTCAAAGATCTGGTTTACCATGCTTACCGTGGTGCTGATGTTTGCATTCTTTGTTTTATTCTATTTCCCAGAACAACAGCAAAAAGTGTTATTGACGAATTACAATACCGAAGTGCAAAACCTGTCGAACACAGTGGCTTTGGGGGTGAAAATTGCGTTGACAGAACAGAATTTTGAAGGGGTGACAACAGCAATGGACTTTGTTACAAAGAATGAGGAATTGATTTTTGTGAGTTTTGTGCAATCAGGCGATTCACCTGAAGACAAAGCTGTTTTTAGAACCGTTCCCGAGGATTATCCCGCAAAAGTAAATATGGCATCAAACGACACGATGATAGTTAAGGTGGCACCTTTTGTAACCCCCACAATGAGCGGTGAAATTATACTTGGTATGGGAACTAAGCAAATTGTGGAAAGTAAAAAAGACATCCGGAACACGTCATTAATGGTTTGTTTCTTCGTGTTGTTTATTGGAATTATTATCGGATTCCTTTTATCTAAAAACATTACAGTTCCTGTATTGGCGCTTCGTGATGCTGCGCTAAAAGTTGGTGAAGGAGATCGTACACAACAAGTAAGTTCGAGTGGCAAAGATGAAATAGGCGAATTGGGAAGGGCATTTAATAAAATGGTGAAAGAGCTCGCACTAGCAGAAGCAGAGCGTAAAACAGCACAAGAGCAATTGATTCATTCTGAGAAAATGGCCTCCTTGGGTCAGATGACAGCGGGCATTGCTCATGAAATAAAGAACCCGCTCAATTTCGTCAATAATTTCTCCGCACTTTCTGTAGAACTACTTCAAGAACTTGAAGAAACTACGGATGCTGAAGAGAAAATTGAAATCATGGAAAGCCTAAAAAGTAATCTTACAAAGATTACGAATCATGGTAAACGAGCGGATTCGATTGTTGCTACCATGCTTCAGCATTCACGAGGAACTGTAGGTGCAAAAGTCCCAACAGACATCAATCAATTGTCTTCTGAATATACCGACCTAGCGTTCCATGGTATTAGAGCTCAATCCAGAGATTTCAATTGCACAATAACTAAAAACTTCGAAGAGAATCTGCCACTTATTAATGCTATTCCTCAAGATTTAAGCAGGGTGATACTTAATCTTTTAAACAATGGTTTTTATGCTGTTGCCGACCGAATGAAAAAATCGGCAGATCCAGAATATAAACCCGAGGTTCGCGTGACTACAGAGAAAAAAGAAGGAAGTATTTTCATCCATATTCGTGATAATGGAAGTGGAATTCCAAGTGCGATTAAGGATAAAATTTTTGAACCATTCTTTACAACCAAACCTACAGGAGAGGGCACTGGATTAGGACTTTCATTGAGTTATGATATCATTACTAAAGAGCATCAGGGCAAGATGAGTGTGCAATCAGAGGAAGGAAGTTTCACCGAATTTACCATTCAATTACCCATTTAAACCGCTATGAAATTACTTATTGTTGATGATGAATTGGATGTGAAGGACATGTTCCTTCAGCGATTCCGAAAAGAAATCAAATCTGGAAAAATCTCTTTAGTTTTTGCACATTCGGGCGAGGAAGCACTTGAGTTACTCAGCCAAATACAACCTACGGATATTGTGTTAATTTTGAGTGACATCAATATGCCTGGGATGACTGGTTTTGATCTGCTTAAGATTGTGAAAGAGAAACTTCCCCATTTGAAAGTATTTATGGTTTCGGCCTATGGCGACGCCTTAAATATGAACAAAGCAAAGGAAATCGGTGCTGACGACTTCATTGAGAAGCCTGTTAACTTTCAATTATTGGAAGAAAAGATATTTAGTGGACAATAGAAATTATGGCTGAACGAATATTATTTGTAGACGATGAGCCGGATATGAAAGAGCTCATCCAGCAGCGTCTTCGCAAGCATGTGCGCGAAGAAAAATTCGTGCTTGAATTTGCGGGCAATGGACGTTTAGCGCTCGAGAAACTCAAAGAGCACGATGACATTCGCATCATAGTTACAGACATCAATATGCCCGAAATGGATGGGCTAAGTTTGTTATTGGAACTTTCGAAACTCGATAGGCCTACGCGTACTTTAGTGGTTTCGGCATATGGTGACATGCAGAATATCCGTTCGGCGATGAACAATGGAGCTTTCGATTTTGTCACCAAGCCTATCGATTTTACAGACCTGGATGTCACTCTCGAAAAGACGGTTCAGGAAGTTATGTATCTATTGCAGTCGCTCGAAACGAAACAGAAGTTACAGGACGAGACCATTGAGCGAATTAAAGCGCAAGAAGAAGCTTTGAAGCAGGCGGAAGAAAATGCGGAGCTCATTAAACAGCAAAATGTTTTATTGGAAGCTAAAGTGGCTGCTCGCACGATAGAACTCGCGGAGAAAAACAACATACTGAATGTCGAATTGCAACGAAGTGAAGAACTCTTGCTCAACATTCTCCCTTATGAAACAGCGCAGGAACTTAAGACGAAGGGAAAAGCGGAGGCTCGTTTTTATCCTGATATAACGGTGATGTTTACCGACTTCAAAGGATTCACCCAAATCGCGGAAAAACTTTCACCAGAACAATTGGTGGAAGAGATTGATGAGATCTTTACGGCCTTCGATTTAATAATGGATAAGCATGGTATTGAGAAAATAAAAACCATCGGTGATGCCTATATGGCTGCAAGCGGTTTGCCTGCATTAAAAGATTCCCATGCTCTCGACATGGTGAATGCTGCTGTAGACATTATCAAGTATATGGAATCGCAAAAGCAAATTAGAAGTGCTGCAGGGCGCCCAATTTTCGATATTCGCGTAGGTATCCATACAGGGCCTGTTGTGTCTGGAATTGTAGGCCATAAAAAATTCGCCTATGATATTTGGGGCGATGCGGTGAATCTTGCTTCTCGCATGGAATCTTCAGGAGAGGCAGGGCAGATTAATATCAGCCAAGCCACCTACGAGCGAATTAACTCAGCGTATTCTTGCACGTTTAGAGGAGAAATAGAGGCTAAAAACAAAGGGAAGGTTGGGATGTACTTCGTGAATATCAATGGGTAATTAGAATATCATTACCCCTGCCCTATTCCCACTTGTTACTCCACCACAATCGTTCTAGAAGCTGATTGATTATCTTCGATTAGATTTACGGTGTACAGTCCAGAAGACAAGCTTGACGTGTCAAAATTCATTCTACCAGAGGTGATCTTATTATCATAAACTAGTTCACCCACTGAGTTGAATATTTGCACTTGAACTGGTCCATTAGATGTGTATTCGATATTCAATATATCCGAAACAGGATTTGGATACATGTTGAAGTTGAATGATAGTTCATTCTCAATGCCGGCAACTGCATAGGTGCTTCTAGCGAACAATGTATTGTCGCAAACGATTTCAGAAACTCCAGGTACATAACCAGAAACATAGGTGTTTGTGTAGGTATTGAATGCAATCATTTCAACCACATCGCTAGTATTAATTCCCACCAAAAGAAAGGTGCCTGTGTTTTGATCGAATTGAGAGGAACCACCAACAAAGTAAGGAAAGTCGGTCAACTCTACTAGCGTATTAACATCTCCATTATTCACGTCGATTTCTACAATGGTTTTTCCAGTGAATAAACCAATCTCGTCATAGGTATCATTCGTTGCGAATAGCTTCTCGTTGACATTATCGAAATTAAGACTTGTGATGCTGTTGTTAGCATCAGGGGTATTGAGTATGGTTTTGGTAAATGAAAAAGACTCCTCTCTCACAGGAATGGCATAAAGCGCTAATGCTGGATCATTAGTATAACCGCAATAATAGATAATTCCATTGTTGGAATCAAAACCGATGGCATCAGCAACGATACCTATAACACCAGGTTCATAGATAGTTCCGATCAAGCTGTCTTCATTTGAAATTAAATCAAATTCGTAGATGCTAATGTATCCCTCAGACTCCATGATGAGGTTATACATTTTGCTATTGCTCATATCGAATTCTGCGATGTTGGTGTACAACGAACCAGTGTTCAAATTGCTTTCTTCAGTATCAGTATCGTATGAATACAACCCTGTGCTTTGGCCTGAAACGCCTGCTATATAGTAACTGCTATTGAATGGGTCAAACGCTGACGATGCAAATAGATAGGCATCTAGTGTAGTTGGAATGGAAGTCACTGATAGTTCATCAAATGCAACCCACTGAATCAAGTCGACAGAATTTGTGATCGTGTTGTAAGAAACACCCATTAGTTTAATCTGTGCTTGTGCTGTCGCAGTTAGCTGCGGCGAAGTTATTTTTGTCAATTTACGATTTTAGTCGTTTCTGTCCAAAGCAAATTATGACAACTTTCACTTTTGCACTCTCTTTTTTTGAAATTTTTTATTCCATCATTTCACTCAGTTATGAACCAAGATCACTCAATAAGAGCTTGTAAGAAATAAATACGGTTCGAAGGCATGATTTATCCAAATACTACTTTTATCCTGAGGAAAAATTTTAAAATATTCCTCATTAGGATATAAAACTATCTGCTGTCCTGTTCTCACATAGTTATTTGAGTTTACATATTCGGGAGACTCAAATTCAGGCAATACTTTTCGGATATAGACTTCGAGGTTTTTGCCTAGATACTTTTGAAATTTCTTATTTGCTTTATCTGTAGGTTTATCCAAACTGTTATAAACTTTTGTCATTACCATCCTTTTCAAAAAAGGTTGCTTTCTTATGACTTCTCTTGCATTAGCAAAAGGACTTAGCTCAACAAAATCTCCTGCAGTTTGAATAGAAAAAGGCGCTTGCGGCACCCAGTCAGCTGCATTAGTGACAGTAAGAGCCCAACCACCTTTAGTCATGTTTTCAAAATCATAAGCGAAATAAAGATTCCCTGGTTTTGGAGCAGCGCTGCAATAGGTCTTAAATTTTATTTCACCAGGAATACCACCGGTTTTCTGTTGTTGTAGCAAAAGGGCTGTCAATAGGTAAGAAATTGCTCCTCCCTGACTATGCCCCATAATGTAAAAATTACGGTATCCTGAATTGTACAGCGAATCAATTTTAGGAAGAATATCTTGAGAAAGATATGCGGTCGCAATTAGCCAGCCGGCGTGAACTGCGGAACGATGGTCGTTACTTAAATTGTAGTTGAATAAAAAGTCATTGCTAAGTTTTAATGATCCTGCGGCAGGCACCATTGCAGCATAAAAATTGTCAAGCCAGCTCAATTGCTTTGTTGTCGTTCCTCTTATACTGATGCAAGCTGTATTATCTTTATTCACCCATAAATCCCACCTATTGCCCAAACCCATTTCGGATGATCTGTAAATTTTTTGGAATTTTTCTGGGGCAGGCAGATTGGGATTGTATAAAGAATCGCCCTGCCTACTAGAAACTTTAAGCAGTTCGAGAAACTCTTCCCTATCAAAACCCGGTTTCAAACTTGTGGTTTGAGCATAGCCAGGAATTACAAATAAATTCAAGAAGATAAAAAACAAATAGGAAATGACTGAATTTCTCATACTCTATCTTTTAGGCTGTTAATCAATCTTCTTAATTCAATATTGGCGTAACATCTTTAACTGCATTTGTTTTTGATTCATCATCATTTATTACTTGTTCTTTCACTGTTACAAAGTCAATTGCTTTCAAGTCAATTTTTCTAACTTGTCTGTTCCACATCGTATGATAATAATACACTTTGTTTTTTAAGTCAGATGAAGAAGTTACTTGAGTTGCGCTGACTATGTCTGTTGGCAGATGTTCTGCTGGCACTTGAGCACCTAGAGGGATATTGAAATTATCCAATATTCTAAATGATTCGAAAATTGCGTCAACTGATGTTTCTAAAGGACGGCAAGAAGCTGTAAAAGCAGCGGCTCTTACAAATCTTGATGGTGGCGTAAAATCTCCCGGTAAACCAATCAATCCAGAACCTCCACCTAATGGTTTTAAGTCATATTCCTCCAACCTCATTGGAATATTAGGGCTTGTTGATAGATTGAGATAATTTCTTTGATTGATTAAATGCCAGTCGTACGTTGGCGAATTTGTTATAACACCAATGTATGGATCATAAATTTTAACTTCACCTTTGTTTACTATTTCTATTATCTTGCTTTTACCACTTGGGTCCACAATTTTGAAATGAAAAGGAAGTGCAGCCCCGCCAAACTCTTTGTTGTCAACATTTACAACAATAACATTCTTTAGGTTAGTAACGACTTCATCTACTGTTTTAAACGATGATAACATCCATTGCATTAAATCACCTACACTCATAGAATTCTCAGCTTTTGTGCTATCGTAAACAGCGTATTCAGCAAAATCAGGCAGATAATATACTCCCACATATAGACCCTCCTCATTTAAACCATCAGGGCCATATGGCTGGCCATAAGCTGTAAGAGTTACAAAGCCATATTTACCATTCCATTTTTTTCCGTTATATCCCTGAGGTGTTTGACCTACAAATTTTTTGTTGCGTGGCACAACTAAAATCTTGTTGTGTTGAGCATCGTTGAGCGCCCATTCAACTGTTCTTGCAACCACAAATCCACCATCCTTGGACTTTAATGTAATTCCTGTGCACGGAGAAACGCTGGTACTAAACATCAAAAATGCTAAAGTGAGAGCGATAATTTTCTTAAACATATTTTTCATTTGATTTTGTGTGAAGGACAAATATTCTGGGTGATTATTCAACATTTTCTTTTTTCGAGAGTAAATAATAACCTAAACAAAGAGTTATTATCAAAAATGCAATACCAATTAGCATCACGTAATCCGAATGTTTGATATCTAGGGTTATTATTTTTCTCACAATTGCTGTGATTGCAATCAATAATATAATTTTCACTTTACTCAAAATAGTATTGTGATGATTTTTAAAAGTCTCTAATATTTCAAGAGTAATCAAGATGTTGAAGAATATTGGAACGCCAGCAAGGCCCAATGGTCTTTCGCTTGCAAATGAAAATCTAATTACTTCTTTGTAAAAAATATAAATCAAATCTGCTGTCTCAAAGACTATGAATAAGATAGCAAGAACAGATAAAACCAAATAAACTAAATCTTCTGTTTTTAGAATAATCTTATCTTTTTTCATATTGTAAAATCAACTTAAAAATTACTATTCAGTGTTCTGATTTTTAAAAATTATTACCAATGGTTTCATGCTTGTCGAAGGTGGCGATTTGAAACAATTACCTTCCTTCGAAGCATCGAGTCCCAAATTTACGAAAAACTTGCATAAGTTTTCTCCTATTTCTCATTCCCCTATTTCATTACTATCCTGAGTTTCTTCGGCTAACTTCTTTTCAAATTTATTATGCAAGAATAATATTGACAGTCCAAACAGAATAGCCGAAACAATAAGTACATTATTAATGATCCCGCTAACAGAAAACGATATTCGGATTAATATGGTTGAAATAAGAAACCCTGAATTTCGAATAACTTTATGGAACTCGTCTGTGTGGAAAAATGAAAATAACAACAGTATTACGTCAGCAATAATCAGAATATTGAAAAACTGTTCAAAGAAAATATTATTGATGTTCTTGAAAGAAATAGCATTGCTTTCAAGTGGTTGAAAAATACCAATAGTCCAGTTTAAGAATGAATATATCGCTGTTATTAGCAGCACAGGAACTAGGGCTGTGGCTATCCATTTTTTTGCATTTATAAACTTTGAAACGCTGGAAGAATGGTTTTTGCTCCTTGTTATAGTTCTGTATACTCTTGTTCGTTGAACATGGAATAAATAAATCAAATAGAATAATAAAACCGATGCTACTAAGTCATAGGTAAACTGCAAATCATTATTAATGTTAAACCAATTAGAGGTAAGAGATAAATCTGAAAGGTCTTTGAACAAGCGTCTGATAATGATAAGCGCAATAATTTCATATTGCTTTGAGATATAAGTGGAAGTTGATTTTGGTAAATAATAAATCAACAAGTAAACCTCATACACCAGGATAAAAGAGAATGGAGTATAGATTGCAGCGATAGGATTTTTCAATAAGTTTGATGGCTCATTAATGGTAATAACATTAAAATGTATCAAGCCAATTACTAGTAAGTGAATTATAAAACTCACTAACGCAATCCATAAAATGACCCGTTCGCTCTTTTCTTTTGTCTTTTTAGATAGCAGTTTTTGATAAAGTTTTTCCAAGAGATTATTTACTTGCATAACGTGTAGCGCGTTTAGTATGGGAGAATAGATAGCTTGTGACTAACTATGTTGGTATAAGGCTGTCATGTTATAACCATTTATTATTGAATAGGTTCATGGTTGGCTTGGATTGTCTTTCTACCTTTACCTCCACGATGGGGTCGATAACTACGCTAACACTTTTTAGGTTCTCCGACCTGAAATCAAAATCATGGGCGTTCATGCAAATGCAGTTTGCACATGCAGACTTGGGAAAAACAAAAGGCTTGACGTTTTATAAACTAATGGGTAGCGGCAGAGATTTAGGTTTCAGCCCATTTCCTGACTGGGGAGTTTATGCGATGCTTGGAGTGTGGGAGAGCGAATTGCATGCTCACACTTTTTTAAGTGAGGCCCCCATCTACTTGCGCTACCAAAAGATGTCGAGTGAGCAGTGGACCATCTTCATGAAACCAATTCATACCAAAGGATTATGGTCGGGTGGCAACCCCTTTCAGGCCTCCACAGATTTAGATGAGACGAATCCGCTTATTGCTGTGATTACACGTGCCACAATTCGAACCAGCAAATTGGTGAAGTTTTGGCGCTATGTTCCTATTTCGCAAATGCCAATAAAGCGCGGTTGCGAGGGACTCATCTATACAAAGGGTATTGGAGAAGCTCCACTCGTACAAATGGCCACTATAAGTATATGGGAGAATCTAGAGTGCTTAAAAAAGTTCGCCCACGCTAGCCCAGAGCATCAGCAAGCAATTCGGAAAACCAAGGAGTTGGATTGGTACAAGGAGGAGATGTTCGCCCGTTTTCAACCCTTCAAATCCATTGGTCTTTGGGGAGGTATAGATCCATTAGCACCCTATCTTAAATAAGCTTATCTTATTCGGTGAATGATCTTTATTTATGTCTGAACCAACAGTCCGTGCGATCGTTTTCGTAGCACTTAAAGACAGTGTTCACCGGAGCTCCATGATGAATATTATCGTTGAATCGTGTTCTTACCAAATAGTTGAACGCGCCCATATCGCCTGTGAAAGCTGTTAGGTTGTCCGTGTTGGCCTTCTCATGAATAGTGCACAATTGTTGAATGAAATCAATCATCAAAGGCGCCGAGCCGCCAATGATCCCGCAGTTTAGTAGCGTCTCGTCCTTGAATTTTTCTTCATACTCAGCATAATCTGCTATGTTGTTGCGCAGATGAGTTGAGTGCGCTTGCATCCATTCGTCATTGAGATTTTTTGGTTCATCGCCGCAAAAAAGTGACGATGGATTTTCTTGAAAATAAGGGTGTATGAATGGATTTTGAATAAGAACAACATCATTGACATCAGTGATGAATATACCTTTGAAGTGATCGGCATAGCGCTCCAAGAAGTCTTTGTAGACGAAGTATCGAAAAACATTGGGATTGAATCGAGGATCGTAAGACACTTCTACGAATGAGATGAATTCATTTTCGAATCGCTCGCACGTTTCTTTTGTAAAATTGTTGTGAAAAATGACTCCCTTCAGTTGGGCGGAAGCTACCGATTCGGCCCACTCGCGGACAAGGTCATAGCTGTCATTTTCTAAGGTCATCTGCCGATTCACATCGTGCACTCCCGTAATATGACATGATAGTAAAATCTCCTCGTTGGGCGGAAAACGTCGAAGGTCGAAGGCCATTTTTTAAGAGTTGGTCAAATTTGACTTTTTGATTGTCGCACAAATACTTCCGGGAATGTTTCTGTGGTACACGTAGGTGCGAAGGTTCACTTTCTGCACCCGAAATTGTGACTTCGCCTGCTCGTAAAATGCCGCATCAGCTGCGAATCCAGAGCGGAAATTGAGTTTTTCGAATACCTCTCTTCGTCCGAATAGCGTGCCGAACAAAACGGCCTCGTCGAGATGAATAAGTTTGGTGGTATCGTTTTTATCTGGAATATAATAGTCATCGGCACTGTCTACAATCGTTTCTGTATTGGAACAGATCAAATCGTAATTTACAATTTCACGAAGACAAGAACTCAAATGATTGGGCTTGTATTCATCATCACTGTCCAAAATCGTTATGAATTTTCCGGAACTACTCGAAACCCAGCGGTTAATCGATTCACCTTGTCCTCTGTTGCTATGGCGTATATAAGTCACCTTGTCCTCATACTTCTCGACATAATGCATCAAAGCCTCGCAATTAACGCCAAGGCTGCCATCATCGATAATGATAAGTTCAAACGCTTGAAAATCTTGAGACATCAAAGAATCGATTGCTCTTTTGATGTAAAACAATTTCGTGTTGAAAACAGTCATCAACACTGATACTTGAATGGAAGACGGCATGGAGCGCAAGATACGTCCATTTTGTGGCGAATAGTTTCACCAACTGTTTTATCG
>CALRZB010000060.1:0-12314 GCA_943372555.1 Chryseobacterium gleum | reverse complement strand
TTCGTTTAGAAGTCCTAAAAGACCTTTTTTAGAAAGCTGCTATTCGCCGTATTTTCGCGGCATGAACGCACCTAAAAATTTTATTGAAGAGCTGAAGTGGCGCAGAATGCTGCACGACGCTATGCCTGGTACAGAAGAATTGCTGATGAAAGGCAATACTGCGGGCTATATTGGATTTGACCCAACAGCAGATTCGCTTGGTGTTGGGAATCTTGTGCAAGTAATGACGTTGTTGCATTTTCAGCAATGTGGCCATACGCCGATTGCCTTGATTGGCGGCGCTACCGGAATGGTAGGCGACCCTTCGGGTAAAAGTGCTGAGCGCAATTTGTTGAGCGAAGATATTCTTCAGCACAATTTGGATTGCCAGCGCAAGCAATTGGAGAAGTTCTTGGATTTCAATTGCGGCGAGCGTTCCGCGCGCATTGTAAACAACTACGATTGGTTTAAGAATTTTGGATTCCTTGATTTTATTCGCGATGTGGGCAAGCGCCTTACCGTGAATTATATGATGGCAAAGGATTCTGTCAAGAGCCGTATTAGCGGCGAAGACAGAGAGGGGATGAGCTTTACGGAGTTCACCTACCAGCTTATTCAAGGGTATGATTTCTACTACTTGTGGAAAAACCAAAATGTCATGTTGCAGATGGGTGGTAGCGATCAATGGGGAAATATCACCACGGGGACCGAGTTGATCCGCCGCATGGATGGTGGAGAAGCGTTTGCGTTGACTACACCATTGATTAAAAAAGCAGACGGAACCAAGTTTGGAAAAACAGAAGGTGGCAATATTTGGTTGGATGCTAAGCGCACCAGCCCATACAAGTTTTATCAGTTCTGGCTCAACGCGAGTGATGCCGATGTGGCCAACTACATCCGCATTTTTACATTGAAGACCCAAGAAGAAATTGAGGCGATGGAAGCAGAGCACGCGCAGGATCCTGGGCGCCGCTTGTTGCAAAAAGCCTTGGCAGAAGATATTACTACGCGTGTGCACAGTGCCGATGATTTGGCCACTGCCATTGCGGCAAGTGAAATCTTGTTTGGCAAATCGACTTCTGAAGATTTATTGAAATTATCAGAGAGCGATTTCTTGGATGTATTTGAGGGCGTGCCGCAAGGAGAGCTATCTCGGGCCGATATTGAAGAGGGAATGGGAATTGTAGATGTGCTTGTGAAGTCTGGCTTCTTACCAAGCAACGGCGAAGCACGTCGCGCGCTTCAGGAGAACAGTATTTCTGTGAATAAAGAGAAAGTAACTGCAGATTATGTGGCGAACGCTTCTAGTCTGATAAATGGCGCTTATATCTTGCTTCAAAGAGGGAAGAAGAATTACTTCTTGGTAAAAGCTTAGCCCTTCGACAGGCTCAGGGACCGACATTCGCGCATGGATGATGGCCCTTCGACAGGCTCAGGGACCGACCTTCGGGCATGGATGATGGCCCTTCGACAGGCTCAGGGACCGACATTCGGGCATGGATAATGGCCCTTCGACAGGCTCAGGGACCGGCATTCTTATAGGGATGAGGGATTTGGAATTTGTATTAAATAAAAAAGGCTCCCGAGATGGGAGCCTTTTCTATTTGTTTAGGAAATCATGAAATCTTGACCGGCTTCCTGCACCTTGGGAGAGGCAGCAGTACCTCGGTCAATGCTATATGTAATAAGTTTGGTGTCTCTATAACTTAGACTTATTTGAGTAAAAAGGGTTGCTTGTTTTCTGATTTTATTCTTCAAACTGATAAATTGTAATAAAACACCATCATTGGAATAGCTAGAATATTGGTAGAATATTCCTGGATATTTTGATAATTATGTATATACACAATAATTTAATTCATTGATTGCGAAAAAATCGAATTAAGTAAAATAGTCTCGTGAATATTTGATTTCGATGAATTAAAATACTTTCTTTGAAACGAGTTGATTGAATATCAATTCATGTTTTAGACTAAATAACCTTAACAAATTATTATTATGACCGAGCGTCTCTACTCTATTCGTGTAGGTGAACGGTTGCAATATCCTAGTTGGAAATCACTTTTCAGTGCTTTGTACCTCACTGAAGAAGGAAGTATGTTGGATTGTGTTGAAGGCCGAGAAATGATTTATCACATCTTGGATAAAATTGAAACTGTTCGCGAGCGAAACGATGGATTTCATCCAGAATTAGCAATGCAGCTATTGAGCGACTGCAAAGCGGAATACCGCCCAGGAATGCCTATTTCAGAGGTTAAACAAGGCATGGATCGGCTCTTTTTAGGCTCGAATGAATTTCATTCAGTATTCGATATTCCTACTGCATCAAATTCATTTGTATCGGAAAGAATAAATACGGTTCTTGGAATTTCTCCGGAAGATTTTACTACTGTAAGGATGTATGGGATGTTACCTGAAGGAGGATTTCATCACCCAGAGGACCTTCTGCATGTTCTGAGATGGGGCAATATCGCCTATATAGTTTTAGGAATTCCTGGATTTGTTTTTAGAGCTAATGATGATCATTATTTAATTCGTCATAGAATGAATGTGAAGTCGAGTTCTATTAAAGAGTTACGGGAAAAAGAATTTGTATTAATTGAAAAGCGATGCTATTTGGCGCACGATACATATACAGGTGAATTATTAAAACCTGCCATACACCTTGATAGATGGACTGTTTTGGATACTGTGAAATCGCACTATGTTCATCCAATGTTTGTGACTTCTCCGAATCAATCGAATGCAATGAATGCGATGATGTATTTATTGAACGCATTGATGTTGAATTTCCCAGTTAGATTTTTATTGCTTATGAATGAACGCATGGAACATGATCGCAATAAAGCTGTGGCGAATAGAGTATGCGAAAAGATTGAATATTATTCGGGCATGGCGCCAGAAATTGACGATCAAAAAGTAGCTGATTGTTTTGCGAAAACGATACGTCCGAAGATGGAAGATCTTATCAATGTGTGGGAAGCTAGTCCGACGAAAATTCAAATCAAATCTGATTCTGAAGCTGTGAAAGCCGCAATGAGATTGGGCTTGTTACCGATACCGCCTTTTGTGGAGCGATTGATTTATAAAGGGATCACGGATTGATAGTTTGATAGTGTGGTAGTTTGGTAGTGAGAGAGTTTTGAGTTCGAGTACGAATTTTTTGGGGCGGGGATGAAATTGTTTTATTCCCGCTCTTTTGTATCCATCACAATCGTAACAGGTCCATCATTGAGTAATGTGATTTTCATGTCGGCGCCGAATGAGCCGGTGGCGCTGGGTTTGCCGAGCTCTGTATTCATTTGCTGAATAAAGTATTCGTACAATGGAATGGCTTGTTCTGGTCGTGCGGCTTTGATAAATGATGGGCGATTGCCTTTCTTGGTAGAAGCATGCAAGGTGAATTGACTTACGATCATTACTTCGCCATTGATCTCTTTTATATCCAAATTCATTTTGCCATCTGCATCGCTGAAGATGCGCATCTGTGCTATTTTTTTCACCAACCAATCGGCGTCGTCTGTTGTGTCTTCTGTTTCTATACCAAGCAAAATGAGAAGTCCATTTTTTATGGCACTGTATTCTGCTCCATCAATAAACAGAGAGCAATGACTGACACGTTGGATGACTGTTCGCATTTTTTATTCTGAATAAATTTCTAAGGCACGAATTTAATGAATGCCTTTCCATCAAATCTGTATGTTCCATTTTCATGTGTTCCGAGCCAGAGTTGGTTTTGGTGATCTTGGTAGATGGAGAAGAGCTTGATTTGTTTGCCGTCTTCGAGGATTTCGAAGTGTTTTGTTTTTTTGCCATCGTATTTGTAAACGCCGTCAGTGTAACTAACGATCCAAACATTACCGTCTGAGTCTTTCAAGGCATCCAGGTAATCGACCAGCAGACCTGTGGGGTTTACTGTTGGAATAGCGTTGCCTTTTTCTTTTGTGCACTTGATTTCGCGTGCGCCAAATTCATCGGGTACGCTGGCGGTGCTGTTGTCGGTATCGACGTGGTATTGAGCTAGGGTATTGCTCAACCAAAAGTCGCCTTCTTTGTCTTCTACAAATGAACGCACGCCGTTGGAAGGACCTTCGTGCATTTCAATGGCATCCTCATCGCTGATCCAAGCGATGCTGCTGCCATCATAACGAAACGCGCCGACCTGCGCTGTTCCGAACCAAATGTGACCCCGAGAATCTTTGTGGATGTTGTAAATGTCGTAAGGACTGTAGTTTGCATCTCCAAGTTTGGCAGCTTGCATTTCGCCCAATTTATTTTTAGGAATTTTCAATGGATGCAATGACTTTCCATCATAACGATAGATCAAATGTGTATTATCAATTCCACTAAACCAAAGGTCTGTGGGATTGAGTTGCCATTCCGAAGAAGAATAGTTATGCTGATTTACTTCAAGTTTTGTTAGTGTTTTTCCATCAAACTTATGAATGCCTTGTGTGGTGGTGAAATAGATGTTGCCCGATTCATCTTCCTGAATTTGCCGAATGGTATTGCTGCTGAGTCCGTGGGCTGTGGTGATATGTGTAATGTTTTTTCCATTGACATGATACACGCCATCGTTTTGGGTGCCAAACCAATAGTTGTTTTTTTTATCTTGAAACACAATCATCAAATTGTCGCCCAATGATGACACTGTATCGCACACTGGAAGACTGTTCTGGGCATTAGAAGATGCCGCAGCATTTGAATTGCTTTGTCCTACGCATGCTTGCAGAAATGCGGTTATGGTCAAACAGATGGCAAGAACTGCTAGGGGAAAGTTTTTCATTTTTTTATTTCAAATTAAAGTGATCGAGTTTCTGGCCAATGTTCACGGCCTTCATCTGTGTCTCGAGTTCGTTGAATTGATCGTGGGCTACGGATTGGATGAATTGTCCGTCTTTTAATAGATGTATTTCATCACAGGTGTCGCTGAGAGTGGAGAAGATGTGCGATGAAATCAATACTGTTTTTTGAAGTGCTTTGAGCTTGAGTATGATTTCGGTGATGAGCATATTGCTTTGAATGTCCACACCATTGAAGGGCTCGTCGAGTATGAAATAGGAATTGCCTTGCAGAAGGATGGCTGTTATCGCTAACTTCTTTTTCATTCCTGTAGAATAGGTGGAAGCATATTGATTGAGCGGAAGTTCGAATAGGTTTTTACTGTCCATGTCTGCCACCTCGATTTGGCGGCTGTTGCAAAGTAGTTGGAGATATTCGCGTCCTGTTATTTTTGAAAAAAAGAATGGATCGGTGAGCAGCAGTCCGAGGTGATTTTTCAGTGGCGTGAGATCGGATGTGATTTCTCCTTCATAATTTTCTAAGCCTGCAATGCATCGAAATAGCGTTGTTTTTCCTGCGCCATTTTCTCCCACAATGCCATACACCTTTCCTTTTTCAAAAGTGATATTAATGTCTTTGAGAACATGCTTTGTTCCAAAACTTTTATGTAGATGTTGAATCGTAATCATTTTAGGATAGCGCTCAAGCGTGTTTTTGATGTTTGGAATAGGTAGGGAATGACTGCAAGTAATAGCGGAGGAAATGTGATGCAAATCGCAATCAGCATTCCTTGTGAAACGTTTATTTCATTAGGAAAGGAAGTGTATTTTGCCAATACCGTGGCAGTAAGAAAGGCCCAACCTACAAGAATTGATAAGAAAAGAACGATGCTGTTTTCGGGAAATAAATAAATAAGCGCAGCAATGAGAGGAGCAATTAAAATGCTGGAATGGACTAATGCTATTTTTATTTTTTCAAAAAGAAATTGCGAAGGCGTTCGATTGGATGACCACACATAATATTCATCTTCTGGTTTGTTGTAGTACCCCATCGAAATGACGAAGGTGATTACTAAAGCGAATATGCCGAAGTTGAAATTAGAGAATTGAACAGCGATTGGAATCAAGCCATAGGCGGCGATAAGAAGAGGAAATGAGTTACGAAATCCTATTGCGAATTCAAATGGTTTTTTTGAAAATGGAGTAGGTATGGCGAATGAAAATTGTGTTTTGAATTGAAATAATGCAAGTAGCACGGAGAACGCGATAAGGAAAGCGGCTCCGAAAAGAAGTGATTTAAAAAGGAGCACAACGAGAACTGGAAGTGCGAGGACTAAATTTTCTGCAACGCGAATGAGTTTGGATTTAGACTCGCCAAAATTTATTTTAAAAAATTCATTTCTTTTTTCATCCGAAAGTTTGCCGATGAATGAAATAGCGATGGCTACATAGATTTGTTCGGCGTAAGTTGTTTGAGAGAATAGTTGGACCGTGAGTCCCGAAAAGCCTGCAATCATGAGGATTATCAGTACCCATGGATTGAATCCCGAATCTTTAAGTTTTCGGAAGTTGAGTTTAAATTGAAGCTTTATGTATTCGATCAACATTGATGACGGGAAATTAGTGTAAAATAGGAACCCCCAATCTATTATTCATATTGAATAGCTGAAACGAATGCTGAGCGGCTTAGAGCATTTTCAAAATAGTAGATTCCATTTTCTCGGGCTTTGTAGTAGGAGAGAAACGTTTTACTGCGTTGCCGTTTTTATCTACTATGAATTTGGTGAAGTTCCATTTTATTTTTTTACCAAAAAATCCTGGTCTTTCGGATTTGAGGTATTGGAAAATGGGATCTGTATTATCTCCATTCACATCTACTTTGGCGAACATGGGGAAAGTAACTCCATAATTGACTTGGCAGAATTCACCTATTTCTTTTGCGTTTCCGGGCTCTTGACCTGCGAATTGATTACAAGGAAATCCAAGTATGACTAATCCTTTGTCTTGGTATTTTTTATAGAGATTCTCAAGGCCTTCAAATTGTGGGGTAAGACCGCATTTGCTTGCTGTGTTAACTACAATGATGGTTTTACCAGCGTAGTTGCTCATAGGAATTTTTTCGCCGTTGAGTTTTGTAGCCTCGAGATTATGAAAGTTCATTGATTACTTTAATTTGACGCAAATATGCGTTTTATTTTAAGGGATTCTAAATGTAATTCGGGTATTGGGCATTGATTGGCAATTGAAGTCATAGCGCATTACTGTTATCTTTGCGCAATGAGTGAGGATACTGCTGTTCGCATAAATAAATATTTGAGTGAGATGGGTTTTTGCTCGCGCCGTGCGGCCGACAAACTCATTGAGGATGGACGTGTGACCATCAACGGCAAGTTGCCTGAATTGGGCACGAAGGTGAATCCGGGGGATGAAGTGCGTGTGAATGGTAAATTAATCACCGACGAAAATCAGAAGCCTGTTTATATCGCATTCAATAAACCAATCGGAATTGTTTGCACCACGGACACGAAACGTGAGAAGAATAACATCATTGATTTTATCAAATATCCTCAACGTATTTTCCCAATCGGTCGTCTCGACAAACCGAGTGAAGGACTTATTCTGCTTACGAGCGATGGTGATATTGTAAATAAAATTCTACGTGCACGAAACAATCACGAGAAGGAATATCTTGTAGAAGTTGATCGTCCTATCACGCCAGATTTCATCAAGAAAATGGGTGGTGGAATTCCGATTTTAGATACTGTAACCAGAGAATGTTTCGTTGAACAAACAGGCAAGTTTTCTTTTCGAATTATACTTACTCAAGGACTCAATCGACAAATTAGAAGGATGTGTGAATACCTCGGCTATGATGTTGTCAAACTGAAGCGTATACGCATCATGAATATCAAATTAGATCTACCCGTTGGCAAGTGGCGAGATCTTACAGATAAGGAATTGCGTGATGTAAATGAAATGGTGGCGAGTTCGGATAAAACGTTTGATTAGTGTGCTAACGTGCTAGTTTGCTAGAGTTAGAGGGGTAGAGGGGTAGAGGGGTGGAGAGGTAGTTTTTTATTCATTCTGATTCTCATTCTGTTTCTGATTCTTAAAATGTGTGGTCCACGGTCGGGACCTCCCTCTCTCGACAGGCTCGAGACGGCGCTCGACTCTGGTCGCTTCGCTCCCGACGCTCGGGGACCCGGTGGAGCTATTTTCCAAATCCCCCTTCTTACGTGAGCTAACAGGGTCCCTGAGCGTAGTGAAGAATTGATGAGCGTTTAGCGAGTCAATTCGTAACGTAGTCGAAGGGCGGTCCAAGCCGTGGACCTCCACATTTCAGAATGAGCCCATTCGACAAGCTCAGGGACCACCCATTCGACAGGCTCAGGGACCACCCATTCGACAGGCTCAGGGACCACCCATTCGACAGGCTCAGGGACCAAATGAGAATGAATAGAGTAACCAGTAATTAGTAATCAGTAACCAGCAACTAATCTGAACAAAGTCTACCCATGAATGCGGCATCACCTTCTTCACACTTTTCTCGCGGGGTGAAACGTAAATACTCTGAGTAGATTTTTCGGGCTTCACCGCATCTTTTGTTTTCTGCTAGTGCCATCATTAGAGGACGCAATACGTCGCCATTTTTACTGCTGTGGTAGTAGGATTTGTAATAATAGAAAATGGCCTGCTGACGAAGATCGAAGGACCTTCTCTTATCATTCAAAGAAAAATATGTACCACCCATGTATTGATAATAGGTTGCTAGGTTTTGTGTGACAACCGTGGTGTCCATTGCCAAGAGAACTTCTCTTGTTTTGAGAATGCCAAGGGTATCATGCTGTATGGCGTAAATGCTATCAATTGATGCTTTGTAATAAAGAAAATCGTTTGGTAAATAACTAATGGAGTCGATTGGAGAGTGGTTCACCGGTTGCTTTTTATCTATTATTTCAATAGTCACTTTCGTCAATCCTTTTTGTACGAAGTTGAGTTGCTTCGCAGCGGCCATTGAAAGGTCTATAGAGCGTTTAGAACTTTGTGGAAGGCGATCATTCACTTTCACGATCACAACGCTGTCGTTGCTCAGGTTCGTCACTTTCACATACGTTCCGAAGGGAATATTTTTATGCGCCGCGGTGAGACTATCTTGTCTGAATATTTCACCCGAGCTTGTTTTACGTCCATTGAATTTATTCGCATAAAAGCTAGCAGTACCCGAAGTTACTTTCTCCTGAGCATAGCTGAACACTGAAACGCAAAGCGCGAGGAACAATAAGAATGGTTTCATAAATCAAAGATAACTACTGGTTACTGGATACTGGTTACTAATTACCAACTACCTACCACTTACTACCATCTACCACGAAAAAGCCCCGAAAACGAAGTTTTCGGGGCTTTGTATTTTTACATCAAAAATCAAAATTCAAACCTCAACCATCAATAGCGGTATGCGTCGTTTTTGAATGGACCATCAACTGGAACACCGATGTATGATGCTTGATCATCTGTAAGAATTTCAAGTTCAACACCAATTTTCGCAAGGTGAAGGTGAGCTACTTTTTCATCCAATTTCTTTGGAAGAACGTACACTTTATTCTCGTATGCACCATTGTTTGTCCACAACTCTAATTGAGCAAGAGTTTGGTTGGTGAATGAGTTACTCATCACGAATGATGGGTGACCTGTAGCGCAACCAAGGTTTACAAGACGACCTTCAGCAAGAACGATAATGTCTTTGCCTTCGATAGTGTACTTGTCAACTTGTGGTTTGATAATGTCTTTAGACTCGCCATAATTGTCATTCAACCAAGCCATATCGATTTCGTTGTCGAAGTGACCGATGTTGCAGACAACAGCGTTGTGCTTCATCGCTTGGAAGTGACGACCAACGATAATTTGGTGGTTACCTGTAGCAGTTACAACGATATCAGCTTCTAGGATAGCAGTATCCATTTTCTTTACTTCGTAACCTTCCATTGCAGCTTGAAGTGCGCAGATTGGATCGATTTCAGTAACGATTACACGAACACCAGCATTGCGAAGAGAATCAGCAGAACCTTTTCCTACGTCGCCGTATCCAGCAACAACCGCAATTTTACCAGCCATCATAAGGTCAGTAGCACGACGGATCGCATCTACCAATGACTCACGGCAACCGTATTTGTTGTCGAATTTACTTTTTGTAACGCTATCGTTGATATTGATTGCAGGAAGGAGCAATGTGCCATTCTTCTCGCGCTCATAAAGGCGAAGAACGCCTGTAGTAGTCTCTTCAGAAATTCCTTTGATACCTGCAGCAAGTTCTGGGAAATTGTCGAAAACCATATTAGTAAGGTCACCGCCGTCGTCTAAGATCATGTTCAAAGGTTCACTACCTGGGAATGCATGAAGTGTTTGTTCGATGCACCAGTCAAATTCTTCAGCGTTCATGCCTTTCCAAGCAAATACTGGGATACCGGCAGCAGCAATAGCAGCAGCAGCGTGATCTTGAGTTGAGAAAATGTTGCAAGAGCTCCAAGAAACATCAGCGCCCAATTCAACAAGAGTTTCAATCAAAACCGCAGTTTGGATGGTCATGTGAAGGCATCCAGCGATGCGCGCACCAGCAAGGGGTTTGCTTGGTCCGAACTCTGTGCGAAGAGACATTAGGCCTGGCATTTCTGCTTCAGCAAGTTTGATCTCTTTACGGCCCCATTCTGCTAGGGACATGTCTTTTACTTTGTAATTCATCACTTTTTCAGTGGTTGCAGTAATCATTCTTATTGTTTTATTATAATAATCGTTTGAAAACGAGCAGCAAAGGTACGTAAAATACTTATTTGTTCGTTTGTCTCTTTCATCATACACTTGTGCGAGCATATTTGTTCTCATGCCGCTAATAATTTATCAGAGTAATTTCAATGATACAGGTCGCCTTTTGATCTGGAAAGCCACGGAAACACTGGGCGAATTGGAGTCACGTGTCATTTTTTCTGAGGCACAAAAAAAAGAGTACGAGACCATTGCGCTCGAAAAGAGAAGGCAAGAATGGGTTTTGACAAGGATTTTACTCCAAATTGCTCTGGAAGGCGCAGAACTTTCGTTTTCTCCAAATGGAAAACCATTGCTCACCGAAACTCATCATATCAGTGTGTCTCATTCTGGTGATTTGGCAGGAATCCTTGTAGCCGATCACAATGTGGGATTGGATATTCAAGGCGTTGATGAAAAACTGGAGAAAATTTCAAAGAAGTATTGCCACCAAAATGAGCTTGCGAGAGCAGGTTGGGAAAATAACCCTCTAGAATATCTGACTATTGTATGGAGCGCTAAAGAGGCGGTGTTTAAATTCTTTGGGGAGAATGTTCACTTTGCTAAAGAAATGGTAACGCGCCCATTTACAACTGCTCAAGAAGTTATTGAATTGGATTATCAGGGCGCGCATGGTGCGAGGACATTTCAGTTACAGCACCTATACATCACAGGATATCACGTAGTAATGACTATATAGTCACGATTCAAGGAATTTATTACTGCTCGCTTCTCTTTCTGAGATTGTCTACATTGCGTGAAAATTTTTGTTTTGACTAGTCGAGCTGTGCGAGTAAAATATATGGGAGTGGGTATTCTGGTTGGAGCCCTTTGCGGACTGCTGTCTGCTCTATTATTGTGGTCGCTGGATTTTGTCACCTTGATTTTTTCGGAGAATAATTGGCTGCTCTATTTTCTTCCACTTGGAGGTTTGATTGTAGGATTGCTTTATTGGAAACTCGGAAAATCTTCGGATCGCGGGAATGAACTGATCAAGGATGAGGTGAAATATCCTTTTGAAAAAATGCCCATTCTGATGGCGCCTCTTGTCTTTGTGTCAACCCTTATCACTCATTTATTCGGAGGGAGCGCGGGCAGAGAAGGAACTGCAATACAAATGACGACATCAGTTGTAGATCAGTTTTCTTCTTTACTGAAATTAAAAAATGAAAAGAGGCCTTGGCTATTGAGAATGGCTATAAGCGGCGGCTTTGCCGCTGTATTCGGGACGCCACTTGCAGCATTGGTTTTTTCTTTGGAATATATTCTTGCATCAAAAAAGGATTGGAATCTGATTTTCCCAAGTTTTTTGTCAGCTGGCGTGGCGCATTTGGTGTGTCTCGGATTAGGGGTTGAACACGCAGATTATATAATTAACACGCCGATCATTTTTGATCAATTGAATGGCGGAGTGTATTTACTGATTGCAATTGTCGTGGGTATTCTTGCTACTCTTTATATGATAATGCAAAAGCTTTTGACTAAAGTAATTAATAGACTGATAGAGCACCGTGTGCTTCGAACTATGATTGGTGGTGCAGTGGTTGGAGGAATTATTCTAATTTTTAATTGGCAGAATTATTCTGGTCTCAGCCTTCAAATAATAGAATCCTCTTTTACGGAATCGCAAGAGTATTATGTGCCGCTTATTAAAATAGGTCTAACTGCTTTGACCCTGAGTTTTGGTTTCAAAGGTGGAGAAGTAACGCCGCTCTTTATGATTGGTGCTGCCGCGGGAAGTTTTGTTGGCGGCTATTT
>CALRZB010000059.1:0-12401 GCA_943372555.1 Chryseobacterium gleum | reverse complement strand
GGATATTCTAAGAGCAGATCAAATGGATTACACAGCGGAAACCCAATCAATTCGAACTCATCATACGCATCTTCTAACCATGAATGTTCTAATGGTGGCAAAGTGAAAGTACGCGTAGGTGTTTCGAACAGCCCTGGATCTGGCACGTTCATTTTATTCGCTCCAAAATGAAAATGCGCATTCCACATCAAGTCTTTTTTACTTCTTTGTGTAAAGCGAAACGCGCCTACTCGAATTAAGGTAACCATTTGTTCGAGCGAAATTTTCACGCGATTTAATACATCTTCAAAACTATCGAAAGGCCCATTATCATTGCGTTCTTGAAGAATCATGATAATAGTGTTGTGTTCTACATCTTTCACTAATCCAAGTCCGAGAATAAGTCTATTGCCTCTTAAAACGGCAACTGCGCTTCCTTCATTCACACAAGGTGGTTCTATTTTTCCACCGTGCATTCGCGCTTCATGAACGTATAATTCTGTGCTGTAAAATCCACCGAAATTATTGATGGTAGCGGTCATGTATTCAAGCGGATAGTATGCTTTTAGAAAAAGAGATTGATAACTTTCTACGGCATAACTCGCACTATGTCCTTTGGCAAATGCATATCCTGCAAAGCTTTCAATTTGACGCCATACTTCCGAAATGAGTTCTGGTTTATGCCCTTTCAACGCGGCTTTTTCAAAGAATGCTTGTCGCGCGTTATCGAATTCTTCACGACCTCGGAACTTACCGGACATACCTCGACGAAGCGAATCCGCCTCGCCCAGATCAAGTCCACCGAAGTAGTGAGCGACTTTGATGACGTCTTCTTGATATACCATTACACCGTAGGTTTCAGGCATAATCTCAAGCATTACAGGATGCGCATTTTTTCTCTTTTCAGGAAATCGATGTCGCAAAATAAATTCACGCATCATTCCTGATTGAGAGACTCCAGGACGAATAACGCTACTCGCGGCAACAAGTCCTAAGTAATCATCAACCTGCAGCTTGGTAAGCAACATCCGCATGGCTGGAGATTCTACATAGAAACAACCAATAGCTTTTGCATTTCGAAGCAAATCTTTTATTCTTTCATCGCTTTTGAATCGCTTCATATCATGAATGTCGAACACTTCATGATCAGGCTGATTGTATTGGATAATCTCAATTGCTTCTTTGATTTTTCCAAGACCTCGTTGAGAGAGAATATCAAACTTATATATCCCTGCATCTTCTGCCACCACCATGTCGAAGTGCGTTGTAGGGAATCCTTTTGGGGGTAAAAATGTTGCAGTAAAATGATGAATTAGTTTTTCTGTAATTAGAATTCCCGCAGCGTGAATGCTAATATGATTGGGGAAATCTTGCAAGAGAGAACTGTATTGCAATACTAGTTTTTGCAATTGATCAATTCTTGCTAAATCAAATTTACCATCCGACAATAGATCAATATCACTTTTAGGCAATCCAAAGACTTTTCCCAATTCACGCACTACAGCGCGATATTGAAATGTGACGTAGGCGCCAAGTAGGCAGACATGCGGGAATTTTGAAAAAATGAAATTGGTTATATCCTCACGATCTGTCCACGAGAAGTCTATATCGAAATCGGGCGGATTTTTTCTATAGAGATTAATGAATCGTTCAAAGTATAAATCAAGTTCAATGGGATCAACATCGGTAATTCGAAGTATGTATGCAATGATGCTATTAGCTCCGCTGCCTCGGCCAACATAGAAGAATCCTTTGCTACGAGCATATCGCGTAATATCCCAGTTGATCAAGAAGTAGGCTAGGTAATCTTTTTCTTTGATAATGGCCAACTCCTTCGCTATTCGATCGCGGATAACTTGATTGACTTGCGGATAGCGGTAACTCATTCCCTCTTCACAGAGCTGTTCAATGAGTTTATAGTCTCCTTCAACTGTTCCGGTATAAGTCGCTTGATTTTGATGCGGTGCTTCATGACCAAATTCAAACTGAATGGAACAGCTGTCAATTAGTCGTTTTGTGTTCTCGACTATTTCTGGAAATTCTTCGAATAGTTGTTCTAATTCTTCGGGAGCAATAAGTTTTTCATTTTCATCAGCCTCTTCTGTTTTCGGAAGTCGACTGAGAATAATGTTGTTGTCTATTGCTCGAAGAAGCCTATGCGCATTGAAGTCACGCTTGTTTCTAAATGTGATGGGCGCGAGAATAACGAGTTTATGTATCCAGTTTTTTTCCTCACTAAATTTCAAACGATTGATATCGCGCGGACGAATACCAATGAATTCATTTTCTTCTAATTCTTCAAAACCAAATGAACGTTCATTCGGTTTGAAGGGATAAATGATATATGTGTCGGCCAATTGAGGCGCACGCTCCACGTAATCTAGCTTTTCGTGCATGTGTTGCGACAAATGCACGTTGAGATGATAAAATCCGTTGTTGTTTTTTGCTAAACCTAAATACTTCATTTCAACTCCATTTCTGAAGTCAATTCCCAACATGGGTTGAATACCATGTTTTGCTGAAAGCCTCACAAAATCAAGCGAAGAAGAAGTGTTATTAATATCCGTAAGGGCGAGTTTTGTTATGCCTTGTTCTGCTGCTAGCGCAAGCAGTTCATCGGGAGGTATAGTGCCGAAGCGAAGAGAATAATATGAATGTGCGCACAGATACATAATGCGTTATTCTTCTTCTTTTCTTTTTCGAGCGCGGGTTTCGCCCATACCGAACATCTCCAATTCCTGATAGATTTCGTAGTCGTATTCAGGCACAATGCGCTCTCCAACTGGTTTGAGTAAGTGCATGCCGGTTGCTCGTGGATTTTTGATTTCAGGAGAAAGAGGATATGCATTCATCCATTCTGCTGGCGGGGTAACAAGCATAGGTGTTATCTCTGCTAAAGGAGTGGAAATATCAAGCCACTTTCTTTCATTTTCTTTATCAAGAATAAGTGGAGAACGATGATGACCTAATTTCCGCAATACTGCATTTGCTGCAGTAGTGATGATTGCGAATGATTTTATTACTTCTCCAGTAGATGTATTCACCCACTCGTCCCATATACCTGCCATTGCAAATGGTCGTTCACCGTTTCGCATGTAAACGCAGAATGGTTGTGAGAGCCCGATATCTTTAGGACCTTCAAAAAAGCAATCCGCTATGACAAGGCATCTTTGAGATCTAATAGGTTTTCGGAAGGAAGGTTTTTCAATAATCCCTTTAGCTCCTATATAATTCTCTAAATCATCCTTATTATGGTCTCCTTCTGCGCGGGCATTTAGAAAGAGCATTGGTTTTTTTGCCCATGATGGCATTAGTCCAAAACGAAGTAGGTCTAGTTCGTTGGGTTCTTTCGATGTGATGACTGGAGCATAAACACCGGCTCCCACATTGGGATTGGGTTCAAAGCTGAGATTTGGTTTAGCTTTCACACCAAATTTTTTCTCAATCTCTTTGATTTTCGTTACCGTGGCATAGCGTCCGCACATGGTGATATGAATTAGGAGGGATCAATCGATCTTAACATGCGTTGAACAAATTCCCCAGCCAGTTGCGGACATTCAATATGCCCCATGTGCCCAGTGTTTTGTGCTATCAGAACTGCTGCTCCAGGAAGTTGTGAGGTTTCTATTTCCATCACATCGTTGGTCAATGAACTATCTGAGTCGCCTAAAAAGTAGAACATAGAGAAGTCACGATTCTTGAAAACGTCAATAGCGTCAGGTCGTGTGCGCATAACTGTTTGCGCCGCTTCAATCGCTTCAAACGACGTTTCTAAAGACATTTCTAATTGCTTGTCAATTTTATCTTGATGATGAATATGAAAATCAGGATGAAACACACCCGACATCATCATTTGGATATAACGTTCTCTATTTTCTCGAGCAGCTTCAATAGCTCTTTTTCTTGTTTCTTTTTTTTCTTCAGAATCTTCTCCAACTCTAGAATGAAATGCGCAGAATGCCTTTATTCGATGTCCGTATCTCCGCGCTATTTCTGCGCCAATATATCCGCCCATCGAATGTCCGATGAAAATGAATTTTTCATTTTCAGGAATATCAAGTTGAGCCATGATGTTGTCTGCGTAGGAGGCCACATCATGTGTTTCGGGTATAGCTAGATTTTTTCCATGACCCGGAATTTCGGGGAAGTGAATTTTGAATGTGGATTTTGAAATTCTGTCGAGCACGGGCTGCCACATTGTAGAATTTTCCAAAAAACCATGAAGAAAAACAAGGTGTTTCATAAAGCGAATATAACGACCATAGATGAACGGCCTTAGTTGTGTTTTTACTTATCTTCGCTTCATGTCTGAATTATCGGGAAATATGAAATTTTTGCGCAAGCGCAAAAGCTGGACGCAAACGGATTTGGCAGAACTTCTAAATGTAAAACGTCCTGTTATTGGGGCTTATGAGGAGGAAAGAGCTGAACCTTCAATCGACTTATTACTTCGCATGGCGGCAGTATTGGATGTGAGTGTTGACGAGTTGGTTTCTTCAAAACTAGAGGAACGAATGTCAACGCCGAGATTTGATCACAAAAGATTGCCGATTGTTCCTGTAAAAGCTGCGGCAGGATACCTCCATGGTTTCGCAGATAGCGAGTACATCGAGTCACTTCCAACAATGGATTTGAGCGCGACAGACCTGCCGCTGCGAAGCGATATGCGTGTGTTCCAAATTGCGGGAGATAGTATGCTTCCATTAGAAGATGGAGGTTATGTAATCGCCGAAAAATTGAATCAGCTTTCTGAGATTCGTTCTGGACAACCTCATATCGTCATCACAGACGAAGGTATTGTCTACAAAAGAGTGCAAATCGAAGGGGTATTCGCGAACTTAATTTCAGATAATAAGTTTTATTCTCCATACGCTATCGAATTGAGAACAATCAGAGAGATCTGGAGAACAATCGCTACACTAGCGACTAGCGACCGGTGACCAACGACTAGTGACTAACTACTGGTTACTAGTTACTGAATACAAGATAAGAATTAATTTAAGCCAAAAGCCAAAAGCCAAAAGCCAAAAGCCAAAAGCCGACTGCCAAAAAAGATGGAAAAGAAAAAAATACCTACCTCTGTTTATGCGGAGATGACGCCTAATCCTTCAGCGATGAAATTTGTTGCTGATCGTGTGCTCGTGCAAGGCGGATTACAAGTAGAATATCGCTCGAAAAATGAAGCAAAAAATTCTTCGCCTTTGGCTGAGGAGTTGTTCAATTTTCCATTTGTAACTAATGTTTTTGTGAGTGGGAATTTCGTGACTGTTACGAAAGATGAATCACTTGGATGGGAAATGATTGTTATGCAGCTCCGCGAGTATATCCGCGAGTGGTTGATGGATAACGATATTATCGTCTCTGCTGTTCCCTCAGAACTGATGAATCGCCAAACAAGCGTGGATCCCACGGAATTAGGAGCTCCAAAGCCGACAATAGACTACTCGAAATTCGAACCGTCTCCATATGATGACGAGATTCGATTCTTACTTGATGAATATGTGAGACCCGCAGTGGAACAAGACGGCGGTGCCATAGATTTCATGGCTTACAAAGATAAAATCGTTTATGTTCAAATGAAAGGTTCTTGCTCTGGATGTCCTAGTAGCACTGCAACTTTGAAAGGTGGAATTGAAAATTTGCTTAAGGCGAAATTCCCTGATGCGATTGAAGAAGTGGTGGCCGAAGCCGTATAGTTTTTTTGAACTCTCTAGACCAAACCAAACATGAGAAAATTTTTTGCAGCGCTGATGCTATTGATCAGCATGAAGTCATTTGCACAGGAAACATTTCCATTCAATGGTGTTCGTCCAAAGGATGTAACATCGGTAGCATTCACACATGCAACAATTGTTGTTGATCCAACTACCACTCTAAATGATGCTACTTTAGTTATCGAAAAAGGTGTGATTATCGCGGCAGGAAAAGATGTTGTTATTCCTGAAAATGCTGTTGTGTATGATATGCAAGGCAAATTCATTTACCCTTCTTTCATTGATGTGTATTCGAATTACGGAATGCCTAAAACTTCACCAGCGCAGCGCGATTGGCGCCGAGCACAATCCGAAAGCAATCGCAAAGGAGCGTTTGGTTGGAATGAAGCTATCAAATCAGATCAAAATGCTGGATTACTATTCACGTATAATGAAGAACAAGCTGCTGAATTAAGAGGAATTGGATTTGGCGCTGTTTTAACACATGTACAAGATGGTATCGCTAGGGGTACAGGTGCTGTGGTAGGTTTGGGTGGAAGCGACCATTCTGCATTGTACAATTCTAACTATGGTTCTTTTTATTCTTTTAATAAAGGTACAAGTCAACAAGATTATCCATCATCTCTCATGGGAAGTATAGCCCTACTTCGTCAAACATATTACGATGCTGAATGGTATGTTCAAGGAGGAAAGAATGTAGAAAAGAATTTATCGCTGGATTATTTTTCAGCGAGTATGAAAGGTCCGCAATTCTTTGATGCTGGCGATAAGTGGAATGTTCTTCGCGCCGATAAAGTGGGTGATGAATTTAAGACTCAGTACATTTTTAAGTCATCAGGAAATGAATATCAACGTTTAGAAGATATCAAGAATACTAAAGGTATGTTCATCGTTCCTTTAACTTTTCCAAAGGCTTATGATGTTTCAGATCCACTTACTGCGCGTTGGGTAGATATCGCTGAATTGAAACATTGGGAACTGGCGCCTACAAATGCGGCTATGCTAAGAAGTAGCGGTATTGAAATTGCTTTTACATCTTCCGATTTACAAGATAAAAAGGACTTTCTTCCAAACCTGAGAAAAGCAGTTGAGGCTGGACTGTCTAAGTCTGATGCCCTTTCCGCACTTACGATTGTTCCTGCAAAGATGAGCGGAACCGAACGTTCGCTCGGTCAATTGAAAATTGGTTTTAGAGCGAATTTCTTTATTTCAAATAAAGATATCTTCGATAAAGAAGCGACTATTTATGAGAATTGGGTAGATGGGAAAGAATACGAAGTCAACAAACTTCCAAAAGAAGATTTGGCAGGTAACTATAAACTAACATCAGGAAATAAGGTTTACAACATCACTCTTGAAGATTCTGAAAAGGGAAAATCAAAAGCAATCTTATTGATTGAAAAGTCAAAGAATGCCGATGGCACTGTAGTATCTGACACTCTTAATTTTTCAGTAAAGTACACTAATGAGTTATCATTCATTAACCTAACACTTAAGCCAGATTCTGCAGCTGCTAAGGAAGGTGTATTACTATTTAGCGGATGGGCTGCAAATGACTATTGGACAGGTGTTTTGGAGAATAATGTGGGTCAAAAGTCTGAAGCTACTTTGAATGCTATCAAAACAAAAAATTTAAAACAAGACGTCACCAAGAAAGAGGATAAGCCAAAGTCTGCCGATGTAAAAGGAACTGTGATGTATCCTTTCGCTGCTTACGGTTGGCAAAAGAAGCCTATTGCTAAAACGGTACTAATAACAAACGTGACTCTTTGGACAAATGAGGCCGAAGGGGTTATTGATAATGGACAGATTCTTATTTCTGGTGGGAAGATTATCGCTGTTGGAAAATCAGTAAATGCTTCCGCTTATAAGGACGTTGAAACCCTAGATGGAAAAGCGATGCACGTTTCTCCAGGAATAATCGATGAGCACTCGCATATCGCATTGGCAAGTGTTAATGAAGGTTCGCAAGCGAGCAGTGCAGAAGTGAGAGAGTCATCGGTAATATGGCCAGAGGATATTGACATCTACCGTCAATTGAGTGGAGGTGTTGTTGCCTCTCAATTGCTGCATGGTAGCGCCAATCCTATTGGTGGACAAAGCGCAATGATCAAACTTCGTTGGGGTGCAAATGCAGACCAAATGCTAGTGGAAGGTGCTGACGGTTTTATCAAGTTCGCTTTAGGTGAGAATGTGAAGCAAAGCAATTGGGGCGATTTCAGTACCACTCGTTTTCCTCAAACAAGAATGGGCGTAGAACAAGTGTACTACGATAATTTCATTCGAGCTAGGGAGTATGATGAAGTTTGGAAAAAATACAAAGCTGCTGCATCTGTGAAGTCTAAAAAGCCGATCACAACTGTTGCGCCAAGAAGGGATTTAGAGTTAGAAACACTTGTAGAGATTTTAGATAAAAAGCGTTTTGTAACATGTCACAGTTATGTGCAAAGTGAAATCAATATGTTGATGCACGTGGCAGATAGCATGGACTTTGTTATTAATACGTTCACGCATATTCTAGAAGGATACAAGGTTGCAGATAAGATGAAAGAGCATGGAGTTGGTGCTTCTACATTCAGTGATTGGTGGGCTTACAAGATGGAAGTTCAGGATGCAATTCCTTATAACGCTGCTTTATTGCATAAAGAAGGTGTTGTTGTTGCCATCAATTCTGATGATGCAGAAATGGCGCGCCGACTGAATCAAGAGGCTGCAAAAGCGGTGAAGTATGGCGGAGTGTCTGAAGAAGATGCATTGAAATTCGTTACACTCAATCCTGCGAAATTGCTGCATTTGGATTCACGCATGGGATCATTGAAAGCGGGTAAAGACGCCGATATCGTTATATGGACAGACAATCCATTGAGCATTTATGCCAGAGCCTATCGCACGTATGTCGATGGAATCTGTTATTTCGATATGAATGAGGATAAAGAAATGTTGAATTGGATGGAGAAAGAGAGAGCACGAATTATTCAGAAAATGCTCGATGCAAAAGGCGCAGGCGAACCATTAGTTCAACCTGTTTTCAAAAGTAGAAATCACTTCCATTGTGATACGATGGATCAATCATCAATTGGAGTGTTTTACCGTCAAAACTAAAACTATGAAAAAGCATATAATATCTATACTAATTATAGGACTGAGCTTGACGTTGCAAGCTCAGAACAATCCTGTGCCGGCACCAAAACAAACTAAGAGCGTTCTTATTATGAATGCGATTGCGCATTTGGGCGATGGAACAATGATTGAAAATTCTGCTATAGGTTTTAAAGATGGTGTGATAACAATGGTAGCCGATGCGCGCGTTATTCGCCTTGCTCCCGATGCTTATGACACTACTATCAACGCAAGCGGAATGCATTTGTATCCTGGCTTCATTGCCACCAATAGTACATTGGGGCTTCACGAAATTGACGCGGTTCGAGCAATGAATGATGTTGCTGAAGCAGGAACTTTCAAACCGAGCGTTCGTTCGGCTATTGCGTATAACACCGATTCTGAAATTATTCCAACTGTAAGATTTAATGGAGTATTGATGGGACAAATTGTTCCTAGGGGTGGCGTCATTAGCGGTGTTTCATCAGTGATGCAATTTGATGCATGGAATTGGGAGGATGCAATTATTCGTGAAGACGATGGCGTTCATCTCAATTGGCCTCAGGTATATCACAAGCATTACGATAAAGGAAAAGTAGCTATTGAGAAAGTGAAATCGTATGACCAGCAATTGGCAGAAATTCAAGTGTTTTTTTCAGAAGCAAAAGCATATTGTGCCGCTAAGTTTCCTGCTGTTGTTGAAGTACGCTTTGAAGGATTGCGTGGTGTTTTAAGAGGAGCGCAAACACTTTATGTGCATGCCGATGATGTGAAAGCTATTAGCGAAGCACTTCGATTTAAAAAAGAGATGATGATTTCAAAAATGGTTATTGTCGGAGGTTACGACGCTTGGATGATTGCAGAGGAATTGAAAGCTGAAAAAGTAGGTGTGATGCTTAGACGTGTTCACGAATTGCCAATGTTAACTGGAGAAGATGTTAACCTTCCCTTCAAATTACCCGCTCTTCTGAGCGAAGCAGGTGTTGAGTTTTGTTTGCAAAACGAAGGCGATATGGAGCGCATGGGAACGCGCAATTTGCCTTTCTTCGCTGGAACAGCCGTAGCTTATGGATTGCCTTACGAAGAAGCGGTAAAATCGCTTACATTAAGTGCTGCCAATCTTTTGGGAATAGGTGAGAAATGTGGAAGCATCCAATCAGGTAAAGACGCCACACTATTTATTAGCTCTGGCGATGCTTTGGATATGCGCACCAACAATATCGTTTACGCCTTCATTCAAGGTAGAATGATTAAATTGGACAACAAGCAAAAGGCGCTTTACGAGAGATACTTAGCGAAGTAATATTAGTACCCAATTTTTTCACGAACACGAGCGAGAACTGCATCAGCTGTTGTTGCTGCTTTGCGCGCACCAACCATTAGCTTTTCATCTAATTCATCGAGATGGGTCATATAGTGGCTATAAATCTCTCTCTCTTTTGCAAACGTGGTAAGTATAGCTTCGAGCAAGTCTTTTTTGCAATGTCCCCAACCGTATCCACCAGCTTCTAATTTAGCTTTCATATCTGCCGCTTGTTCTGGAGTTGATACGAGCTTATAGAGTTGATATACTACGCTGCCTTCGGCGTCTTTCGGCGCTTCTAGCGGAGTGGCATCAGTGATTATTTTCTTATTAATAACATCCTTCAATTCTTTTTCAGGAAGAAAAATATTGATGAAATTGTTGCGGCTTTTGCTCATTTTCTCACCGTCAGTTCCCATGATGTACATTGTCTCTTTATTGAGACTTACTTCAGGAAGAATAAAAGTTTCGCCCATCTGACGGTTGAATGTACTTGCTATGTCGCGGGTAATTTCTAAATGTTGCACTTGATCTTTTCCCACGGGAACAAGATTGGCGTCATACAAAATAATATCCGCTGCCATCAGCACGGGATAAGTGAAAAGGCCTGCATTTACATCGCTCAGTCTATCTGATTTATCCTTGAAACTATGCGCATTTGCAAGCATTGGAAAGGGCACAAAGCAGTTGAGGTACCAACTTAGTTCTGTTACTTGCGGTACATCACTTTGGCGATACAAAACGTTTTTTTCAATATCAAAACCGAATGCAAGCCAAGTTGCAGCAACAGAATAAGTGTATTCTTTCATAATCTCAGGATTCTTGATCTGAGTGAGAGAATGCAGGTTTGCGATGAATAAGTACGCCTCATTTTCAGGGCGATTGCTCATTTCAATAGCAGGCTTGATCGCGCCTAGAATGTTTCCGAGGTGCGGTGTACCCGTGCTTTGAACTCCTGTTAATACTCTTGCCATAATATGATTCTGTTATGCAAAGAAAGTCATGAATTGGCATTGTGAGTATATTAGCCGTTCTTTTTTCGAAGACAAGTGAATTACATTTTAGGCCCCATATATTTTATCTACAAGCTCTGGATTGGGCTCGTATTCTGGCTCACGTTGCTTTTATTGTATCCAATTTTCTTCGTTTTACTTTCTACGAAAAAGTTCTACCCAGCGGCTTTTGTGATGAAAAAGGTGTGGTCGCGAATTTTATCAACTCTATTGTTTTGCCCAATTAACAAGACTTTCAGAGGTAAGCTTCCAAAGGGCCCTTATATCGTAGTGAGCAATCACTCGTCATACTTGGACACGGTTTTTATGTACAGCGTGATACCTGATTACTTTCTTTTTATTGGAAAGGGGGAGCTTCTGAAATGGCCGCTGTTCGGGCTTTTCTTTAGAAAACAAGATATTCCCGTGCATCGAGATCAAACTCGCTTAGCTTACAATGCTCTTCAAAAAGCTTATGAGGCTATCGATAGAGGTGAGTGCATTGCTATGTACCCAGAGGGAACAATCCCATTGCATGCCCCAAAGATGAAAGCCTTTAAAAATGGAGCTTTTAGAATGGCTATTGACAAACAAGTTCCTATTGTCCCCATAACGTGGGTTCAGAATTATCGAATTATGCTTGAGCCTTCAAGATTCTTTGAATTCTCGCTACCACAGCAGGTTTTAGTCGTTATTCATGAGCCTATTGAAACAAAGGGGATGACTGACGAAGATTTAGTAAATTTGCGCATTCGTACTTTCAACGCTATAGATAGTGCGTTGGCACCTGAATTTAGAAAAACACCATGAAAATAGATATCGCAACAGTTGACCGCCTTGCCGAATTGGCTCGTCTGGAATTCGACAACCAAACGAAAGAAGAAATGGTCAAAGACATGAACAACATGTTGCAGTTCGTAGATAAAATCTCTGAACTAGATACTGCTGGAGTGGAGCCACTTATTTTCCTTACAGAGGAAAGCAATGTGTTTCGCGAGGACGAGATTTCGCATGAGGTTAGTCAAGCAGAAGCGCTTAAAAACGCTCCTAAGAAGGACATGTATTATTTCCGTGTTCCTAAGGTAATTCAACAATAAGCGCACTTTTGATGTACAAAATTTCCAAGCTTTCTATACTCATTCCTGCTTACAATGAGGAACACACCATCACTGGTATTCTTGATCGTATTGCGGAAGTATCATTGATTAATGGCATCACCAAAGAGATCGTTATTGTGAATGATGCCTCGAGAGATAATACTAAAGAAGTTGTAGAAGCATACATAGCCGCTCATCCAAATACGGACATGAAGTT
>CALRZB010000058.1:0-12468 GCA_943372555.1 Chryseobacterium gleum | reverse complement strand
TAAAAAATTCATACGAAGTTGAAAAAGTGTACTTCTTCACCCCCTCATATTTCACTCCGAATTTATTTCGAACAATAGTAATGAAGTCTGCATCGCTCTCTCCTGAAAGGCCTCCTTGAATTGAGGCCTGATAGCGAAGAGCATAGCTTACTGTCAGATCTTCCGTTTTCCATTTGTAGCCAAATCCCAATTGCAATCGCTGTCTTGTCTGAAAATAATCAATTCGATTTCTTGCTCCAATTCTATAAGTGGCTGTTGCGAAAAAACCATTTCCCAATTTGTAATCCGCGCCGACATCACAAAACAAACTTCCTATACGGGATATATTCTCTTCAAATCGAAACTCCGGAGAGACCGCCACTTCAATCTTCTTGTTTACATCATAAGAAAATCCCAAACCTGTCCATAATCCAGCGTCCTTCTCTTGAGCACTAAGAAAAGAAGATATAATGATGAATAGTATTGAAAGAAGATTACGGAGTTTCATAGATGGTCATTGATGAAGCCTCAATATCCTCTCCTTTGTCAGAAATCTCAATCTCCTGCTTAACCACCATGCGTTCAATGTCCACGCCAGCTATGCCCGAGTTGTCCTTGCTATATACGTAAATCGTGTACTTGCCTTTTCGAAGGTTCTTGAATTCAAATTCTCCTTCAAAATTGGTCATTACTTTATCGTCTGGGGACACATTATCACCATAAATAATATAAATCTCCTCGTCTGCAGCGTCTACCGTGTATTGATATGTGGCAGCATTGCTCAAAACTATTCGGTACTCTTTTTCTACTTTTCCACGAATAGACGAAGTACCACCTTCGCCTGGTTCCTTTTCACACCCGAAAAGCCCAAGCAAAAGGGCTAAAAAGAGATACTGAGTTATTTTCATTATCAAATATTATCTTAGATTGTGATACACAGCCTGAACATCATCGTCTTCCTCGATTTTTTCAACCAATTCAAGGACTTCGTCCATTTGTTCTTCACTAATTTCAGCAAATGAATTTGGAATTCTCTCCAAACTCGCTTTGGTTACTATTATGTTTTTTTCTTCTAAAGCTTTTTGAAGCTTTCCAAAATCGCCGAACGCCGTATAGATTATAACCTCGTTTTCCTCCAACTCCATGCTTTCTAAGCCTGAATCAATGAGTTCTAACTCCATTTCTTCATAATTTGGAAGGTTCGCTATCTCAATTCTGAAAACGCCTTTTCTATCGAAAATAAAGCTCAAAGACCCGCTATTGCCCATTTGTCCGCCACCTCTATTGAAATAAAGACGAATGTTTGCCACTGTTCTAGTGGGATTATCTGTGGCTGTTTCTACCAAAATAGGAACTCCGTATGGGCCATAACCCTCGTAAACTACCTCTTCGTAGTTTGCAGTATCCTTGCTAACAGCGCGTTTGATAGCCGCATCTACGCGGTCTTTGGGCATATTCACACCCTTCGCATTATTGATTGTCTGACGCAAACGTGGGTTGTAGTCAGGATCAGGACCACCGCTCTTCACGGCCATTGCTATCTCTTTGCCAATACGAGTAAAGGCTTTAGCCATTTTATCGTAGCGTGCAAACATCTTGTGCTTGCGTTTTTCGAATATACGTCCCATAAAAATGTACTTTTGAACAGACAGCAAACTTAATTCGAATCTGCCCTATAAAAAAGCATTTGCTTGTCGTTTACATTTGCAATATTATGTTTTTAGAAAATACCCTCAACCGAGGCAGAAAACAAGGCTGGATAGAAGTGATTTGCGGATCGATGTTTTCGGGTAAAACCGAAGAACTGATTCGCAGGCTTAAGCGTGCAGAATTCGCTAAAATGAAAGTGGAAATTTTTAAGCCGAAAATCGATGTCCGATATAGCGACGACGATGTAGTAAGCCACGACAAGACCACCATTCGCTCAACAGCTATTGAGCACAGCTCGCAACTACTCATCCTTGCATCAGATGTGGAAGTCATTGGTATTGACGAGGCCCAATTCTTTGATGATGGCCTACCAGAGGTATGCAATCAGCTCGCTAACCAAGGCATAAGAGTTATTATAGCCGGACTCGACATGGACTACCTCGGCAGACCATTCGGCCCCATGCCGAATCTTTTGGCAATAGCTGAATTCGTTACAAAAGTTCATGCTATCTGCGTTCAAACAGGACATTTGGCTCATCATTCCTATCGTCTATCTGAAAATGATTCACTTGTTCAATTGGGCGAACAAGAAAGTTACGTGCCCTTATCAAGAGAAGCGTTCAACGAAGCGATGAAAAAGAAAAAATGAGCTTCGAACTATCCATAACACAACTCGCACAAGCTGCAAACGCAATTGAAGTAATCGGAAATTCTAATTCTCCGATTAATAAACTTGTTATGGATAGCCGAAAAATAATCTCGCCTTCTCAAGCTGCATTCATAGCGATAAAAGGCGAACATCACGACGGTCATCATTACATCACAGAGGCATACACCGCTGGAATTCGTGTTTTTATTGCTGAAGAAAAAAGTAGTAAGCCAACACTCGAAAATGTGTGTTGGATTATTGTAAAAAATTCAGTCGAGGCATTACAAAATATTGCAGCAAATCACCGCCACCAATTCTCTATACCCGTTATAGGAATTACCGGTAGCAACGGAAAAACAATCGTCAAAGAATGGCTTAATCAACTTCTAGCGGAAGATTTCCATATCGTTAGAAGTCCAAAAAGCTATAACTCTCAAATAGGAGTGCCGCTCTCCGTTTTAGCAATAGAACCGAGTCATACGCTAGGGATTTTTGAAGCTGGAATTTCACTTCCCTCAGAAATGGAGAGGCTTCAGAAAATCATTGATCCTACAATCGGTATCATAACAAATATCGGCGAAGCACATCTCGAAAATTTCGTTAATCAAACCTCATTGATTCATGAAAAAATAGAGCTCTTCAAATCATGTGAGGTCATCATTGCCAATGGAAATATACCAGCCTTGAATGAGGCATTATATAAGCATAAACGAAACGCCCGAATATTAACTTGGGGCTCAAATAATCAGTGCGACCTTTTTATAGAACACGTATCTGTGCATGCACAATCCGCGCGAGTGGACATGCAATTTCTCGATCAAAAAATCTCTATAAATATTCCGTTTACAGACAAAGCTTCAGTTGAAAATGCGTGCACATGCATTCTCACTCTGCTTCATTTAGGACTTGATATTACAGCCATTTCAGAGAGAATTGGAAGACTTTCTCCAGTGTCTATGCGATTACAATTAATCGAAGGAACACACAATTCTCTTCTGATTAATGATGCATATAGTTCCGATCTGCAATCGCTCGAAATCGCTCTTGATTTTATGAGACGACATTCAGGTTCTAAGCCTACTTGTGTCATACTTTCTGACATACTTCAAAGCGCCACTCCAGAGCACGAACTACACAACAGAATTTGCAAATTATTGATGTCAAAAAACATCGATAAATTTGTTGGAGTAGGACAATCTATGGTAAAAAACAAGAGTGTATATGGCGCCATAGACAATTCTTCATTCTTCGAAAACCCTACGCAATTAATAGATTCATTAAAACCGAATGATTATTCGGGACGTATTGTTCTCATCAAAGGTGCGCGTGATTTCAAATTCGAACGAATCGTTTCTTCTTTACAAGAAAGAACGCACCAAACCGTCCTCGAAATCAACCTAAATGCAATGCGACACAATCTTCTTCATTTCAAAGAAAAATTGAAGAAGGATGTCAAATTAATGGTGATGGTGAAAGCGGCTGGATACGGGGCTGGTGCAAAAGAAGTCGCTGAAATTTTAGAATTTAATAAAGTCGACTACCTCGCTGTAGCCTACACAGATGAAGGGATTGCCCTTCGACAAGCCGGAATTTCATTGCCCATAATGGTCATGAATGCCGAACTTACAGGTCATCAAGCGCTCATCAAGCATCGATTAGAACCTGAGATTTTCTCGATACGTTCGCTCGATCAATTTCTCTCCGCCTTAGCCGAAGCAGGATTTAACGAACCTTTTCCAGTGCATCTCAAATTAGACACAGGCATGCATCGATTAGGTTTTTCTGAGGATGAATTGCCACAACTTCTAAATCGAATTAAATCTCTTTCGCAACTAAAAATTGCTTCCATATTTACTCATCTCGTTGCATCGGATTCTCAAGCGCATGATGAATTTACCAAACAGCAATTGAACACATTCGAAAAAATGTGTGCCCAAGTTGAGTCTGTATTGTCATACACTCCCATGCGCCACGCCTGCAATACGGGAGCGATCCAACGCTTTCCAAATGCGCAATATGACATGGTTCGCCTAGGAATTGGACTTTACGGAATAAGCGCCTACGGACCCGAACAAGATAGCCTCGAGACCGTGAGCACTTTGAAAACGAGCATTTCTCAAATTAAAAAAATCAAAGCAGGAGAAAGTGTTGGTTATAATAGAAGTTTCATTGCAAAAAATGATTCCACTATTGCCACCATTCCTTTAGGCTACGCAGATGGACTTCGCAGAAGTTTAAGTAATGGATATGGCAACGTTTGGATTGATGGAAAAAATTGTCCAATCGTCGGTAATGTTTGCATGGATATGACCATGGTAGATATTTCACAAACTGATGCCAAAGAAGGCGACGAAGTCGTGGTTTTCGGTCGTCAAATCAGCCTTTCAGAGTTTGCTCGTAAATGCGAAACAATCCCCTACGAAATACTAACCTCTATTTCCCAGCGAGTTAAACGAATTTATCTCGAAGAATAAAATGCCAACGTCCGTTAATTAAGCGCCGTAGGTATGGATTTTTACATTTAGTTTGTATTGTGAATATGATCCCAATGAAGAACACTCTTGCTCTAATTTTATTCGCGTTGATTTCAACGCTTTCAATTGCACAAAAAGCCGCTCGAATGGATGGCGAAATACTTGTCATGCTCAACGAAAAAGCTGACATCTCTGCAATTATAAATCAAGTCAATCTTGAAATCGGAATTCTCCCGAATCTCAAAGCCGAAAAGCTTATCAGTCCTGCAATGCGCACGTGGCTGCTTTCATTTGATGAAAATCAAATCGAAATGCGCGAGATTTTGTACAAATTACAAAAAGCTCAGGGTGTTCAATTTGCCCAAGTAAACCACATCATTGCCGATCGTGTGACCACACCCGATGATCCTTTCTTCGGTCAACAATGGCATCACAATCAAGTGAATGATCACGATATCGATACCGATCTAGCTTGGGATATTACCACAGGTGGACTTACCGCTACCGGTGACGAAATCGTTGCGTGTGTTGTGGAAACGCAAGGTGCCAAATGGGACCAAGCAGATATTCTTGCAAATCACTGGGTAAATGAAAATGAAATTCCTGACAATGGAATTGATGATGATAACAACGGCTACGTTGATGACTACGATGGATGGAACGTCAGCAATGACACAGATAATTTTTCAAATGGCAATCATGGCACACAAGTGAGCAGCATGATTGGCGCCAAAGGAAATAATGCAACTGGAATTACTGGTGTAAACTGGGATGTAAAATTGATGCAAGTGCAAATGGGCGGTATCAGCGAGGCCAACGTAGTAGAAGCCTATACGTATCCAATGCAAATGAGAAAGCTTTACAATCAATCAGGAGGATCTCAAGGCGCATTTGTAGTTGTAACAAACAGTTCATGGGGAACCGACTTCGGTCAACCTGCCGACGCTCCAATTTGGTGCGCGATGTATGACTCTTTGGGTGTCTATGGAGTCTTAAGCTGCGGAGCCACTTCAAATAGTGCCGTAAACATTGATGCTGTAGGCGATTTGCCAACAGCGTGCCCAAGTGAATTCTTACTTTCTATTACGGCAACAGACAACAATGATGTGAGAGATTTTGCGGGATATGGTCAAACCACCATCGACCTTGGCGCTCCTGGAGATCAAGTTTACCTCGCTGGAAATACTAACTACGGTAATACTTCCGGAACATCTTTCGCAAGCCCTTGCACTGCAGGCGGCGTTGCACTTCTTTACTCGGCACCTTGCACCTCTATCATGGCAATAGCATATGCTGACCCAGAAATGGCGGCTTCATTGATCAAAGGCTACATCATGGACGGTACAGATGCTGTGAGCAATTTGACTGCAGAAACTGTAACAGGCGGAAGATTAAACGTCAACAACAGTCTTAGCCTACTTCTTGAAAATTGTTCAAACGGAGATTGCATAGCGCCTTTCGCAATTCAATCAACCCAAACTCCAGGAACTACTGATTATACAATCACTTGGGCTACGACAGATTTAATGACCTCTTTCTTTGTTCAATATCGAATTCAAGGTGGTAACTGGATTCTTAGTAATGAACTGTTCGAAAGCTCATACAGCATAAACGATCTTTTGACTTGCACGGATTATGAAGTTCAAGTTTCCGCGAATTGTGCAGATTCACAAAGCGATTGGTCTACTAGTTACTTCTTCACATCGGATGGATGCTGCGAAAATCCTTCGGGTGTAGTTGTTACAGGAACAACAGAAAACTCAGTAGTGATTTCATGGAACTCCGTTTTGGCGGCCGCTTCATATACTCTAGTTTATATGCCTGAAGTTGGATTTGAAACAATCATTGATGGCGTTTTGGCTACTTCATATACGTTGACCAATTTGGCTCCATGCACGAACTATTCGGTTTATGTTTATCCAAACTGTATAAGCGGCGAACTTCCTCCTCCAAGTCCAATCTACTTCAGCACATACGGTTGCGGCGCTTGCCAAGATCTTACTTATTGCGAAACATCTGGCACATCAACCCTTGAGTGGATTGCAGGTGTTTCTTTGAATACACTCGACAATACTACAGGAGATGATGATGGATACGCTGACTACACATCGCTTGGCACTATTCTTCAACCAGGTGGCAGCTATGAAATCACCCTTACCCCAGGTTTCTCTGGTTCTTCATTCTCTGAATATTTCAAAGCGTGGATCGACTACAATTCAAATGGCGTGTTCGACACAAACGAATTAGTTTTTGATTCTAATACAGGCTCGAATGCCGCAGTTAGTGGCACAGTAACCGTTCCTCTTAATGCAACCGCTGGTGCAGTAAGAATGCGTGTCTCCATGGCCTATGTTGGTATGTTCGGCGGCGGAAATCCACCTACCGCATGCGGTGTGATCAGTGATGGAGAAGCAGAAGATTACTGCATCACTATTGACGGTGATGTGGCTGTTTCGGAAAAAGAAAATGCAGAGGCAACATTCACCCTCTTCCCAAACCCTGCAACCGACTTGATTTCTTGGACAACGGATAAACCAATTATGACAATAGAGGTCTATTCCTCAACGGGGACGCTTGTTTCGAAAGAAGGTGTTAACGGTAAAAACCAAATCAACATCTCCAATTTCGCTGCAGGAATTTACACGCTTCGGGCAACAAATAGCCTTGGAGAAGTGTTTATTAAGCAAGCTTCTGTTACAGGAAAATAATATCCTCCTGTAGTTTAGGTATATTTGAAAGGAGGCAACTCCGCCACTTTAAATGCTGATGAATAAATTTCTCGCGATAATCGTGTGTGCCCTCGGGCTCCTTGGTTCTGCCCTTACGGCATCTGCCACACACAATCGCGCAGGAGAAATTCAATATCGACATGTAAGCGGCTATACATACGAAGTCACCATTATCACTTTCACGAAAGAGAGCGCCCTTGCCGACAGACCTTGGCTCAAAATCAAATGGGGTGATGAACCTTCAAATGTTTCCGACAACGAACTCGATAGTTTGGAAAGATCCTATCTCGATCCGAGCGCTGGAATTGATATTCAAGAAAACCGATACGTTGGAACCCATAACTATGGCGGCCCCGGAACTTTCACTATCGTAGTTGAAGATCCTAATAGAAACGGAGGTGTTTTAAATATCCTCGGATCTGTTTCTCAAATTTTCTGTATCAGTTCTACCCTTATAATTAGTCCGCTTACAGGGCAAAATAATAGTGTTCGTCTTCTCAATCTGCCTGTTCAAGATGCTTGTCTATACACTCCGTGGGTTCATAACCCAGCTGCCTTCGATCCAGATGGTGACTTATTAGTCTATAGCCTAGTGCCATCCATGGGCGACAATTGTATTCCGCTACTCGGGTGGGATCTTCCAAGTGATTGGACTGATGAATCTACGGATTCATTCACAATTGATTCCCAAACAGGAGACATCAATTGGGACGCACCTCTGTTTGCCGGCGAATACAATATTGCCATCATGATTCAAGAATACCGCAACGGAATTCTCGTCGGCAATGTGATTCGTGATATGCAGATTACAGTGGTGACGTGTAACAACCAGCCACCGCAAATTGCTCCAGAACCCGATTACTGCATTGAAGCTGGTGAATTCTTGCAATTTAATATTTCAGCTTCAGATCCAGACGGAGATGACATCGATCTGCAAGCCTACGGCGGTCCAATGTCTGGCGTTTTACATCCTGCCTCATTCCAACCTAATACTGGTTCATTTACTTGGAATCCACAATGCGAAGAGGTGCGCAATGAACCTTATTCTGTCGTGTTCCAAGCGGTCGACGACGGATATATTCCTCTCGCTGATGTTGAAACTGTTAATATTAAAGTAGTGGCTCCTCGTGTTGAAAATCCATCTGCACTTGCAACAGGCAATTCAATAGCGCTCAATTGGGATATCAATGAATGTGAAGACATCTTTGATGATTTTGGTGCCAGTCAAGTGAAATATGCTATTTACAGAAGAGCCGATGAATATGGCTTCGAACCTACAGAGTGCGAATTAGGCGTTCCCTCCTATACCGGCTACCAATTCATCGGACAATCAGAAGGTGTTGCCAATACTTCTTATGTCGACGACAATGTGCTATATGGTGGAATCTATTGCTACATGGTGGTAACGATCTGGCCTGATGGCGCAGAAAGTTATGCCAGTGAAGAATTCTGCGATACAATCAAAAAAGATATTCCTGTTATCACAAAGGTTAGCGTCGACTTTACCGACCTAATAATTGGTCAAAATACCATTTGCTGGTCACCTCCTACTGAGATTGACACTCTCGTATTCCCTGGCCCATACCAATACAAGCTTTATCATAATACTGCATTTGACGAACCTGAAACGTTGATTTACTCAAGCACGGTTTCTCCATACCTCGTTTGGGGAGATACATGCTTCATTCACGAAAATATCAATACCCAACTTGACACCAATAACTATCATGTCAAGCTATTCGCCAATGGAAATGACGTGGCTACATCCAGCGCAGCGTCGAGTATATACTTGCGTGCAGAGCCCGGTGACAATCGCGTTACCCTTACAATGACCTATGATGATCCATGGACTAATATTGATTATGAGATCTACCGCAAAGGTCCGGGTGAATCAGATTACACGCTAATTGACATTGCTACCCAAGATGTGTACGTTGATGATAGCTTGCTGAATAATCAAGTTTACTGTTATAAAGCTCTAGCAAGAGGCTCTTATTTCGCGTCGTTGGTGCCGGATCCGCTTTGGAACTGGACGCAAGAAACCTGCGCAAAGCCTTATGATCAAACTCCTCCTTGTCCTCCCACATTAGTAATGAATACGGATTGCCCTGAAATTGAGAACGAATTGGTATGGACAAATCCGAATAATTCATGCACAGATGATGTAACAGCATACAACATATACTATGCACCGATTGAAGGACAAGAATTGCAACTAATTGCTACAATAAATGTGCTCGAGGACACGACCTACTTATTCCCTGCAGAAGAGTTTAACTTCAGCATAGCGGGTTGCTACGCTGTGACGGCGCTTGATTCATTAAACTTATGGCCAGATGGCGAGCTTCATCAAAATGAAAGTGCATTCTCTGAAATCATTTGCATCGACAACTGCCCCATTTATTTCCTTCCGAATATTTTCACTCCCAATGGCGATGGTCAAAACGATATGTTTGTTCCATTCCCATACCGATACATTGACAATATTGATTTGAAAATTTTCAATAGATATGGCACAATAGTATTCGAATCGAAAGACCCAGCGGTGCTCTGGGATGGCACAGATTATAAATCAAACGAAATAGCTACAGACGGAGCCTATTACTATGTAATAACAGTAAACACAATCCGTCTAATAGGTATAGTGGAAGAAAAATTCTCGGGCACCATCCAAATTCAAGATGGCATACAACCCGACTCTAATTAGTAATTATGTTCTCAGGAATTATCGAGGCTCAAGGGGTCGTAGAAGAAATCGTACACGACGCGGATAACGTGCATTTCACCATCTCAGGTCCATTTACATCTGAATTAAAAATCGATCAAAGCGTAGCGCATAATGGTGCTTGTCTTACGGTGGTAAAAATTGAGGACAATAAATACACCGTCACTGCTATTGCAGAAACACTGAGAAAAACCAATTTAGGCGATTGGAAAGTAGGTGCTGTGGTCAATTTAGAGCGATGCATTCAACTCGGCGATCGCATCGACGGGCACATGGTGCAAGGGCACGTTGACACCACTGCTGTCTGTACCTCTGTGAGCGACGAAAACGGTAGTTGGGCATTTGCATTCGAATATGCAGCAAACCCAGAACATGTAACAGTAAAAAAGGGAAGCATTACTATTAATGGTGTGAGCCTCACTGTGGTAGACTCAACGGACAACGGTTTCAGCGTGGCCATCATTCCTTATACCTATGAACACACCAACTTTAATCAAATCAAGCCTGGAGACCGCGTAAACATTGAATTTGATATAATTGGAAAATATGTGGCTAGATACCTAACTTCGCATTCTAATATCACTTCATGATTCTTGCACTTCAACTCTTATTGAGTCTTTCAATATTGATTGTCCTACACGAAGCAGGACACTTCATTCCCGCGAAACTATTTAAGACGCGTGTAGAGAAATTCTATCTGTTTTTTGACCCCTATTTTTCTTTAGTAAAAAAGAAAATCGGCGATACGGAATATGGCATTGGTTGGCTTCCTCTTGGTGGTTATGTGAAAATTTCTGGAATGGTAGACGAGAGTATGGACAAAGAGCAAATGGCTCTGCCACCTCAGCCGTATGAGTTTAGAAGCAAACCAGCTTGGCAACGCCTCATCATTATGGTGGGTGGTGTAACAGTCAACGTATTGCTCGGTATTTTCATTTACGCAATGGTACTATTCGTTTGGGGTCGACAAGTGCTTCCTTCCGAAAACCTAACTTATGGAGTGCATTGCGATAGCTTGATGTACAACTTTGGATTCAGAGATGGAGACAAAATTTTATTGCTCAACGGTCTAAAACCAGAAAGCTTCAACGACATCAACAAAGATCTTCTGCTCGAAGAAGTGAATACGGTTACTGTAGAAAGATATGGCTATCCTTTAGATTTATACTTGCCTGCAGACTTTGGTCAAATGCTTGTTGATAGCGGCGTTCGTGCAGCATTCTCTGAACGTATACCTTGTGTTGTGGATAGTTTGATTGTAGGAAGTAATGCAGAAGCCGCTGGACTTTTGGTTGGCGATTCTCTAGTTGGTGTAAACAATTTTTACTCTCCATATTTCCAAGACATTCAACGAAAAATTGCAACTAATCCTGGTCGATCAATTGCGCTTCACGTGATTCGTGATGGTAAAAACATCAACCTTCCAGTTGCGGTTACCAACAAAGGAAGCATCGGTTTTTATCCTGCTAGTGTTTCCAATTTTCTTGATGTAGACACATTGCATTTCTCGTTTGGGCAAGCTGTTCCTGGTGGTTTCAAACTTGCGTGGGGAACGATTACCGACTATAGCAGTCAGATGAAATTCTTGTTCTCAAAATCTGGCGCAACACAAATTGGTGGATTCGCGACGTTTGCAAAACTCTTCCCTGACAAATGGGATTGGTGGGCATTCTGGTCGCGCACAGCTCTTATTTCTCTCATTCTCGCATTCATGAATATTCTTCCTATTCCCGCTCTAGACGGAGGACACGTGATGTTCCTTCTATGGGAAATGGTGACGGGAAGAACTCCAAACCAAAAGGTGATGGAGTATTCACAAATGGTAGGAATGATCCTTTTGCTAGGATTGATGCTGTATGGAAATGGCATGGATATATTCCGCGCCATTATGGGAAAATAAACTTTTCTATTTATGCGAAAACAACTGTTGTTCATGGTTGTGCTCTTGAGCTGTGCAATAGATTCCATTGCGCAAGACAGCATTTATTTTTCCGAACAATTTAAGTTTTCGCGCAATACCATTAGCTATACCGCGCTTCCCGCCAATGATTCAAAAAGTTATTATTCTTTAGAAGAAACAGCAGAGAAAAACAGCCAACTCATCATCAAGAATTTTTCTATTGATGGCAGACAAAAATGGATGAATGCCATTGAAATTCCACTTGTCAACGATGAAGAAATCGATATCAGTGAATACCACACTTTGGGCGATAGTATTTTAGTTTTCGGAACCGTCATTGATCGCGATGCGAACTTAAAAAG
>CALRZB010000057.1:0-12751 GCA_943372555.1 Chryseobacterium gleum | reverse complement strand
TGTTACTAACAATCAAGATTGTGATGATGGTGATGCTTCAGTGCATCCTGGAGCAGCTGAACTATGTGACGGTAATGACCAGGATTGCGATGGAACAGCTGATGATGGTTTGATATTTATAACATATTATCTCGATGGTGACTTAGATGGATTTGGAACATCAAGTGTTTTTGTAAATTCTTGTTCTCCAGTTAATGGTTATGTTGTCTTGGGAACAGATTGCAACGATGCAAATAGCGATGTTTACCCCGGTGCAAACGAAATTTGTAATGGAGTGAATGACGACTGTGATGGGTTATTGGATGAGGGATGCGGAACAACATATGCTTCCAATGACAACCCTAGTGCGGCACAAACAGTGGCAGTTGGTACTTTATATTCATGCAGCGGCGCTATTACTGGTGATCTTGCAAATGCATCACCTTCTTCAGAATCTTTAATTACGTGTGTGACAGGTGAAGACCTTTGGTATTCATTTACGGCTTTAACACCTGGAGTGAGAATTCAAGTGATTTCTGATCAGAATAATATTGTGATTGAACTTCAAGATTCAAACGGTAATCTCATTAATAGTGAAAACTTAAATAGTGGATTAGGAAATGAGATTTTGAATTTTGGCGGTCTTACTATTGGAAATCAATATAAAGTAGCTATTAGAAACTTTAACTCTGGTCAAGGAATTGGTACTTTCTCACTTTGCATTTCCAAACTATTGCAAACTGATTGCGATTATCCTGGTCCTAACTTCTCACTTTGTGATTGGTATAAAGCTGAATACGTTGGCGCTTATGCATACGTATTCCATTTTACCCCATTAGAGGGAGGAAATGTTATTAGTGTAACTAAATATGGCTCAACAATTTTACCTCTTACCAATGTTCCTGGTCTACAATACGAACATTCCTATGATGTGACAATTGATGCAGTTTATCAATTGTCTAATGGTTTGGCACAACCGGAATTTGTTACTGTAAACGGATCATCAGTTTGTGATGTGAATGTGGGATCTCCAAATCTTCCAGGGTTGCGAGCAAATGACCAATGTCCAAATGCTAAACAATTGCACAGCTACATTCAATTAACTCCTGGTGTTTGCGGTGCATCTGCATATGCATGGCAAGTAACAAGAGTCGACATTACACAACTTCCAGTCGTACTAACATCAAACTCTAAATTCCTTCAGTTAAGACCGTCTAACGGATTTGTTCCTGGTGGTATTTATAATGTTAGAGTTAGCGCAGTTTTTGGAAACAATCCTCCTTTACATTATGGACCAACACAATGTGTTCAAATGATAAGTTCAGGAGGAATGATACTCGGACAGGAAGAAAACGATATAATGATTTCAGAAGAATCTACGAATGATCTAGAATTATATCCCAATCCTTCTAACTCTGAAATAAACATTCTTCCATTGGTCAATCTTTCTGAGAATGTATCACTAAGAATTTTTGATCAAATGGGTAAAGTAGTCTTTACACAGAAAATAGAAAATTATGACGGTACAACAATGAAAATTAATTTGCCAAGTAATTTATCTAATGGCCTCTATTTGCTGCAAATAGATGACGACGTGACGACAATAAAGAGAAAGATTGTTATCGAAAAATAAAAGAGAGAGGGGATTCAATGAATCCCCTCTTTCTTTTTCAATTGAGAGATAAAGTCTCTTTCAATTTTTTCGAGTCTATTTAGCTCCTTGTCGCAAAAAATGAGCTGAATTCTTGATTCATATTCTGATATTGGAACAATGCGTATTGTGAATCCCATGCCTAAAACATGACTTCCATTGATAGTTGTTTTCCCACCTTTCTCTTGAATAGAATCCAGCGAAAAACGTATATCGTCAATTTTCAAGAACGTTTCTGTTCTCAATATCTGAACAACTTTTTCTTGAGAGATCTCATTAGCATAAGGCAGATTTATTTCACTGAATGATTCTGACAACCGAATCATCAAACTACGCGAGAAAGCGTTGTTAGATAATATTCCCATGGCTAGATTGTAATTAAGGTCTACGAATATAAGAAATAAACTTAATGACAAAATCAATCGTCAAAGGTTTATCCTATTGACAATCTTGCAGCAGGAGCATCGGACAAACGGGAGAAAATATCTTTTTCAAACAAGAAATAGGCACTGGCACCTATCATTGCGGCATTATCAGTAGTAAATTCTATAGGGGGAATTAAACAATTTACCTCATTTTCTTGGGCCAATTTTTCAAATTCGTAACGTAAAAGTGAATTTGCACTAACCCCGCCGGCAAGTGCAATTGACTTTGGTGCATATATGTTAATTGCAAGGGTAAACTTCTTTAGGAGGTACTTAACAATAGTGGCTTGATATGATGCGCAGAGGTCGGCCTTATTGTTTTCTACAAAATTAGCATCCTTTAATTTTTCATCTCTTACCAAATACAACAACGATGTTTTCAAACCGCTAAAACTATAGCTCAAATCTGGTGTTGATGGAATTGTAAATGAAAATTTCTTAGGGTCTCCGTCTTTTGAAAAACGGTCAATCTGTGGACCTCCTGGATATTCCAAGCCAAGCACTTTGGAGGCTTTGTCAAATGCCTCTCCGGCTGCATCATCAATAGTGCTGCCCACAACTTTCATTTCCAAAGGTGAGTTAACAAGTACAATTTGAGTATGTCCGCCACTTACTGTCAAGCATAAAAATGGAAACTCAGGCTTTATTGAATTACTTCCCTCCTGCTCTCTTGAAATAAAATGAGCAAGGACATGGGCTTGCATATGATTTACCAAAATTAAAGGCACGTCTAATGCCATGCTTAAGCTTTTGGAATAAGAAACACCAACTTGAAGTGCTCCCATTAATCCGGGACCTTGGGTACAAGCAACTACATCGATTTCACTAATTGTGATACCGGCTTCTGAGATAGCCTGCTGCACGACGGGAACTATATTTTGTTGATGCGCTCTGCTTGCCAGTTCGGGCACCACGCCACCATATTTTTCGTGAATTTTTTGCGTCGCAATAATATTGCTCTTTACCACATTTCCAAAAAGAACAGCAGCGGATGTCTCATCACAACTGCTTTCAATGGCAAGTATTACTGGGTGTGGCTTAGGCATTACTCTTCAATTTTGAGGCTGTCGGCTTGAAGCAAAAGCTCATCGAAACCAACCGTTGAAGCTGAAGTAATGGAGTCTCCTCTTTGTATCAGCATAAAACTGTGAATATTCGAATCTTGATTGTCTTCATACCATTTCGAGGCTTGATCAAAGCCCATTATCATAAAAGCTTCTGAAAATGCTTCGGCTTCCGCTAGGCTTTTAGCATAAACCCCAACATATACCAACTCATTATCCACGGGGTAGCCATAAGTAGGATCAATCATACCCCGCTTTTCAACTACCGTCTTGAATGTAAACGCACCATCGAGTAATCGAATACGTTGGTCATTTGCATCTTGAGAAATCCCCAAAGGCACAGTGGTTAGTGAGTCTATAAGTGCGCCATGATTTATGGTGTGATTACCACAATGTATATTGTAATGAGCTATTCCCTTGGTGGCAAAAAAATCCGCAACACATTGCAGACCATAGGCCATCGCTACACTCGAAAAATCCAATTCTGTTCTTGGATCGGACTTGCGCAAATTTGATTGCACATATCTATGGTCATCGGTGTATACTTCATTCAAATCAATCTTACTAGCATCAAACCCCACAAATTGATATAGAGAATCGAGATTTGGTTCCAATGCTTTTTTTGTAAAGCTTACAATCATCCATTCCCTTTTTATTGGCGTGGTAGAAGGGTCATAAAACTGCTTCGTTTTAGCGTTCAAATCTGTGGCGAGCGAATAGACAAGGCCAAAAAACAATGAACTATCTTGAAAAACAAATGATGAATCCGTTCTTTTAAACCTGTTGAATCTTGAGATTAAACTGTTAATGTCTGCAAGGTTAAATGCGTATTCAGCCGTGTATAGAATACTGTCGATTTGAGGTCTATAATCATTTGTGTCGCCAATCACCGAAATTGTATATGGTTGGCCAAAAAACACCCCTGAATATTCTTTTCCTTGAATGGGCTTTTTCTTTTCTTTACATGCGAAAAAAGAAAAGAGAGCAACCCAGATGAATAAAATATACCTAACTGATATTTTCATGGCGCGAACTTAGCTACTATATTCGAAACAATATTTGCACAAAACCATTGAATCGGTCGAGTTTATGAACCAAGCACGTTTAATTATATTTTTCTTTCCCCTGTTTTTTTTATCCCTTACAATTTCTGCGAGTTATGACAACCGCATCTTTAAAGACGGAATCCGCACTCCATGTGTATTTCCAGAAGGAAATCCAACAGGGTACCCTGTTATTGACCTCTTCAATCTAACTCCATTGGAGTTCCATTTTGACGAAATGGGTACGACGAGAAACACATATAGCTACGCTGTTTTCCATTGCGATCATAAATGGGAGTTGTCAGACCTTAGCACTTCTGAGTTCATACGAGGTTTTCCCGAACAGGAAATCACCCGGGTAGACTATTCATTTAACACAACCGCAGAATATGTTCATCATCAATTCAATTTCCCGAATGAAATGGTGACCCCTACCCGATCTGGGAATTACGCTATTGTGATATATGAGGGTAGCGAGCCTTCGGAAAATATAGCACTAACATTTCGAGTTGTCATATATGAATCATTGGTTCAAATTGTTGCAGCCGTGAACAACAGCACCCTTGTTTCTGAACGGTTCAAAAATCAAGAGATTGACTTTACCGTAAACTACGCTGGCTATCAAATTTTTTCTCCATCACAAGATATTAATGTCTCAATTCTTCAAAATGGAAGATGGGACAATGCTATAAATAATCTGAAGCCTCAGTTTGTTAAAACAGAAGAACTTGTTTACGATTATGGGGATAAAAACAATTTCGTTGGTGGAAGTGAATGGAGATCTTTCGAAATAAAAAGTGTGAAATTTGCTAGTGCTTCCGTTGAGAATATCGTGAGAGTCGACGATCAGTGGCATGCCTATTTAAGATACGACGAGTTGAATGGCGCTAGGGCATATCAAACAAATCCTGATCTTAATGGAAAACTATTTGTGAGAAACGATTTAGGCGATGATTCGTATATCGAAGCGGAATATATATATGTTCATTTTACCCTAAAATCGCCTGAAATCGCTGATGCAACAATTTCAATTGAATGTCAAGAATCACTTTTTAATCCTTCTATTTTTCATTGCGTTTATAACAAATCAACTCAATCATATGAGGCATCTATTCCAATAAAACAAGGGTATTATAATTACAGATATGTGCTCAATGATCAATATCATTCACACAATTATATTAGTCTAACTGAAGGTAATCATGCGGAAACTGAAAATGACTATCACATTATTGTTTATTCCTACGATCGCAGCCTTGGAAATGATCGTGTAATTGCAGTTGATGCAATAAACAGTTCTTTCCGAAAGTGATTTATCAATCTTCTTCAAAATTGTAATCCGCCTCTTTGAATTTGTTTTGACGGCGGAGAACTTTATAATCCGTAAAGCGATCTTTTACAAAAATCAAGAAATCGTATTGAGAAGAAGTCTTTATAAATTCATCTGACACATTCAAGAAATCAATGAAGTCATCAAACTCTTCATTCGTCAAGTCAATAATTTCATAGTCGACATAATGTTGAAATAACTCTTTTAAGAGATCTCTCTTTTTGTCTTCATTATCCATTTGTTTGACAAGACGTTTGCTCCTTTCTACTTTGCTAAACTGTTGATATAAAAAAGTAATTGGGCTTGCGACAGCGTTGATTCCACTGAGCATATAATCATCTTCATTATATCCCAAATCTTGAATATCCTTTTGAATCTGATCTAAATCCCGTGGAGCAAAAATCTCAACCACATTCAAAGTCGAAATTCTCTCTTCAAGAAAAATTACAACATCAAAAATTGTCTTTTGTGCAGAATCCTTAAAACAAATGTTTCGTGAAATGTAACCAAGTGACGTGATGGTAAGAGTGTCGGTTTTGTGACATGAAATACTAAATGAACCGTCAGATTTTCCAAAAAAACCGGATTTAGTGCGTTTGTTTATTACAATGACATTCGATATTGGCTGTTCATTGCCCTCTCGGATTTTACCATTCACTGTTATATCAATGATCGTACTGTCAGTTTGGGCAAGTGCAAAATGTCCAAAAAACAGAAATATTAGACTGGAAATAAAGGATTTACTTTTCAAAAGAGAGTCTTAAGGTATGCTTGCAATTGTAACAATCAAATATAAAGCGATTTAGTCTGCAGATATGTTACAAAAATGTTAGTGTGTGAATTACACTTTATATATTTGAAACCAATACCAAACAAATTCAATGAGAACACATCTACTTACTTTAGTGGCTTTCCTCCTTGCCTCTTCTGCATTTTCCTTTTCTGTAACGTTTCGGGTCAATATGAACGGCCAAACAGTTTCTGGTGATGGCGTGCATATCGCAGGAGATTTTCAAAGTTGGAATCCAGCAACTACTCAGCTGATCGGTGATGCACAGGGAATCTATTCATACACAACTGATTTGGCTGCTGGAGTTTATTCCTACAAGTTTTTGAATGGTAATGCTTGGAACACTTCTGAAAATGCTACTACTTCATGTTTTATTAATGATGGCTCAGGTAATTTCAATCGATCTATTGAGGTAATTGACGCCGATTTAATTCTTGATATATACTGCTTCAACACATGCGATATATGCGAGCCTACAATCGAGCCAACTGAAACCAATCTCATTACGTTCATTGTTAATATGAGCAACCAAACAGTATCTCCTGATGGGGTTCATATAGCAGGAAATTTTCAGAATTGGAATCCTGCAACGACTGCCATGGAAGACATTGGAAATGGTTTGTATTCCTACACACTTGAAACCGGAGAATGGGCAAACTTGAGTTACAAATTCATTAATGGAATAGACTGGCCTCAGTCTGAAATAGTTCCCTCTGGTTGCGGACTTCCCGATGGTTTTGGTGGTTACAATCGTTTATTGGAAACAGGCGCAATTGACTTCACCTATGGCCCTATCTGCTTTGGGGAATGTGCAAACTGTGAGGTCGTTGTTGAACCAACTTTTGTAACAGTATTGTTTCAAGTAGACATGAACAATGAAACTGTGAGCCCGCAGGGCGTTCATGTTGCAGGAAATTTTCAAGGCTGGAATCCAAATGGAACAGTAATGACAGATTTAGGAGGAGGAATCTATGAATTGACTTATGAGGTTGAATCAAACCAGACACTTGAATTCAAATTTATCAATGGGTCTGAATGGGCACAAGCTGAAGCAGTGCCCGCTGAATGCGGCATTGATGACAACAATGGAGCTTTTAGCAGAACTTTGGAAATTGGCGAAGAAAATGTGGTGTTCGGCCCTGTATGTTTCAGCGAATGTGCTCAGTGCATTGACCCAATCCAAGTGATGTTATTGTTTCAAGTAGACATGTCAAATGAAACTGTAAGTCCAGATGGCGTTCGAGTTGTAGGAACATTCAACAACTGGGATTTGAATGCCAATGTTCTTTCAGATTCAGGCAATGGAATTTATCAAGCTCTTGTATTTGTTGAGTCAGGTCAAGAGATTTCTTTCAAGTATCTAAATGGCGCAGATTGGGCTTTTGCAGAAAATGTCCCTTCAGAATGCGCAACAGATGATGGCAGCGGAAATTTGAATAGAACAGTTGTTATTGAAACTGAAACAGTAACATTAGAGCCTGTTTGCTATGGAAGTTGCGCTGCTTGTGTAGTTGTGCCAATGGTAGATTTGACTTTCAAAGTAAATATGAGCAACGAAGTAGAAAATACAAGTGGGATTTTTGTTGCTGGAAGTTTCAATGATTTCTCGCCGACCGCATCGCAAATGATTTCGCAAGGAAATGGCCTATACACTTTTACCACAACTGTTCCAGAAAACACTTCCGTGACCTATAAATTTTTAAACGGTAATGATTGGATTTACACTGAATTAGTTCCATTCGAATGTGGTGTTTCCGATGGATTTGGTGGCTATAACCGCAATATTGTAACGGATAACATTAATGTTGAACTTCCTTATGTTTGCTTTTCATCATGTTCAGATTGCGAGGCTTCAATAACTGATTTAGGATCATCAATTTTTTCTGTTTACCCAAATCCCAATACAGGTAACTTTACGATAAATGGGCTTAAAGGAGATCAATTGTTATTCATTTATAACAATATGGGTCAATTGGTTTATACTTTGCAAACCAATGGAAAGAATAGCTTAAATATTGATTTGGAAGGATTGGAAAATGGTATTTATCACATTTCAGATAGAAATTCTATTTCTACTAAAATATTGATTATTAGATAATTTTAGAGTAAAACAGTTTCACAACTTACCCCAAAGGAAATTTCCTTTGGGGTTTTTAATAGGTTGATTGTAAATTAGGACCATGAAATCATTTGTTATTATAACATTAAGTCTGTTGTCACTTAATAGCTTTTCGCAGAATCTATTTATCAACGAAATCATTGCCGACAATGGCGTTGGCCAGATGGATGATTTTTTTCAAAGAGAAGATTGGGTTGAAATTTATAATACTGGAGGTATAACAAATCTTGCCGGATATTACATTTCTGACGACCCTTTGGATTTGATTAAATGGCAAATTCCTGCGACAAACGCGGGTGTTACGACAGTCCTCCCGAATAGTCATATCATACTTTGGTTAGATAAAGATCCTGAGCAGGGAGAGGATCACGTAGATTTTAGTCTAAATCCTGATGGTGAAACTCTTCTCCTAGTGGCTGCGGATGGTATTACTATTATAGATCAAATAACCTTTCCGACTATGGCTACAGACGTGAGCTATGGAAGAACAACTGATGGAGCAGCTACCTGGCAGTATTTTAACAATGTTACCTATGATGCGGATAACGCTGAACTAATTCAAGACCCTGAATTACTATTCATTAACGAGGTTCAAGTAAATAACATTTCTACATGGAAGGATTTACAAAATGAATTTGACCCTTGGTTTGAGATTTATAATCCAAATGGCTTTCAAGTAAATCTCGCGGGGTATTCTATCAGTTTATCTGATGGAAGCACGTGGGCTTTTCCAACTGCAGATCCTGTAAGAACTGTTGTGCCAGCTGGTGGGTTCAAACTTTTTTGGGCTGATGGCGAAACTGCAGATGGTACTAATCATGCATCATTCGTATTAACAAATGTTTCTGAAACCCTTACGCTCAAAGCAATAGACAACTCAACAGTAGATGTTTTCAATTATTCTGCAGTTGACGAAGACCACAGCTGGGGACGACAAAGTGATGGCGCAGCGGCGACAATAGATTTCCTAAATCCAACGCAGGAAGTAACAAATTCACTTGTTATTATAACGCCTCCTACTCTTTTTATAAATGAGGTTCTTACAATCAACTTTGCAGACACTACTGATTTCGCGCTTCAATTTGAGGATTGGTTTGAAGTATACAATCCTAATTCTACCGCAGTAAGTTTGGCAGGTTATTATTTTTCTGATAATCCCGAAAATCCGCGCAAGTGGCAAGTGCCTAACTATGATATCGATAGTGTAACAGTTCCTGCAAATGGTTGGATGCTTTTTTGGGCTGATGAGGATATGGGACAGGGAATTAGACACGCCAGTTTCAAATTGAAAAATAACGAAGAATCATTGCGCTTTACCTCACCAGATGGCATTACACTAGTTGATGAAATTTCATGGATTGCTATGAACCCCGATTCTTCCTATGGTAGAATTACAGATGGTGCAAGTCAATGGGTAACTTTTGTTGAAACTACTCCAGATGCTTCAAATAATGGTTCATTGGTAAATGTTTCAGAAGAGACAGCAAAGGACTTCGATGTTTCAGTTTATCCTAATCCAGTGATTTCAACCTTGTACTTTTCGAGTGAATCAAATATCGTGGTTTATGCAGCAAGCGGTCAGCTCTACGCTAATTACACAAAAGTAAAATCAATTGACACAAGTAATTGGGCTGCTGGTTTATACTTTATTAGCAACACCAAAGGACAATTAGTTAAGATTATTAAAGAGTAAATCTATTGTTTGATAAGCATCTTTTGCTCATCTCCAATTTTCAATAAGTAAATTCCTTCAGACCAATTTGATGTGTCAACATTGGTTTTGAAGGAATTTATTTTTTCTACAAAAACCAATTTGCCCTGAGCAGAGTAAACAAAAAGGTTTTTTGATAAATCAGAACTCCTAACTTCTAATGTAAATTCTTCGTTTGCTGGATTTGGGTAGAATGTGAATTGATTTTCAATTTCATCAACAGAAACTTCAAATCCAACTTCTATTTCTTCAGAATGGGAGCAGCCATTTTCATCAACCGCAGTAATTACATATGTGCCAGCAAGAACTTCGATTGAAACAATATTCCCAATGCTTTCTTCATTCAAGAAGTACTCTAAGGTGCCTGTTCCACCATCTGCGTTTATACTAATCAATCCAGGTGTGTCATCAATTTGAGGTGATGATGAAAGTTCAAGTTCAATTGATTCTGGTGAAACGATTTGGTATTCTCCAACAAAAGGACATCCTTGGCTATCAACAATCAAAAACATATATTCGCCTGAAGGAACTGAGCCTGGATTTTGTCCGAAATAATCCGTGAAATAAGGAGTGCTTCCTCCATTAATGTTTGATATTTCGATTTGTCCGAGACCATCATGACATAAAGGATTTTCTGAAATAAACTCGGCTACAATTTCTTCTGGTTCTTCTAATATTACCATGCCTGATGCAGAACATCCACTTTGTGAAATAATAGAATAATTGTAAATCCCTGCAGACAAACTTTCTGCAGAATTGGAAATTACTTCGTTGTTGAGATAAAGCAAAGTATTTTCCTCGTATGAATAATCGAACTGAATCAATCCATTTGAATAATTGAAGCAGGTTGGATTATATGATGTAATTTCTGTTGTCGGCGAAATTTGTTCGGAAAAACTTATAGGATTACTAAGGTAAATTATTCCATTTTGATCGGTTACCTGAACTTGGTACTCCCCTGGTGCTGAGACACTATAGAATCTTTCTGTGTACCCATCACTCCATAGCCATGATTGCCCTTCGCCACCATCCAATAGTATAGTTTGGCCAAGGCAAATGGACGTATCTAAACTAACTAATTCTAAATTTTGAGTTGGCGCGTTGCCTTCAATGAAATGATAAAAATGATTTGCAACTACATTATAGTATTTCTCAACTAGTCCGTTAGGCCAATTAATAACCAAAGAGTCTACAAACTCGTTTGATCCTAAACCAACAATTTCTTTTCCTGAATTTTGAGCGATATACGATTCACCAAATTGTTTCAATCTAATGTTTTGTATGTCGCCTGCGTAAACATAAATTTCTGTTCCTACCGCATCACGATTTGACTCGGTACCTTCAAAAGTAAATGACACAAAATTATTTTCGCTAGTAGAACTTTTCCATAGTTCGCTGTAGGAAGGGTAATTATTATTGTTGTAATAGTCAAAGTTTCCGTCACTATTAATGTCCCCCATTACAGTGCACATTGTAGGGCTATTGTCTAATCCTATTCCCCACTCCTGAGACATTTCTACAAATCCGTTTTCCCCATTATTCTTGTAAAGTGCATTTGGGGAATTAGTAAATAGCCCAATTGTAGTGCCTACAAAAAGATCCTGCCATCCATCATTGTCCACATCGAGCCAATTGCTTCCCCAGCAGATCTTATTTACAGCAACCCCCGATAAAACGGCTTTATTTTCAAAATTTTCAGGGTAATTATTTTGAAGAAGCACATTTCCATCTGTTCCGTCAGTAATGTAAATATCGAAATCCAAATCATTGTCGTAATCACCAACGTTGGCGCACATAGAATCTAAAGCAACGTTAGCCCCGAAAAGCTCAGTCACTTCAGTAAAGGTGCCATTTCCATTGTTTCTAAAAAGTTCGTCAGACCACATCGATCGGTCCACGATAATGAATAGATCTAAATCTCCATCCTTGTCAAAATCGAAAAAAACAGGCTGAAAAGAAGGCGAAGCTGGTTGAAATAATCCAGCAGCAACTGTAGTATCTACAAAAGTACCGAAACCAGTATTCATATAAAACACAGAACTAAATTCAGCTTGAGGAAATTGAGAGGGATTATAATATTTTGAAATGTAAAAATCAAGGTAACCATCTTTATTTACGTCGGCAAATGCCACTCCATAGTATTTGTAAGATTGGGTGGAGATTCCCACCTCAGCAGTGACATCGGTAAAATCGAAGTTTCCATCATTATTTAAAAGATATAGACGTCCACCATTTTGTGAAAAGAAAAGATCGGAATCGCCGTCGTTATCATAGTCTACCCAAACAATTCCTTTTACTTGGATGTATTCAATTTCGGGCATCTCTAATTGAATTTCTATAAGAGTCCCCGCACCGTCGTTTTGAAAAAATTTAATTGCCGAATCACCATTTGCTGTGGTAAGATCATCCCATCCATCGTGGTTAAAATCATAAAAAGACGCACCATTACCCCACACGGTATTTTCATGATTGACATAGATCCCCATTTCCTCGGATACAATCTCAAATTGGGCAAAAGAGGATACAGAAAGAAATACAATCCCCAACAAAAGAGCGTATGACTTCATTAGTAAATGGTTAAGGTTCACTATAAAGACGTACTACTTTCTTGGGGTTGCTTAATCTACCGAATAATTGCT
>CALRZB010000056.1:0-12817 GCA_943372555.1 Chryseobacterium gleum | reverse complement strand
TAAAATGATTAAAGCCAAGCACTATGGCTATTGTGCTCAAAAGCATAAATCGCTTCACCTTGAAGAACCAGAAAACAATGAAGAAAATATTTGCAAGTAACACAAATGGATAAGTTAATCCAAACAAAGAAAAATACCCTATCGATTTTGGACTAAAATGTGATGGCATATACGAAAGCAACAAAAAAAGAATGACAGAAAAATTCAGAAACAACAAAAACTTGTTGAATCTAACCTTTCCTTTCTTCTTTTCTTTTGGTGCATTCTCCATCAAAGTCTATTTACTTCTGACTGTATTTAAATAGAAAATCCTTTTCTTCTTTTGTCAAGCTGTCATATCCCGCTCGGCTTATCTTATCTAGTATTTGATCAATACGCTTTTGACGCGAGGCTTTTTCTACGTTGAATTGCTCATCTGTTTTGGGACGCTTGTTAACGGTATGCAAATCAGATCGCTTTTTCCCATTAAACAAAGATGAAATTCTGCTTAGTAAATTCTCAAACCAACTAGCCATATTCTTTCCTTGATTGTAATTTCTTGCGTATAAAAATCCATAAAGTGCTCCACCAAGATGACCCAAATGTCCTCCTGAATTGAATCCTTTCTGAAGACTTATCAAATCAACAAATACTAAGATACCACAAAGCCAAATGAGTTTCATCTCAAAAACTCCAAAAAGCTTTATTGAATAATTTGGCTTAACCATGCCAATTGTAATAATCAATGACATTACCGCTGCTGAAGCACCAAGTATAGAAGAATTGGCATTCAATCCTGGGAAAACATTATAACAAATTAGATACACTAAAAAGCCAGCTAAGCCTCCGAGAATATAATTTGCTACAAGTCTTTTGCTCCCCAAAAAGTGACGAAACAATTTTCCAACGGTGAACAAAGTCACCAGATTAAAAAGAAAATGTCCCACTTCTATGTGAGCAAACATGTGTGTAATAATTGTCCAAGGCCTGCGTGCAAGCAATTCCAAATTACTCGTCGAAGACAAATAGATATTAGGATATTCTTCAAGACGAATACTGCGGCCGCTGAACTGCTCCACCACAGAGATGATTAGTAGGACTACAAAAACCGCAACGTTGACAAATATCAAACGCGACAGTCCATCACCGTTTTTAAAGAAACTTTTTATATCGCCAACAATACTCATTCGTTCTTATACAATTGAACCGTTTTCATAATAATTCCCATCTTTCTTCTGCCAATATTTAAGAAGAATAAATCCAAAAATCATCCCTCCAAGATGTGCGTAGTGAGCTACATTATCATCTGGTGCATTTTGAAGTGCCATCATCAATTCGATACCACCATAAATCATCACAAACCATTTAGCTTTAAGGGGAATCGGAGGGAACATCAGCATCAATTCTGTGTTTGGAAACATCATTCCAAATGCCAAAAGAACTCCGAATACACATCCTGATGCACCCACAATACCGATATTCAAAGCAAAATTCAAAGAACCCATTGCCGGATCCGAAAAATTCTTTCCTTGTTGAAGAATAGAAGCACCCTCTTCATAGACTGCGCGCAGTTGCTCCGGACTAAGCATTGACTCAATTTTCTGAATTTCCAAGTAATTGATAAACTCATGCAATCCAAACGCACCTAAGCCTGCAAAAAGATAATAGAACAGAAATCGCTTTGGTCCCCAATAACGCTCAAGCGAAGTGCCAAATAAAAAAAGTGCATACATATTGAAAAATATGTGCATCAAGCCTTTCTGATCATGAGCAAACATGTGGGTAAAAATCTGCCATGGTCTAAAAAGTGGACTAGCAAAATAATGCCCCGCCACTTGCTCATGAAGTCCAGGCACTGCGAAACACGCCAGAAATACCAAGACATTCAGGATGATAATGTTTTTTACAACAGGTGTAAGATTGTTAAACATGTTATCTAAATTGTTGTGCCAATTGCTCCAAAGTAATCTTCACAAAAGTCGCTTTGTTGCTATCAGCAAAATTTGGTTGTTTGCATTGCGAAAGTCGATTGAGCAAATCTTTCATTTCAGGTAAAGTCAACATTTGTCCTGTGCGGATTGATGTACTTCTTGAAAGCGCCCACGCCATTCTTTCACGAGGCGAATATTTTAAAGAACTTTGTTCGTTCTTCAATTGTTCGACAAAAGTTTCCATTAATTTTTCAGCATCGCTAACACCAGCATCAGCAGGGATTCCTAGCAACTGAAATTGGTTTGGACCCAACTCCTCGATTTCAAAGCCTAGCGCTCTAATCTCTACAAGAACTTCTTTCATCATCGCATAATCGGCTGCATTTAATGAAATAATCTCAGGAAATAGCAATTGCTGAATACTTCCGCTACCTCTCTCCAATTGATTCAAAAATCGTTCAAAAAGGATTCTTCGGTGCGCTCGTTGCTGATCCACAATCAACATTCCACCATCAGTTGGACAAACAAGATATTGTCGGTGCATTTGCAATGGAGTCACATCCTCATCCAATTCAAAAAGCTTATGCACTTCATCCGCCACTTCCACTTCTTCTGGATTAATCATTTTAGAAATGGCCATCATTTCTTCCCAGCCCGTTGATTTCTGTCCTGACTTGTCAAACCAGCCCTGTGCAAGTGTCTCGCGTCTTGGACGTGATTCAAAAGGATTGTAGTCAGGATTCACTTTAATCTGTGGTTCGTGAATCGGCACATCATTTCTCATCGGATCAATATTGATCGACATCTCTTGATTGAAATCGAGTGTAGGAGAAATATTATGACGACCTAAAGCACGCTTCACCGCTGCATGCAGGATTGCGTATATAGCTCGCTCGTCTTGAAACTTAATTTCTGTTTTGGTCGGATGAATATTGATATCGATTTGTGCTGGGTCAATATCCAAATACAAAATGTAAAGCGGAAATTGTCCATCAGGAAGCAATTGATCAAAGGCAGTATTTACAGCATGGTGCAAATATGAATTCTTAATGAATCGATTATTCACAAAAAAGAATTGTTCGCCGCGCGTTTTCTTAGAAGCCTCTGGCTTACCTACAAAACCTGTAACTCCAACGATATCTGTATCTTCTTCAACGGGCACCAATTTCTCATTGTACTTATTTCCGAGAATATGCACGATGCGCTGACGCAAGCTCGCTTTCGGCAGACTAAGCACTTCCGCTCCATTATGATGAAACGTAAATTCAACATCAGGATGCGTCAATGCAACACGATGAATTTCATCAATGATATGCTTGAGTTCGATACCGTCGCTTTTCAAAAAATAACGACGTGCAGGAACATTATAAAATAAATTCTTTATCTGAAAATTTGTTCCCTCAGGGCACTGATCAGGCTCTATACCTTTTAGTTTTGAACCTTCTATTTCCACTTTAGAACCTAAAGCTTCGCCACGTTGTTTGGTGCGCATTTCTACTTGAGCCACCGCTGCGATACTCGCCAATGCCTCCCCACGAAACCCTTTAGTAACGATATGAAAAAGATCTTCTGACTTTTTAATCTTCGATGTGGCATGACGTTCAAAACACATCCGCGCATCCGAAGCAGACATGCCTTTTCCATTGTCTATTATTTGAATCAATGTTTTACCAGAGTCTTTTACAACGATTCGGACCACGAAAGCTTCCGCATCAATAGCATTTTCGACCAATTCTTTTATGACAGATGCAGGTCGCTGAACGACCTCTCCTGCGGCTATCTGATTGGCTACAGATTCTGGTAATAATTGTATAATATCTGGCATAACGACTTTCGGGCCTCAAATGTACGCCACAAGCCGCCGAATACCTATGATTTGATAAGGCCATCCAATACACTTTCTATACTATGCGAATTAGGATAGAATGAAAGCACTTTTCTCAAAACAGCCTCTACAACAGGATCAGGGCAAGAAGCGCCACTGGTAAGGACTATGGTAACTGGCTCATTTGCTGGAAGCCAGTTTTTTGAATTCTTGTGAATATGACCTGAATATTCGAAGTGATTAATTTCGTTAACCGATTCCAATTCATCAGCATCTTGTATAAAATAAACGGGCATTTTCGCACTCAAGATTGTCACGAGCTGGGAAGTATTGGAACTATTATACCCACCAAGAACAAGCGCTAAATCTGCTTTCTCTTTCAAAATCCAAGAGGTCGCTTCTTGGTTATCATTTGTGGCATAACACAAGGTATCTCGCGTATCCGCAAAATTTTCTGCACTGTATTTTTCTGCAAGAACTTGTTTGAAATAATCCGCGATCTCTTGGGTTTCAGAGGCCAACATTGTTGTTTGATTCACAACTCCAATGCGCTGAAGATCGCGATTCGGATCAAATCCTTCACTGTATTTTCCTTCAAATTCCGAATAAAAATTTGAACTGTCTTTCTCTCCTTTTACATACGCAGCTAGCTTTTCAGCTTCTTTAATATCTCTAACTATTATGCTTGGAGCATTTTGAAAACTGTGAGAAAAAGTAGCTCGTGTTTCTTCGTGCTTATACTTTCCATGAATTACAATAGAATATCCTTTAGTCCCAATCTCCACGCTGCGTTTCCAAACTTTTTCTACAAAAGGACATGTGGTGTTATATTTTTTTGTCTCAACACCTTTTGACTTGAGAAGATTTTCTATTTCTACTGTTGTTCCAAATGCAGGAATTATTACAACGTCATCTGAAGTGATGTTGTCCCATTCAACAAATTGATTTCCCTCCGTATCCATGATAAACTCAATCCCACGAGAAACCAAGTCATCATTTACAGCAGGATTATGTATCATTTGACTTAAAAGAAAAATGCGCTTTCCAGGATTTTCATCAATTGCTTTGTATGAAATTTCAATAGCATTTTCTACACCATAACAAAACCCAAAATGCCTAGGGAGTATAAAACGAACAGGTCCAAAATCGAGCATAGTTGGCGTGAAATCCTGCTTCCGAGGATCTCCCGCTTTACGCCATTCTTTCACCTTTCCTATTACGGATGAACGATACTTCTCTGGGATTTCGAATTTCTTCATGTGCTAGAAAGCAAATTAATGCGTCTTTTGTTCTGTCTACTTTTTTGTTGACTTGCTCAGCAATTCTTCAAGGTAAGCTTTCAACTCCTTTTTCTTGTCCGCTTTTAGCAAAGCTTTCAAGTATTTTGCTTTTTTCAACTCCTCACTTTGATTTGCCAAAACACATATAGCCTCTAGCCCTTTTAGGTAGATCTTATCCTGTGACTTCTCATTGGGATGATTCAATTGATAATAAGCCATTGCATGAATCATCGTAAAAAGCAGCTCTTGATTTTCCTGTAAAAAAGGAAAATATTTCGCGTCCAAATTCACGTTAATTTCAGGACTACCTGCTATCCATGTCATCACGTAAGCATTGATCTCGCTGCGCTTTACCACTTCTAAGCCATACGGCGTCGTGCAAAGCCATTTCAAACATTTCTCAATGTCGTCTTTGGATGCTCGGTATTCTTCTTGTGTTGTCCAATTATACTCAGCTGGAATTTCAGGAGCTTTACACACTTGAGCAATTCCCGACAAAGTCAAGAGTAACAAAGAAAAAACAGCTATGTATTTGTGTGCTTTCAATTCAATTCTCGCTCTTCCTCATTAAAAACAATTCCATATTGTTTCAACTCTTCCAAAACCGGAAGGTAAATTTCTGGAATAATGGGCAATCTAACTCCAGAAAGTGGCATTTTTCCATTCAAAATCATTCGAGCTGCAATAGCAATTGGCAATCCCACTGTTTTTGACATCGCAGTATAAACAGTATCGTCGCCTAATGTCACCAAACTGGATGTCTTTTCGAAGCGCTTTCCATTTTTAGAATAAATAAAGCGATGCCACATAACAATCATGTCTTTGTCGCCCTCATTCAACTTCCACTTCTTCTCAATCAATTTTTGAAGAGCAACAGCAGGACTTCCCTTCTCCATTTCAATTGAGTTGTTGTCAAAAATACCCAACCAAGAAAGTTTCGTCATCACCACCTCATCGAGCGACCATTTATACTTTATAATATTTTCGAGTGATTCTCCAGAAGTCATATCCACAAACGAAGAAGTCAAATCGCGCCAAGTCATGTTTGATGTATTTTCTATCTCGAAAGAATCATCTGTCAATCCGAGTTGTATTAAAACATTCCAAGCTTTACAAAAACCACCTCTTCGGAGAGTTCCCCTATATAAGGTAGGAATATTTTCAAGTCCATAGATTTTCTTATACTTCAAAGAATCTCTGTTCGCATATCCGTCAAAACTTCCCATTGGATCCACTAAAATTTCAGTGATTTCGCTGAAAAGTCGGTGATATGGGATAAATTTTAGCTCATTATTTTGCTGAAAACGCGCAGTTCCACCATATCCCGCCAAAACAACATTGCGCGGATTCCACGAAATTTTGTAGTTCCACGGATTATCATCAGACTCTGGTGCCACAAGTCCGCCAGTAAACGATTCGAAACTTTCAAGGCTTCCACCCTCAGCTTCGATTTTATGGATAATTTCCATTGCCGACATATGGTCTATTCCTGGATCTACCCCCATTTCATTGAGAATCAGCACATTCTTGCTTTGCGCCTCTGCATCTAAAGCCCACATTTCGTCAGGGATATAACTCGGGGTAATCACATTTTTTGAGAATTCCAAGCAATCCTTAGCTACTTCCATGTGCATAAAAGCGGGAAGCATCGATATGACTAGATCAGCCGCTGCAATTTCAGCTCTTCTTTGAGTGGCATTAGAACCGTCAAATCGAAATGCCTCAGCCCTAGAAGAATAACCTATTTTCGCTTTCGCAAAAGCAAGGTCCATATCGCCAACTCGAATGCTCCAATCCTCATTGTCAGCATGTTCGAGCAAATATTTGATAAGGTTTGAGCTACTGCGCCCAGCACCAATGACAACAATTTTCTTCATTTTTTATAGAAAAAAGAACCTTTTGGGGTTCCAAGGGGTCAAAAATAGAACATCTTGCTCTGATTTATTTTTTTTGGCACAACCTTCGCCATTGGGCAATCAAACATTATTTTTAACCGCTAAATAAAATCCTGATGAAACGAATCTTTACACTTTTATCATTCTTCTTCGCTTTTGTTTCAACCGTTTTTGCTCAAACCTCAAATGCGGTCATCTTTGCTGAAAACGGAGAGAAGTTCACTCTTATCCTAAATGGTGAAAAACAAAATGCAACTCCACAAGCCAACGTAAAACTTACAGGCTTAACAGGAGAATTCTACCAAGCACGTATTGATTTCGAAGATGCAACATTGCTTGACTTCACAAATAAAAACTTCGTCGTTCAGAAAGGAATGGAAGTTACCTACGTAGTTAAGGTAGCTAAAAAAGGCGAATACGTTCTTCGCTACCAATCTGAAACTGCCATTTCTGGAGCTTCTACTGCTTCAACGCCTGCAAATGAAACAGAGATCAAGGACTATGTAATTGTTGAGGAAGACATGGAAGTAGAAGAATACGTTAAAACTACTACTACTGCTCCTGGCGTGAATATCACAATGGGAACAAATGTTACTGGCACTGGTGTTAGTCAAGATGTTGTTATCGAAGAAAAAACTACGACAACAACAACTACAAAGCCCTCCAAAACAACAACTACTACTACAACTGCTGCTCCGGGTTCAGAACAAGTAAACATCAATATGAATGTTGGTGGATTGAATATGGGTATCAATATGAATGTAGCCGGAATAGATACAGACATGGAAATCGAAGAGAATTCTTCAACGACTGTAACAACCTCTACAACAACGACTTCTAAACCCGCACAAGCACAACCAGCTAAACCAGCTCCAGCACCTCGTCAAGAAGTCGTTGTAGTTGAAAAAACTACCACAGGTTGTGTTAAAGCGATGGACAAAGCATCTTTCGATACTGCAAAAGCAAGTGTAGCTTCAAAAGGATTTGATGATACCCGTTTAACTGTTGCTAAGCAAATTGCAAAATCAAATTGCTTGACTACAACTCAAATCAAAGACATCATGAGTGTATTTGGATTTGATGAAACAAAACTAGAATTCGCTAAGTACGCTTACGACTTCTGCTACGACAAGAATCAATATTACTTGATCAATGATGCGTTTTCATTTGATAGCACAATCGACGAATTGAACACGTTCATCGAGTCTAAATAAAGCATTAATCAACCGTCTCGTCTAAGCCGAGACGGTTGATCACTCTCAATTTCAAGCACTATGAAAAATTTACACTTTATTCTTTCAATTTGCATTTTATTAGTTGCTTGCCAAGGAAGTAAACACTTTACCAAATTGGCAGCAAAGCAAGAAGCTGCTGGTTTGACAAACGAAGCGGCGAATAGCTATTATATCGCTCTTCAAAAGAAAAGAAACAATATCGATGCTCAAATCGGTATGAAAAAAACTGGTCAAATGGTGTTGAGCCAGATGCTAAACGAATTTGCTCGCGAAAAAAGTTTTGGCACTAGCAGAACTGCTGTTTATGCATATCACAAAGCACGCGACTACCGAGACAAAATTCAAGCTATCGGTGTAAAACTTGACATCGCTGAATTTTACCTCACTGATTACGAAAATGCAAAAAGCCAATTCCTGACTCAACTCTATGAAGAGGGAACTTCCCTGCTCGAGGAAGAAAAATACCAAGAAGCAGAAGGCAAATTTGCAGAAATCAGAACCCTAGATGCCAACTACAAAGACTCAAAAGACCTTTCAGACATAGCTTACCTCGAACCTTTGTATAGCACAGCTAATAAAGCATTCGACGTACAACATTACAGAGAGGCTTATAACAACTATGACCTTGTAATCAAACGCAAAATCGATTACAAAGACGCTAAAGTTCAGCGTGATAAATGCATTGAAAAAGGCACTTATACTATTGCTCTATTGCCTTTCGTCAATTCAACTGCAACAACAGGACTAGATTCAAAAGTATCTGCATACACCTTAGAGGCACTTACTTCTATCCATGATCCATTTTTAAGAGTTGTTGACCGCGAACATATGCAAGCCATTCTTCAAGAACAAAAACTTCAATTGAGTGGAGTTGTTGACGATGCCACTGCAGTTTCTGTGGGACAATTGGTCGGAGCTCAAGCAATTCTCACTGGAACCGTTTTGAGTTATTCTCCTAGAACAGGCTCTGTTCGATCAGTTACTCGCGAAGCTTACGAAGCGTATAAAGTGAAAAAACTCAACCAAGAAGATGGAAAATACTATTATGAAACTCGCTACAAACCTGTTTCATATACTGAATACACCAACTCTAGTTCATGTTCAGTAAGTTTCCAATATAAATTGATCAACCTACAAAGTGGTGAGATCATTAAAACAGAAATCATTGAGAAATCATTGGCGGACGAGGTTGTTTATGGAAAATATGATGGAAATGTGAGCGAGCTTTATCCTTCCAATGGACAAACAGTAAGCTTGAATCAACAAGACCGTCGCTCTCTTCAAAACAAAATGAGCTCACGTCAAGAGGTTCGACCAGCTTCAGAACTTTCGAACGATTTGTTCAATAACATTTCACAACAAATGTCTTCGGAAATCGGAGCAGTGGTGCAAAAGCTTGTTCAATAATGAATATCCGAATTAAACATATTAGCATTTTATTTTTGTTTGCCTTTGGCTTACTTCTCAGCTCTTGTGGCGATAAGAAAGCGGGCAAATCGGATTCAAAGGTTGAATTTGCACCAAAGCCTCAATGGGTTGATCAAAGACCTTTTAATAATGCTTTTTATATCGGAGTTGGTTCATGCAGCAAGACTGCACAGCCGATGGATTATCAAAACATTGCAAAGAAAAATGCTTTGAATGACCTTGCTTCTGAGATTAGCGTAAAAGTCCAAGGTTCTACTTTTCTCAATACACTTGAAGTAAATAAAGCCTTTAGCGAAGAGTTCATTTCTAATATTTCAACAACAACCAATGAGCAAATAGAAGATTTCGAGGTTGCTGGTGTTTGGGAAAATGAAACTGAATATTGGGTGTATTACAGACTGAATAAAGCCCAATTTCAAGCCGCAAAACAGCAAAAGAAAAATCTTGCGATGTCTGCAGCCAATGACTACTATATAAAAGGTCTCGAGGCAGAAGCACTAGGAAATGTGCCCTCAGCAATCGATTTGTATTTGCATGGATTATTTGCCCTGAAAAACTATTGGAATGAAGTAAATGAATTTTATAGTGATTCGAGCAAAATATTCATTGACAATAACATCTACAGCAGTCTTCAGCGTGTCGCTAATGGTCTGCAAATCGATCCAGGAACGAATAAGATAGTATTAGGGGCCGAAAACAGCTACACATACAATGCTGTGGTAAGGTTGACTTATAATGGGAAGCCTGTGAAAGGGATTACGGTCACACACTCTTTCACCAAGTCGAAATACACAAAACCGAAATCGCAAGTGACGGATGGAACAGGTTCTATTTCAACTTTGATTTCGGACGTTAGCACCACAGATCAAAATCCTGCTTTCAATATTCGACTAGATTTGGAAAATCTCCAGCCTACAGATCTTGATCGCAACATTACTTCTGGCATTATCAAGAACCTCAGAACTGAAGGCAAGCAAGTCCCTATCGAAATATTGATGCCGACATTCTTTGTTTCTTCAGATGAAAAAGTTTTGGGCAAACCTGCGAATAGCACAATTCTAGCTTCAGGTATGCAAACTTCGCTTGTAAATCAAGGAATGCGCATTGCTCAAAGTGCAAAAACCGCGAATTACACTATCAACATCATTGGAAATACCATTGATGGAGGAACATCTCAAGGATTTACCGTTTCTTTCCTTGAAATGAGTGTGATAGTGCTTTCAGCAAACGGCGAAACTGTTTATTCAGAATCAATAAATAACATCAAAGGACTTCAGTTAAACCTTGAATCTGCTAGTCAAGATGCCTATAAAAAAGGGCGTTCTCGAATAGAAGAACAAATGGTTTCATCAATTCTCGAAGTTATTTTTTAATTTTGGCACGATTGTAGAAAACAAACCAAACATAGTAATTAGAAAAAACAACCATTATGAATACTAGAAAATTTACCCTCGTTCTATTAGTTGCAGCTGCTACCGTAATTGGTGGTGTAGGATGCAAGAAAAACAAAAAAACAGTTGAAACACCAAAACCAGATGGTGAAACATTGGTGAATGAGTACTGCACTGGAGACCAATACATGAGCACTAAAGAAGCATTCCGCTCTACAGCTACTGGCGAAAGTATGGACCGTGAAACAGCTAAGAAAAAAGCTCGTTCAAACGCTCAATCAGAAATGGCAAAGACCATTAATGCGACAATGAAAATCGTTGGTGACAACTACGTTAACTCAACAGAATTCAACAACAAAGAAGAAGTTACTGAGACTTTCCAAGAAATGGCTCGCACAGTAGTTGACCAAGAATTGCGCGGAACAATTGAGATTTGTGAAAAATTGACTCGACTTGATAATGGCAATTTCGTAAGTTATGTGGCTCTTGAGCTTTCTGGTCAGAAAATCGCTGATGCATACAACAGTGGTCTTTCTCAAAACGAAAAAATCAAAGCTGATTACAACTACGAAAAGTTCAAAGAAACTTTCGAAAAGGAAATGGCTAAATTCAGCGAAGGCAAATAATCCACGCTGATAATAATATCAAAAGCCCCCTCGTCTTCGACGAGGGGGCTTTTTTGTATGTTTGTTCCCAATGAATCCTGCGCAAATCAAGAACTTACTTAAAAGTCCCCTCTTCTGGGTTCTCTTCGCTTGCTGCGCAATCAGTCTATCTGTCAATATTCGATATCGCTGGAGGGGAAAAGCCAAAACTGAAGTCATCGCCTCTGATGGGATAGGCTATTACTCCTATTTACCCGCCACTTTCATTTACAACGATCCTACTTTTTCTTTTTATAAGGATGTAAATAGAAAATATCGCGACAACGATCAGATTGGTCCATTCATGACCATGGTTGATGACAAACTGCTAAACAAATACTACTATGGCGAAGCGCTAATGGTAGCTCCCCTTTTTGCCGGAGCGCATTTGTATGGCAACTTATTTAATCTAGACAACGACGGATACGCTCCCCATTATCAAATCGCTGTAGGATTAGCATGCTTGTTCTGGGTAATGATTGGCTTATATTATCTAGCAAAGTATCTAGCCAATTTCGTGAGTCCAAGAACGGCAGCTATCACATCTGGACTTATATACGGTGGCTCTAACTTATTTTACTATACCATTTTTGAGCCTTCAGCATCGCATCCATACTCATTCACTCTAGTGGCATGCTTTATCTATTTCGCACATAAGTCATTTCAAAATAACACAGTCAAATCCTATTTGATTGTTGCATTTTTTCTTTCATTAAGCATTGCTGTAAGACCTTCAAATGCTATTGTTGTCTTAGCACTTCCTGCCATTGCGGGAAAATGGAAAACATTTGTCAACTGGTTCATTGGCGCATTCAATTGGCGCATTCTTCCGTTGGCTTTTATCATTCTTGGCTTTCTACTTTTCCCTCAAGCCTGGTTCTACAAACAACAAACAGGACATTGGTGGGTCTATGCATACGGTAACGAAAAATTTATTTTTTCAGAAAGTCATTTCTTCGAGGTGCTTGCAGGCTTTCGTGTGGGTTTGATTATCTACTCTCCTATAATAGCCTTCGCTCTTATAGGACTCATCTTTCTTATTCGCAAGAATAAATTTCAAGGCATCTGGCTCACCGCTTTTGTAACATTCAATATTTGGCTGATTTCATGTTGGTGGATGTGGCATTATGAGGGAACATTCGGAATGCGACCTCTCATAGACCACATTGCTTGGTGGGGACTGCCGCTCGCACTGCTCATTCAGGCCAT
>CALRZB010000055.1:0-12935 GCA_943372555.1 Chryseobacterium gleum | reverse complement strand
AAACGCCTTTACGCCTTGACTTTCGGGATATTCTGAAGAGTAGGTATACTTGCTAAAGATGAGAGAATCGTGGACGGGGAGAAGGAGGTCTGCTCTTTTGTAACTAAGTATTACTGCTTTTCTCATCCATTTGTTTGCAAACGCACCGTATCCTATTTGGGGGAAAGAAACACAGTCGTAACCACCAAGCACGATTACGAATTTTTTGTTTAAAATCTTCGACCAGATCGCGGGAGCTACAGTGTGATAACCACCGAACTGCGCTACCACTAAGCTTTTCCCAAAAGATTTGAATGGAAAAAGAACAATATTCCACAAAAGATAAATTGGTAAAAGGGCCTTGTTTTTTACGTGAAATAAGTTTGTTGTAACATCGTATTCCTTTTCCAAAAAAGAAAGATCTTTCCTAACAAAAGAAGATAATTGGGGAAATATGTATAGAAGACCCTTGTTCACTGTTCGTACCAATGTATTTTCGCACAAATAAAGCGATAAAGAGTCAGTCTCTGCATATGAAGCTTACCAAAGGTGTAATACACTCCATAGGATATACAGTAATTGGGTCTTTGCCCTTTCTGAGTGCATTGGTGCTTCTGCCATTTTATAGCAATCGTCTTTCTACTGCCGACTTTGGTTTGCTCAATGTATATATCAGCTTAGCGCTTCTTAGCCAGGTGTTGACCACTTTGGGCGTTGATCAGTACATTCCGGTATTAGTCAACAACCCGGATCACAGTCAAAACCAAAAGAAAAAGCTTCTTTCACACGCATACGGATTTCAGTTAATCTATGGCTTGCTGTTCGCTGGTGTATTGATGCTTCTGGGCAATTTTGTTCTTGGTTTGATTTATTCCGACGACACTCTTCAGTTTTGGCCATACGGTGCTTTGTCGGTAATGACCGGTTTTTTCAATGGATATTTTCGCACCCAAACAACGCTATTGACATTTGAGGAAAACGTAAAAACGTATGCTGTTTTCAATATCATCAATTTTGTTTTGACAATTGTTTTATCTCTTGTTTTCCTCGATATTTATGGGCCATCCATCTATGGTCCGATGCTTGGCCGATTGATTTCTGGGGTTGCCATTTTCTCTATGTCTTTACTCTACCAGCTTCGTTACTCACCGCCATCCGCGGCATCGAGTGGAATGAAAGAAGTAATGTCCATTGGGTTGGTCATGTTTATGTATTCACTGATGATGTGGGTGCTCAGTTATTTCGACCGATTTGTATTGACAGGCTGGTGCACATTAGAAGATGTTGCTATTTATGATTTTTGCACGAAGTGTTTGTTACCGTTGGAGTTTTTGCAAATGGGCCTCAGCGGGTTCTTGTTGCCTCGCTTGTATAAAAGTTTCAACGGCAATTTTTCCAATCCAGGTATGTCGAAAGCGAACACCTTGCTTCATAGTTTCATGGTGGCGTCTGTTATTGGATTGATTGGAACGATGGTGTTTATTCCGCTAATTGGTCCTGTCTTTATTAAGAATGAAGCGTTGTTTGACTCATTTGAATTAATGGGTCTAATGGGCATAAGCTATTTGGTTCGCGGGCTATTCATTTTGTACACGGGGGTGTTGATGCTTCGCAAGGAGGCTAAAAAGCTTGTTAAATCGCTTTTCGTTAGCTCCATTCTACAAGTGGGCCTGCTTATCCCTTTGGTGTCTTTATACGGCGTTTATGGTGCCATAGCGGCTATGGTTGCTGGTAAGATTATCTCTGTTGTATTGCTTCGCGTCGAAATGCGATCGAGGGTTGTTCTGGCAATAAATCCGAACAAGCTTATTATTTACCCTTCGCTTATCTCTGGTTTGTTGGTGATCGCTTTTTTCCTTCAGAATACTGCCGGTTATTACACAACACTAGGTGCGGTGGCACTGCTCAGTATATTTCTGAGTTGGTTTTTCTTCCGAAATGATATAGGAAAGGCGAGGGAGGTCTTGTTTGGAAAAGACTAAAGCACGTTGATTCTTTCGGCTAGTTCGTCTCGATAATTTCCACCTACAGAAATTTCTTTGTTAAAGTCTTGCATCACCACATTTCCGCCTACAATTGATTCAATTTTATCTAGATTCACGATAAAAGATCTGTGAACGCGTTGGAAAATTTTTGGTGGTAATTTTTTCTCAATATCCTTCATGGTAGCGTGAATGGTGAACTTTTGGTCTTTGGTAATTACCTGAACATAGTCCTTAAGAGCCTCCACGTAATAGATATCGGCGGTATTGAGTTTTACTAATTTAGAGTTGTGCTTAACGAATAAATATTCAGCGCCAGATTTGAAAAGAGTAAGTGATTTGAGTAAGTCGTTTTCGACGCGAAGTTCTCTTTCTTTTTTGTGTTTGTGCAACGCCATTTCGATGGTCGTGTGCAAATCAATTTCCTTAAACGGTTTTAGAATATATCCGTGAGGTTCTGTAATCTTCGCTTTATTGAGGGTGGCCTCATCTGCATAGGCAGTAAGAAAGATCACAGGAATGTCTAGTTCTTCTTTGATTTTTGCGGTGGCTTCGATTCCTGTCATTTCGCCTTTTAACATGATATCCATGAGTGCGATTTGAGGTTTGAATTCTAGTGCAAGCTGTATTGCTTTTTCGCCAGTGTCTGCTTGGGCAACAACATTGTAACCCATTTTAGTCAAGCTTCTTTCTATATCTTTTCGTACTATACTTTCGTCTTCAACGATTAAAATGTTGATTGCCATCAGAAGAATTTTTGGTTAAGGAGATCAAACACGTTTCTCAAATGTAATTAAAAATGACGTTCCTTTTTCTGAATTTACCTCAATGGTGCCGTCTAATTGCTCAGTGAGGGAATAAACTAGTTGAACACCAAGGGAGTCGTTTTTTTCATACTTGAAGTTTTCTGGCAATCCCACACCATCATCTGAAATTTTCAAACTCACTTGATTTCCTTTTTCTTTCAGCTCAATAATCAGCTTTCCTTTTTTCCTGTCCTTGTAGGCATACTTAAGGGCGTTGCTCACTAATTCATTGACGATCAAGCCGCACGGAATTGATTGGTCAATACTCATTTCGATGGTGTCGATATCGGCAACAAAATCTACTGTACAATTTTGTAGTCTGTAGCTTTGTATCAGGTTGTGTGAAAGACTTTTTATGTACTCCGAGAAGTTGATACTAGAAAAGTCTGTGGTCCGATAGAGTGTTTCATGAATGAACGACATGCTCTTTATTCGGTTCTGACTTTCTTGCAAAATATCCAATGTGCTCGGGTCGCTTACATAACTTGATTGCAAATTCAAGATGCTTGAAATCACTTGCAGATTATTTTTTACACGGTGATGCACTTCTTGAAGCAGCACTTCTTTTTCTTTCAGTGAATCTCTGATTTTTCTATCAATTTGTTTACGTTCTGTATTGTCGTACATCAAACAGGAAACCTCTTCTAGTTTTCCATCGACATAAACGGGGTTCAAGAAAGCTTGAAGCCATATAGTGCCAGCCTCTTCTGATTTGACGGCAAATTCGAATTGCTGTGGTTTGCCATTGAAAGCGTGATCAAACGCTTTTAGTTGACCTTGATTATAATTTTCATCTAAGTGTCTTTCTATCACTGGCAATATAGGCTCATCAAGTTGTGGGATTTCCTTGATAAATTCTTGAAACCAGTTTAGTGTGTTATTATTAAATGATGTGAGTTTATAATCTTTGTCCATAGTCCACATCAACATGTTTTCAGTTGAGTTGAAAATAGACTCAAGCTTCGCTTTTTCCTCGAGCGCTCTTCTTTCATTCGCCCGATATTCGGTGATATCTCGTGATACACCCATGGATCCAATAATTGCTCCTTTATCATTGATGATAAGTGAGGCGGAAAGTAAACTTGTAAACTTTCTATTTTCTTTAGAAATATTAGTAATCTCACCCGAATAAGAGCCCGACTTTTTCAGGGTCGCACTTACCTCATCGTATTCTTTTTTGCTTTCATATAACATCCTCATTGGGGCGCCGAGAATTTCTTCCAAGCTGTATCCGAAAAGATCTTGAGAGGCTTTGTTGAATTCCGTTATGTTGCCTGTTTCATCAACCGCGATGATCATGTCTAGCGAACTTTCAATGATATTTCGCGTGTAGTTTTTTTGTTCTTCTAGTTTCTCTTGTGTGCGCTTATGTTCTTCAATTTCTTTTTTCAGAACTGTATTGATTTCCTCAATAATTCTCACACGCATTTGCTCCTGCACGAGCTGCATACGTTCGCTGATGTTGTTGAGTGAAATTTGAATCGAGGGTCTATTTTCGTAAATGGTTAGGGTGCTTTGAATGCCCACGTCTATTTCATTTCCTTGCTCGGTAAGAACGCGGATTTCTTTGTATTGCATTTCAGCTCCCTCTCGCACAGAGACCAGATCCGTTTTGATAATCGTTTTATAAACCGATGGAATAAAATCAAGGAAAGGCTTGTCAAACAATGGGTCTTCGTCGTCTACTCCAAGCAACTCCACAGCAACTTGGTTGACATATTTAATTTTTTCATCTGTGAGAATGACAATTGCGTTGGGTGAATTTTCCAACAAATTTCTAAATCTCACTACTGTTTGTTCCAGGCTGAATTCTGCTCTTTTTCTTGCAGTAATATCGTGTAACACGAGTACTTTCATCAGCTCGGTTTTGTAGTGAACATCACTACCTGTTACGTCTAGAAAAATTGCCTTTCCTACATTATCAAATGTTCTGATTTCAGACCTATTGGCGCTAGAAATATCTACGCTAATTGTGATTCTTTCAAGGTCATTTTGATTTATGAAATCAGTTATTCTTTTACCTATGATGTCTTGTCTATTATAAAAACCAAATAGTACTGCAAATTGATCGTTGCAATCTACTACAGTATAATCCTTTTTTACAAAGACGACACTTTCATGTGAAACATTTGATAGTGTTCGGAAGCGTTCTTCACTTTCAAGAAGTTCTCTTTCTGCGTTCTTTTGGTCTGTTACATCGATGATAGTTCCGCTGATTACTTTTCTACCATCTTCATCTTCTTCCAGGAAGGTGTTTTCCATGCAAGTAATCACGGTGCCGTCCTTTCTTTTTAGTTGAAGTTCGTAGTTGACCAGTATAGGGTTTTTGCGAACGTCATCAAGGAATCTTTCTCTATCTTCTGGAGCAGGGTAGAAGGAGTGCGCTTTGTGTTTTAGTACCTCGCTTTCTGATTTAAACCCGAGCATTTGAGCAAAGGCTTTATTGCATGAAATCAAGCCGCCTTCGTAATAGGTTTTGTAGACACCAGCAACGTTTTTTTCGAAGAGCATTTTATACTGCTCGATAATCGCATTGTCGTTGTTGGTTGCGGCCCTTAGGATAAAAAACGAACCTTCTTCGTCTTGTATTTTATTTAAACTAAATGTTTGTGTTTTTTGATCATTCACCAAAGTAGAGAATCCTACTTTCTCAAGATTTGCTTTTAGTGAGGGCCAAATTTCATGTGGAAATACTTTTGGGAATAATTTACTTAGCGCTGATCCTTTGACAGAAGTTGGTGTCAATTTCACCAAATGAGCGAATGCGACATTGCATTCAGCAACGCAAAAATCTTCCAGACTGACAATAGCCAGTACGTCATTTTCTTGAGCAAGTATTTCCGCAAACAGCGGTTTCATCGGGTGGTGGATACGCGTAAATTTTATTCTTCTGCTTTGGGTTCCGGAAGTTTTATTTTTTGTCCGTTAATCTTCACAGCTTGTCCGGCTTCATACTCGATTTCAAGGTCTGGGGTTCCATCCTCTCGGAAATATTCCCACTTTCCATCCAATTCTCCTCCTGCAAAGCTTCCTCTCATTTTCGTGTTTCCATTCACGTAGAAGTACTTATGTTTTCCAATAGGAACACCATTTTGAAATTCTCCTTCGAATGCTTTCTTATCATTTGGGTACTTCCAAATCCATTCTCCATTAAATTCTCCATCCACGTATTCCCCTTGTTCGCTGTGGTCATTGATGGTAACAAGCCAAACGCCCGTCTTTAAGCCACCTGAATAATCACCTTCACTAATGACATTTCCAAGAGAGTCGTATTCAATGGAATGACCGTCTTCTTTTCCTCTAGCATAAAATTCTTCTCGGTGTGTTAAACCTGATTGAAAAAACCATTTCCAAGCACCGGTTGGAAGATCCATTTTATAAACCCCTTTTTGTTCGATTTTCCCATTCGTAAATAGAAAAGTCCATGCGCCTTCTTTTAAACCATCTTTATAATCACCTTCAGCCCTAACCTTTCCATCAGAGAAAAATAACTTCCATGGGCCTTGTCTGCGTCCGATAGAGTCTATCATACCTTGACCTAGTAGTGTTTCATTTTCGTAGAGGTAGGCATTTATCTGCTGACCATTTTCATTGTACTCTCTGAAGGTTCCGTGCCTTTTTCCATTGCTGTAACTGCCTTCTAGACTTACTACACCATTGGGATGAAACTCTTTTCTAATATCAATAATTGAGGTTTCGTTATCGTTCGTAATCAGGATACCGTTCTCATATTTTTCCATACGGTCGAGCTCACCCTTCTTATTGAAAAACTTAAAAACACCATTTCTTTTATCACTAGTCCAGTTGCCTTCTTCCTTGATTTTTCCATTTGGATACAGATCCTTCCAAATACCAGTGCGTTGGCCTGCACCATTGTATCGATTGATAATTTCTTCGGAATAAATGAATCCATTTCGGTATACCGTATTGGTTATTAATCTTCCATCTTCAGCATATTCTTTTCCTTTTCCTTCTTCTTTGTTGTTTGTGAAAGGGATGAGTTTATGCATTTCACCAGTAGAATAGAAGGTTTTGGACTCACCATCTTTTATGTTGTTTTTGTAGGTGAATTGCTCTTTAATATTTCCTTTTTCATCAAATACTTGTTCTATTCCTGATTTAATATTTTCCGCATAAGTGATTGTTCTTTCGAGAGTTGAATCGGATCTGTAAAATTTCCAAACAGAATCAAGTAGAAGATTTTTGCGATTACCTTCGCTTTTCATTCCACCATCATCGAAATATGTTTTCCAATATCCATCCGGTTGACCGTTGACCATGGTGCCTTCGCTCGAAACATTTCCGTTTGGATAATAGAATTTTGTTGGCTGAGATGCTGCCAGATTTGAAAGGAGGATTAGCGGTAAACATGTTGCAAAGATGAACCTCATATTTTCACGTGTAACGTCTTATTTACAAATATTGAATATTAATTCTTTTTAAAGAAAGAGTAATAGTTCTTAATACAGTCTGTTCATAAGGTGTAAAAGAATTTGAAGTATTACTAGGAACGAAAGGTAGTACACATTTGATAAGCATTTGTGAACATGTTGTTAGATTATGAATCAAATGTAAATGAGAAGGTTAAATAGGATATGAACAAATTGTGTATTTAGATGGTGTTTTATAAGTTTTTTCGATTTCGGCTTTGTGAATTGTGTACAATCGAGTTGGAAAATGCCCCATTAAATCTCATAGCATTGTATTGAATGTTGAGCACTTTTTCTAATGGACTATTAATGTTGTGGAAACAAATCTTTTTCTTAGAAAGTTTTACACCGGGATTCACACAAATTTGGACGTAATTGTGAATAACCATGGTAAAGAAGTGGAAATGAGTGATGAAAGGTTGTTTATCCATTTAGTTTACCATTGATGTAAAGTTCATTTTTCACATGGAAGACTCCGTTACATTTGCGGCAATCAATAACTTAGATGATGAAAGTACATATTGGATGTGATCATGCAGGCTTTGAGCTGAAAGAAAAGGTGAAAGCGAGATTACAAGAACAAGGCCACGGAGTGGAAGATCATGGAACGTATTCTTTGGATAGTACGGATTATCCTGATTATGCTCATGCAACTGCCGAGGGTGTGTTGAATGATACAACACTTGGTATATTGATTTGTGGATCTGCGAACGGAGTATGTATGACTGCAAACAAACATGCTGGAGTGAGAGCTGCTCTTTGTTGGAATACAGAAGTTGCGGTGTTGGCAAGAACACATAATGATGCAAATATTATTTGTTTGCCAGCTAGGTTTATTACAGAGGATGGTGCTTTTGAAATGGTAGATGCATTCTTCTCTACTTCGTTTGAAGGCGGAAGACATCAAAATAGAGTGAATAAGATAAACTGTTAATACTATGAAATTACTGTTGAAACTAGCGTTGGCGCTAATGTGTGTATTTCACGTGAATCATTGTTTTGCGCAAGTTGATAGCATTGCGTTGAAATATGGAATGTCTATTACTCCGGAAGAATTGAAAGAACATTTGTTCTATTTTGCTTCAGATGCTTTTAACGGAAGAGATACAGGTTCGCCTGATTTGAAAAGAGCTGCGGCTTATTTAGCTGAACAGTACAAATCTCAAGGTATTGCGCCATGCGTGAATGGTGTGTCTTATTTCCAGGAATATCCTTTGAAGCAAGTGCGATTTGGTGAATCGAGTATTAAGCTTGCTGATAGCACTTATATTTTTCGAAAAGACTTTTATACGTTCGGTGGATTTGAGAATGTACAAATACAAAATTCAGCGATAGTTTTTGCGGGATTTGGAATTGAAGATGCGAAGTATAATGACTACGCAAATATGGATGTAAAGGATAAAGTAGTACTCTGTTTATCAGGTGAGCCGATGGATTCAGAAGGGAACTCTATTTTCACGGGGAACACTACAATGAGTGAATGGAGTGAAGATTTTAGAATGAAAAGAGATTTGGCTGGAAAGAAAGGCGCTAAAGCAATCTTGTTTGTTGACGATAATTTTGATTTCATTTTAGAGCGCATCGGCTATTTCTTGGATCAACCAAGAATGTCTTTAGATTATCCCAACGCTCGCATGGAAGATGAAGTTGTTCTTCCTTATTTTTTCATTTCTCCAAAAATGGCGGATCAGTACCTAAAGGCTTGTAAGTCTAAGTCTTCAGAGAAATTGAGAGCGAAAATATCGAAATCAAAAAAACCTAAAAGCTTTCTACTAAAGAGAAATATGTCTGTAGATATGAAAGTGGACAAAGAGAGTTTTACAGCGGACAACGTTTTGTGTTTTATTGAAGGAACGGATCCGGAATTAAAAAACGAAGTTGTTGTTATTTCTGCGCACTATGATCACGTTGGAGTAATGAACGGGAAAATTTACAATGGTGCGGATGATGATGGTTCGGGAACAGTAAGTGCGATAGAAATTGGAGAGGCATTTATTAATGCAAAGAAGGAAGGTCACGGATCGAAAAGAAGCATATTGATTCTTCACGTAAGTGGCGAGGAGAAAGGACTTCTGGGTAGTGAGTGGTATTCTGAATTTCCAATTTTCCCACTGGAGAATACAGTGTGTGATTTGAATATTGATATGATTGGTCGTGTAGACGACGCTCATAAAGACAATGACAAGTATGTGTATGTAATTGGTTCTGATAAGTTGAGCACTGACTTGCACAAGATTTCAGAGAAGACGAATAGTACATACACGAATTTGGCTTTGGACTATACATATAATAGCCCAGACGATCCGAATCGTTTTTATTACAGATCAGATCATTACAATTTTGCGAAGCATAATATTCCTGTAATTTTCTATTTCAGTGGTGTGCATGAGGACTATCACCAACCTGGTGATGATGCTGAGAAAATATTGTATGATAAGATGAGCATTATTGCGCGATTAGTTTTCTACACTGCGTGGGACGTGGCAAACAGAGATGAGAAGTTGGTAGTGGATGTGAAGAGTGATTTCGAGAATTAAGAAATTTTGGAGCATAAAAAAGCCCGTCTAGTTTCTAACTAGACGGGCTTTTTTGTTTTATATAAATTAACGAGGATCGTCTAGAGCAACCGACTCTTGGTTTGAAGCGCCTTCATATTGTGCATCACCAAATCCGAGTATAGGCCAAAAGATGAAAGAAAGGAAAATTAGTCCTAAAGTAAACCCTACATCTTTTCCGAATTTTTTAGAAATTAGGTTGTAAGACCAAATGATAAAAATGTAGTTAACTATTGGGATAAGCATTAATACGGTCCAATAACCTGGCTTACCAATGATTTTGGTAATAATGTAAAGGTTGTAAATAGGAATAATGCAAGCCCATCCAGGTTGACCAGCTTTTTCATACACCTTCCACATTGACGCAATCATTACAACAACAACAGCAAGTAATAAAACAATTAGCATGATAGTGATATATTAATTTGTTGCCTACTCAATAAGGCTTTTCGGCATCGGCCATCCATTTTTTAAAAACGAATAAAAGGTTTAGTAGGCCAAATCTAAACAAAATCTAATAGGATGTGTTTATGCGCCTAAAATTTACATTATCAATGTCATAGAACAATCAAAAATTGCTGTCAACTAATTCAAATCGAACAACTAAAGAAAAGTTCTGTTTCCTTTGCAACAATTATGAAAAAGAAGACCGCTATTTTATTGGTGAATCTTGGTTCTCCCGATAGTCCTAAACCAAGTGATGTATATCGTTATTTGACGGAATTTCTGAATGACCCAAGGGTCATTGATGTTAATTGGCTTGGCCGTAAGATTTTAGTGAATGGGATTATTGTTCCGTTTAGACATCGTAAGAGCGCTAAGATTTATGCGCAATTGTGGACTGAAAACGGATCTCCGCTAATCCATTATGGACGCAAGGTTCAGGAGAAATTGCAAGCGAAATTTGATAGAGATGAAACGCGTGTTTTCTTAGGAATGCGTTACCAAAATCCTTCGTTGGAATCGGCGTTGGAGAGTGTGAAAGAGTGGGGCGCACACAAACTCATTATACTCCCAATGTTCCCGCAGTATGCTTCAGCATCAACAGGCTCGGTGATTGAGAAAGCGATGAAAGTGATGGAGGGCTGGTGGTCGTTTCCTGACATCAAAATTATCAATCAATTTTATGATGATCCTGGATATATCAGCTGCTTTGTTGCACGCGGAAAGCAATTTGATCTAAAAGCATACGATCATATTTTATTTAGCTATCATGGACTTCCAGAGCGCCAGGTAGATAAAGTTTATAAGGATAGAAAATGCCGCAATCACAGTTGCGAGCATGAGATAAATGATGAAAATGAGCTTTGTTATAAAGCTACTTGTTATGCTACAACACGCTCTATCGCTGCGGGTTTGGGATTGACTCCAGATCAATACACGGTATGTTTTCAGAGTCGCTTGGGAAGTGGATGGATTGAGCCTTTTTCGGATAAAGTGATTGAGCAATTGGGTAAAGAGGGTAAGAAAAAGCTTCTTGTTTTTTCACCAGCTTTTGTTGCCGATTGTTTGGAAACAACGATCGAAATTGGACACGAATACCAAGAGCTTTTTGAAGATCATGGTGGAGAGAAAGTACAGTTGGTGCCGAGTTTGAATGATGGGGATGATTGGGTGGAAGCGATGGTTAGTTTGATAGTATGATAGTTTGGTAGTTTGATAGTGTGGTAGCGCCCTTCGATACTTCTCATCTCACCTAAAGGTGATTTGAGAAACTCGGGGACCTCTCTGGGACCGCCCTTCGACAGGCTCAGGGACCGCCCTTGGACGGGTGTTGGGGATTGGAACTTCTGTTATTTGAACCAGCTGGAGTAGAGGGTGTAGTTGTTGGCTATTCTTTGAATTTCGCCTTCGATGTGGGCTTGAGATATGTCTTTTACTTTTTTGGCGGGAATGCCTGCGAATATTGAGCCCGAGGGAACATGCGTTCCCTCAAGTAGTATTGCTCCCGCGGCAACAATGCTGTTGCTTTCAACAACGCAATTATCCATTACGATTGCGCCCATTCCGATAAGCACATTATCATGAATGGTGCATCCGTGCACGATGGCGTTGTGTCCGATGCTAACATTGTTTCCAATTGTTGTTGCAGCTTTTTGATATGTGCAATGAATTACCGCATTGTCTTGCACGTTGACTTTATTTCCTAAACGAATGGAATTGACATCGCCGCGAACGACGGAATTGAACCAAAAGGAGCAAGATTCACCCGCGATAACATCACCAACAATTGTTGCGTTTTCTGCGATGTAGCAATCATTTCCGAGTTGCGGACTAACTCCTTTAACGGGCAATATCAGCGGCATAATAGAGATGTTTGATGCGCAAGTTAATCACATCAAAACATTATTCCCCTTTTGTAAAAATTTTGTTTGCTGAGTTTCCTTTTTTGTCGGAGAGCTTGATTATATAGGAACCCACGGAGAGATTAGAAAGGTCAATTTTATTTTTATTGAATGCTATGAATTGTTGTGTAAGGGCCACATTGCCGAGCATGTCGATTATTTGCAAAGAAAAAACCTGTCCACTTAGAATTCCATCAGTAGCTATGAATAGCACGTCTGACGAGGGGTTTGGGAATATTGCAAAAGAAGAAAGTAATTCTTTTTCATCAATAGACAATGCCGATCCACAAGTAGATGCGTCGATAGGATTATCGAATACCAAAGCGTTGTTTTCGTAGTAGCAAGTAAGTTGTGGACTGTAGTCGGCAATTCCTGCAGTATTGTAATCACGAATTCCTCTATCTGAGCCAATTCCTTCGATGTAATATCCGTTGTACCAGTCGTCGGAAAAAGAGATTTTTTCACGTGAAATGCCATTGATTACTACAGTTTCAATGTTGGTAATAGTGATCGGTGAGAGTTGGCCAACACTGAAAACTTCTATAACATCATTTACCTGAACATCGAAATCATAGAGCAGATATTCTTGATCATTAACGTACATATAGATTTTTTGATTTTCTATGTCCTCTCTTATTAAGCCTACTTGATACAATTGAGAAGGGTCTGATACCGGAGCTTGCATTATACTTGTGTAGGTATAGTTGCCGTGAACCTCAGTTGGGCCGAGGGTTTCGACGGTGTGCACCAAGATGAGTCCGTATATATCAACGAGCCAAGTTTGTTCGCTATTTCCGATTAATGGCTGATACGAAAATCCGAAGGTGGATGACAGCAT
>CALRZB010000054.1:0-12961 GCA_943372555.1 Chryseobacterium gleum | reverse complement strand
ATAGCCAATCTTTCGAGCTCTTGTTTGTACTCCCATTCGGACAATTGACCAATATTGTTTTTAAACTGATGTTGGAGCTCGACAAGTATTTGTAACTCTTCTAAAGTGAAAATATCATTTTCCTTCAGTGTTATGTTTATCAAATCACCGTTGTAGTTAGAAAAAATTTCACGCTCATCAATCTCCTTTTGATAGTACGATTCTAAACTTATTGGAACTATTAAATTGTAAATAGGGGAAAGAGAGTATCTGGTTCCCTTTCCTATTCCTGAGACAACAAGAAAATTCTTATCCGATAACTTGTTCAAAGTACGCTTAGTAGTGGCGTAACTGCATGTCAACGCCGCCCCCTCATGCACTTGCATGGACGAACTCATTGGAGTATTACCAATAAAATCGAGTAATAATTTTTCTGTAGGATTCAGCATGACAAACAATTTGAGCTCATAAAGATACAAAATAGAGCTCAAATCCGATTGGTTTTGACCTAAAACACCCTTTGCATTGAGCTATAAAGTCAAAATTGTCGAAACTCAATCAAATTGACTCCAATACAATATTTCCAAAAAGCATTTGTTCTCTGACACGAAACCACTTCGAAACTTACTTAATCAATTGCAAGGATGAAAACAAAAATCATCATGGCTGGAACAGCCGTGGGCCTAGGCCTTACACTCTATTTTTTCGAGCTCGACAAAAAAGCACAAGCCAGATTAACTGAAGAAAAAGCGGCTGAATCGACCAGTATAATTGCCACTACCATTTCAGAAGAAGTCAACTCCTACGCTTCAAACGAAGATCTTTTCGGCAAATACAAAACTGCTCCGCAGACATTTTCTATTGATCCAACTGTAGAACAAAAAATCACCGGAAAACAAGGAACGATTCTAGTTTTTCCAGCCAACTCTTTAGTAGATAAAAACGGCAACACACCGAAAGGAAAAATTCAAATCAGTTTGACCGAATGTTACGAAATGGCCGATATGATTATGAATCGACTTTCCACCACCAGCAACGGCAAAATGCTTGAAACAGCCGGCATGGTGAATGTTGTAGCAACCTCAAATGGAGAAGAACTTCAACTTAAAAAAGAGAGTCCATACACGGTAGAATTCCCAAAGAAAACAAAGAAGGATGACTTTCATTTATTCTATGGCGAGCGCACCGCTGATGGTAATATCAATTGGGAGTTGGCGCAGGACTCTCCGACAGGTTCTGGGAGCCTTGAAAATGAGAAAATGGGCCCTTCGACAGGCTCAGGGACCGGGGTTTCTTCATCAAGTGCTGGGACTGTAGTTGCTTCAGTTGCGGCGGCGGTGCCGGCTTCGGTGAATGACAATTGTTTTATTCAAATTAGTGAATCGTATTTCCGTCGCAATCTGAAAATTTCCAAGATGGATTATTTCAGCTGGAAGCTTGCTGATGGACAATCGCTCAACAATTGGTTTGTGGCCAACTTCAATCCAACACAACAAATGATTAATGAATATTGTGTGTTCAGCTACCAAACAGAAGTAACAATGAAACTGGATAAAAACGGAAATATAAAAGATTACTATATTTCTAAAAGCGCTACTGCCGAATACGATCAAGCCATTCTTCGTGCAGTTGATCAATTCCCAACAATTGATATGAAATCATTCATGCCAAAGTACGATGAAGACCACGCTGTGGTTTTAAAATTCGGAAAGAAAATTGGTCGCTCTCAAGATGAATATTCAGCGGCATTCATAAAAAAATTCAAAGGAAAAGAGGACTCCTTATTGACTGACATAAAAAAAGACGAATTGGATTATTTCATCTTCGCTTCTAATGAAATGGGTTGGTTGAATTGCGACAGATTCGAAGAAGATCCAGCAGCGAAAATCGATTTCTACGTGAATTGTCCTTCACCAAATAATACCAATATCAACTTAGCATTTGAAGATTTCCCAGGATTACTTGCTGGTCAAAATGAAGGAGGGAAAATTGTATTTCATAATGTACCGAAAGGAAAGAAAGTAAAAATAATTGGCATCAACAGCGGCAGCGCCACACCCACCATGTGCGTAGCCTCCGCTACTCTATCAAGCAAACCCACAGACCTAAAAGAATTCAAACCATTCACGCTGAGAGCACTGCAAAACACAATCTGATGGTTGAGGTTTGATGTCTGATGGTTGATGGAAAAATGCAAGAGCCCGAAAACTTTGTTTTCGGGCTCTTTATCTATAAAATACATCAAAAGTCAACCATCAAACCTCAACCCTCTTTCAGCAGCTGCTCCACAAACATGCGCAAACGCTCTGTGTATAGATCGTGGAATTTGCCGGTGCTTGGACCGTAGAAGCCCGTGTGGATTTTGCGCACCTTTCCTTTTTTGTCGATAATAATAGAAGTAGGATAAGACATCACCGCATTTATTGCAGGGAACACTTTGGACGCATTATCCTTGCTTATTTCGCCTCCTAAATAAACTTCGTAAGACAAATTGAATTGTTCTTTGTAATTCTTTAATGCAGACATCTGTTTTCCTGTATCAGTACCTCGTTCAAATGCCACTGGGACAATTTGCAAACTTTCTCCCAGCTGCGATTTTACCGCTGACCAAAAACGAGTTTCGTCAGAACAATTAGGACACCATGTTCCCATAATTTGAACTACTGTTACTTTACCCAAGTAATCCGCTGCATCAAATTTCACAGAATCACCCGCCAGATTTTTTACATCAAAAACCAAATCAATGTAATCAGGCTTCATGAATGTCAAACTATCCGGATCGCGGAGTGTTGCCTTATCATCCAGTCGTGCATTCCACTTTTCTGAATAGTGTTTTCCGGAATAAAACATTCCATTGTGAATGCTGTCTCCAACAATATTTCCAGTGAAATAAAATAAATGTGCGCCATCAAAACAAGAGAGATAAAAATCGCTTCTATCATTACCTCCATCTACTCTTCCTTGAAGGTAGCGGTAGTCGCCTGTTTCAGTTAGAAATGTTCCAGTTAGATAATTAGAATTTGCGCTAAATACACCAACTGCTTTGTAAGAACAATCGGCACATTCAGGAGAAAATGTTACGTCGAATGTTTTACCAGACCACATTTTAGTTTCATTATAACTACCCTTAAAAGGTGTTGCACTAAAGTTGATTTTATAATTCTCACGAGATTCATCTTGCCAATAGCCGTGGATTGAATCTTTAGAAATTACTTTCCAGTGAAGTGATGAGAGATAAGGTTTGATTTTAGCGCTAACACTATCACCAAGATGAGTGTATTCTTGAATAGAAATTCTTTCAGTCCCGTTTACAAGTGTGAAGTTGCCCACACTATCAACATTCATATAAACGGGTATGTCCACATGTTTGGTAGAATCTTCAACATAAAATTGAATGATCCAATCGCCCGAGGTTAATTCAGATGTATGTGGTAAAGTACTTTCTCCGCAAGCAAACAGGGCCAGTACTGTAGTGAGTGCTAAAATATATTTCACAAAAAACAGGTTGATTAAGGTAGTCTTAGAAAAGACGAAGAGGCTTCCAAATGGAAGCCTCTCTGTATAAAAATTGATTAGAAGTCAAACTTAATCCCTTGAGCCAATGGAAGGCTGTTGCTATAATTGATCGTATTGGTCTGACGACGCATGTAGATTTTCCAGCTATCGCTTCCGCTTTCGCGTCCGCCGCCTGTTTCTTTTTCACCACCGAATGCACCGCCGATTTCAGCGCCGCTTGTTCCGATGTTGACGTTTGCAATACCGCAGTCAGAACCTTCGCAAGAAAGGAAGTATTCAGCCTCACGCATATTGAGTGTCATAATAGATGAGCTCAATCCTTGGACAACGCCATTTTGCATAGCTACCGCTTCTTCGATTGTGTTGTACTTCATGATGTACAAGATCGGAGCAAATGTTTCGTGTTGAACAACAGGAAGAGTTGAATTAGGAACCTCGATGATTGTAGGTTTCACGTAGCAACCGCTTTCATAGCCAGAACCAGAAAGAACGCCACCTTCAACAATTAACTTTCCGCCTTGAGCGATGGCATCGTTGATTGATTTGTTGTACATATCAACAGCAGCTTTATCGATAAGTGGACCAACGTGATTGTTTTGATCTAGTGGATTACCAATTCTGATTTGAGAATAAGCGCTCACCAATTTATCACGAAGTTCGTTGTAGATACTTTCATGGATAATCAGACGGCGAGTTGTAGTACAACGTTGGCCGGCAGTACCTACAGCACCGAATACGATTGCAGGAATAGCAATTTTCATATCTGCATTTGCAGTAAGAATGATTGCGTTGTTTCCTCCAAGTTCAAGTAGAGATCTTCCAAAGCGCTCAGCAACTACAGAACCAACCATGCGGCCCATGCGAGTGCTACCAGTAGCGCTTACAAGTGGAATGCGATTGTCTTTCGTCATAAGCTCTCCTACTTTATAGTCACCAGTTACGATTGCGCTGATACCTTCAGGAAGTTCGTTAGCCGCAGCTACTTCATTCCAGATATTTTGACAAGCGATAGCGCAAAGAGGAGCTTTTTCAGAAGCTTTCCAAACGCATACGTCACCGCATACCCACGCAAGAGCGCTATTCCAGCTCCATACTGCCACCGGGAAGTTGAATGCAGAAATTACTCCTACAATTCCAAGTGGGTGGTATTGCTCATACATTCTATGAGAAGGACGTTCGCTGTGCATAGTCAAGCCATATAGTTGGCGGCTAAGACCTACTGCGAAGTCGCAGATATCGATCATTTCTTGAACCTCACCAAGACCTTCTTGAAGGCTCTTTCCCATTTCATAGCTTACAAGCATTCCAAGTTCTTGCTTGTATGCACGAAGACGGTCGCCGTATTGACGAACGATTTCGCCGCGTTTTGGTGCAGGCATTTTTCTCCAAACGAGGAAAGCCTCATTTGCAATTTGCATTACTTTTTCATAATCCTCTGAAGTCGTAGTCGACACAGAAGCGATTAAATCTCCGTTTACTGGAGAATATGAGTCGATAACAGGGCCATTACCGAAGAAATTCTTTCCGGTGCTAGTTCCCTCGTTCACTTTCTTAAGTCCGAGTTTGAGAAGAGCAGGTTCGATGTTGATACCTGATTGTGTTGCAGTGCTCATTGTGTATTTTAACTTTTGGACAAAATTAGGGCAATACGTGGTAATTATTGGTGACAAAAGGGACATTAGGTTGGGATTCAAAGTGTAATTAATACACAATAGGACAACGTTTGGTTTGATATACTTACATTAGCGCCCTCTTAACAAAGAGACAACCTAAAGGAAAAAAGTAATGAGCTCATTAAAAGCCGCCATTACAGCAGTACAAGGCTATGTACCGCCCGATCTGCTGACCAATTCGGATTTAGAAAAGATGGTAGATACCACCGATGAGTGGATTCGATCCAGAACCGGAGTTGAAGTTCGTCACATTCTAAAGGGCGAAGGTCTAGGAACTAGCGATATGGCTGTAGAAGCTGTCAATGGACTTCTTAAGAAACGTGGCATTACGGCAATGGATATTGACCTATTGATCTGTGCTACAGTAACTCCAGACCATGTATTCCCAGCAACAGCAAATATTATCTGTGATAAAATAGGTGCAAAAAACGCCTTTGGTTATGACATTGGAGCTGCATGTTCAGGCTTCATTTTCGCATTAGTTACTGGTTCACAATTCATTGAGACAGGAAAATACAAGAAAGTAGTTATAGTTGGAGCTGATAAGATGTCGTCTATTATAGACTACACTGATCGTTCGACCTGTGTTATTTTCGGAGATGGCGCAGGGGCAGTGCTTTTGGAGCCTACCGAAGAGGTTGTTGGGATTATGGATTCGGTGTTGAAATCAGACGGTAACGGTCGCCACTACTTGCACCAAAAAGCGGGTGGTAGCGTGAAACCTGCGTCGCATGAGACAGTAGATAACAAAGAGCACTATGTATTTCAAGACGGTCAGCCTGTATTTAAGGCCGCAGTAGTTGGAATGGCCGATGTATCAGTTGAAATCATGGATAGAAATCACCTGACTGCAGACGATGTTGCTTATTTGGTACCTCACCAAGCGAATTTGCGCATTATTGACGCCACTGCTCGCCGCATGGGTGTAGGGAATGAGAAAGTAATGATCAATATTCAGAAATACGGCAATACAACTTCAGGCACAATTCCTTTATGTTTGTGGGATTGGGAGAGCAAATTGAAGAAAGGAGACAATCTAGTATTGGCTGCTTTTGGAGGTGGCTTTACCTGGGGAGCGATTTATGTGAAGTGGGCTTACTAAACTATTATTAATTAGAAATTTAAACCTAAACCTTTTAGGAAAATGAATATAACTCAAATTCAAGACCTTATTAAGTTCGTATCGAAAAGCGGTGTTAGCGAAGTAGAAATCGAACAGAAGGATTTTAAAATTACAATCAAAACTCACGAGCCAGCAGGTAAGAGAGGCAATGAAGTAATTCAAGTTGCTATGCCACAAGTGCAGCAAATTGCGGCACCAGCTCAAGTTGCAGCTCCTGCCCCTGCAGCAGCGGCAGCTCCAGCTCCAGCTCCAGCCCCTTTAGCTGAAAGCAATGGCAATCTTATCGAAGTGAAGAGCCCGATGATCGGTACTTTCTATCGCTCTTCTAGCCCAGATAAGCCACCAATGGTCGAAGTTGGTTCAACTATCAAAGCGGGAGATACAGTTTGCGTTATCGAAGCAATGAAACTTTTCAATGAAATTGAATCAGAGATTTCTGGTAAAATTGTAAAAGTGCTTGTTAACGATAGCACGCCAGTGGAATACGATCAACCTTTGTTCTTGGTAGAACCAGCATAAGTTGACTTAGTTTTCAATCACTAAACCCGGATCTTATGTTTAAAAAAATATTGATCGCCAACAGAGGTGAGATTGCGCTTCGCGTAATCCGCACGTGCAAAGAGATGGGCATCGCAACTGTGGCAGTTTATTCTACTGCTGATCGCGATAGTCTTCACGTTCGCTTTGCAGACGAGGCTATCTGCATTGGACCTCCTCCAAGCAAGGATTCTTATCTAAAGATTTCAAGCATTATTGCTGCTGCTGAGATTACCAATGCCGATGCTATTCACCCTGGATATGGTTTCCTTTCAGAAAATGCTACCTTCTCAAAAGTGTGCAAAGACAATGGAATTAAATTCATTGGTGCATCACCAGAGATGATTGAAGCAATGGGCGATAAAGCTTCTGCTAAACAAACGATGAAAGACGCAGGCGTTCCATGTATTCCAGGAAGCGCCGGTATTCTTGAAACTTTTGAAGAGGCTAAAGAAATTGCCCATCAAATCAAGTATCCTATCATGCTTAAAGCTACGGCTGGCGGTGGTGGTAAAGGAATGCGCGTATGTCATAACGACGAAGACCTTGAGGATGCTTGGGAAAAAACACGTCGTGAAGCTGCTGCTGCCTTCGGTAACGATGGCATGTACATGGAGAAATTCATTGTTGAACCTCGTCACATCGAGATTCAAATAGCAGGAGACCAATATGGAAAAGCTTGTCATCTTTCAGAGCGTGACTGTTCTATTCAACGTCGTCACCAAAAACTGGTAGAAGAAACTCCTTCTCCATTTATGACAGACGAACTTCGTGAGAAAATGGGCCAGGCTGCAATCAAAGCTGCTGAAGCTGTGAAATACGAAGGTGTTGGAACAGTAGAATTCCTTGTTGACGCCAACAGAGATTTCTATTTCATGGAAATGAATACACGTATCCAAGTAGAGCACACTATTACAGAGGAAGTGATCAACTACGACCTCGTAAAAGAGCAGATCAAATTGGCTGCTGGTGATGCAATTTCTGGACGTAACTATTATCCAAAGCTTCATGCGATTCAATGTCGTATCAACGCTGAGGATCCGTATAAAAACTTCGCTCCATCACCTGGAAAAATCACAGCTTACCACTCACCTGGTGGACACGGTGTGCGCTTGGATACCCACGCATACGCGGGGTACGTGATTCCTCCACATTACGATTCAATGATTTCAAAATTGATCGTTGTAGCTCAAACTCGCGAAGAAGCAATTACAAAAATGCAACGCGCATTAGATGAATATATCATCGAAGGAATTAAAACAACTATTCCTTTCCATCAAAAATTAATGAAGAACGCAAAGTTCCGTGAAGGTGATTTCACTACAAAATTCATGGAAGGCTTCTCAATGGAAGACTAGCGCTTCGCGCATGGATGATGGTTGATGGTTGACTTTTGATGTAAAAAACGAAAGCTTTTATTTTTAACTTTCTTCTCCTTACAGCTATATGCTTTATGCTGTAAGCTGTAAGCTGTAAGCCAAAAGCACCAGTAACCAGTAACCAGTAGTTAGTAGTTCGTCGTTAATTTATGTATATTCATAACCCCGTCCCGATGTAATTCAAATTACTTCGGGCCATGGTATCTACGGATCAGGAATATCTTGTGGCATTGGGGCTAGCTATTTCTATTAGAAGAAAGAAGCTCCAACTTACACAAGCTGATTTAGCCTATAAGATTGGAATGGAGATACCAAATCTAAGTGTTATAGAAAATGGCCGTTCGAATCCTCAGTTGTTGACGCTGGTCAAAATTGCGTCTGCTCTAAACTGTCAACTGAAGGAATTACTCCCACCCGTTGAGAAACTTTCGGAATTTATTGAGGCTCCGGCGGAATATAAGCCGAGGAAGCACGAAAAACCGGGTGGTAAGCAATAAGCCGTAAGCTATAAGCTGTTGGCTTTTGGCTTTTGGCTTTTGGCTTTTGGCTTTTGGCTTTTGGCTTTTGGCTTTTGGCTTTTGGCTTTTGGCTAAAAATTCGGGCTTTTTGGGGGGGATTTCATTTTTCTTGGAAAAATCTTTGGAAAACGAAACTTTTTTTTCAAAAGTTTTTTTACTGATTTTCAATTAGTTATCCCTTTTATTTCGATGAAACGATAAAAAACATCGACGAAACTAGGCAACCAATCGATAAAAATCACATCTTTGTCTACGTAAACTCTTAGCAGTGGATCTACTATCCTCTAATCAAGGGCATACTTTTTTTTTAAAACTAACGTATAACTTAAATCAATCAGATGAAACTTTCTACATTTTCATTTTTGAGTTCTGCATGTTGTCGTATCGACAGTATTCGAACGAAAAGAGTTGGTGCTGCTCTTCTCAGTGCTCTGTTTGTTTTGTGGGGAACTCTTTCTGCGAGTGCCCAAAGCCCATCACTTTCAGTAACTGGTTCTAATGAAATTTCACTTCCGCAATCAAATGATGCTGGATATGCTCAAATGCCTGTTGGCTACGAAGCATGCGGTTCATTGGAAGGAGAAGGATGGGATATTTCTGGTTCTACTTATTCGGAATTCACATGGTCGAACTGGTCATCAGTTTTTGGCGCAGGAGGAAATCCTGTAGGATGCTCAACTTCACTTTGGACTGGAGGATACCTTAGCGGTTCCGGTCCAAACAACATGATTGCTACAAGAACGGTAGCTGTTCCTGCGAATGCTGGACTTCTTTCGTTTGAGTATTTTTCAAATTTGATGGACACTTCAAACGATGGTTTGGATTCATCTTATATCAAAATCAATGGCAATACTGTATGGGTTCTTGCTCACACATCAGCAAACGATACTCCAGGCCATATTGATGCAGTAGTTGACATCAGCGCTTATGCTGGTCAAACTATTTCTATTGAAGTAAGTAACAACACTTCAGCAGACAACCTTCAAGGTAACGTGTTGTTCTCTTGCTTTGAAATTCTTTGTTCTACTTGCCAACCAAGTTTGGAACTTGTATGCGCACCAACTGCAATTGCAGAATGCAGATACGAATACAACTTGGAACTTACTGGGTCACCAGAAGTAGTTGCAAATTACTGCAACGGTTCTTACAATGTAGAATTGACATACTCTGACGAACTTCTTACAATCAACGGATGTTCAAAAGTTATAACTCGCACTTGGATCGCTGTTTTCGGTGATTTGACTGCTACTTGCACTCAGATTATTAACGTGATTGACACACAATCACCAGTAATCGTAGGTGTTGAGCCTGTTGTAACTGTTGAGTGTTTGGAGAACGTTCCAGGACCTGCAGATGCAACCGCAATGGATGCGTGTTCAGGTGCTACTAGTGTAGTAAACTTTACAAGTAACACAGGAGAGCTTATCTCTCATTGTGATTTAAGCACAGCTTTCGGCCCTGGCGCTGACTGGGCTATTTGGTTGCCAACTCTTTCTGAATTGGGTTACGCTTCTAGCGAACAATTCAATTTCATTGGCACAGGTGGTTTTGATCAATTTAATGATGGCACTGCACACCTTTATGGTACAGTAGCTAACTCGGTTAATACAAATGAACAATTTGCGGTTGACTTCTGGTTTGATAATGCTGCCGATTGGGCAACATGGTCTTCAATGGGTAGAAGTTACAAAGACGATCTAGGTTGCGCGCAACCAAATTTCTACAACGGGTGGACTTACTATGAAATGGTAAATGATTTCTCTAGCCTTACTGGTCTAGGTGATTTCGCAGGCGATGCTCTTTATTTCCAGCACAAGCCAGCTAACTACTATTTCGGAATGCAAGTTGGACAAGGTGCAAACAACAAAAACTGCAACTTTGGTCTTTCTGCTTGGTTTACTTTCAATGGTACAATGGATGGCAATCACATCAACGGTCACGGTGACGTGAACACTGATGCGTCTTGCGAGCCAAACAATGAGCAAGATTGCCCTAACAGCACATCTTTCACTTACCTATATCGTGCACAAGACGACTGTGGTCTTGCAACTATCGTTTCTCAAACTATCTTGGTTGAAGACGTAACTGCTCCAACATTTGTTAATTGCCCATCTAACATTACTATCGAATGTTCTGACGCTCTCCCAGCTGTGGCTACTCCATCTGCTGTTGACAATTGCGTTGGTGATGTTGTTGTTACTTTCCTTGGTGAAATCACTGAAGGAAATGAGTGTTATACTACTGTTACTCGCACATGGTCTGCTGAAGATCTTTGCGGTAACCGTTCTAACTGCGTTCAAGTAATTACTATTGTTGACACAACTGCTCCAGTATTTACTTCAGTTGCTCCAAGTGTTACAATTGAGTGTTCTGATGAGGTTCCAGCTGCGTATGCAACTGCAACTGACAACTGTGGCGACGCTACGGTAGAAGTTACTGAATATTCTGAAGGCAATTCTTGCTATTCAGTAATCACTCGCTACTATTCTGCTACTGATGCTTGCGGTAACTATAGCTCTGCTTATCAAACAATCACTATTGTTGATACTACTGCTCCAGTTTTTGTTGAATTCGATAACACAATCCAAGTTGAATGTGATCAAATCGAAAATCTTCAACCACTAGTTGCTATAGACAACTGCAATGAAGTAACTGTTACTTTCACTGAAAATCAAAATTCTGGTGGATGTCTTGGTGTTCTTGAGCGCACATTTACTGCAACTGACCTTTGTGGAAATTCTACAACTGCAGTTCAGTACATCACAATCATCGACACTACTGCTCCAGTTATCAATACTCCTGCAGATCAAACTGTAGAGTGTGACAACGTTCCATCAATGGAAATTCCATCTGCATATGACAACTGTGGTCAAGAAGTTATTGTTACTGGTTCTGAAGAAATCATCGCTGGTGAGTGTGCTAATAGCTACACAATCGTTCGCACATGGGTTGCTACTGACTACTGTGAAAACGTAGCTACTTCAACTACAACTATTACTGTTGTTGATACTACAAACCCAGTTCTTTATAATGTACCAGCAGATATCACTATCGAGTGTTCTGACGCAGTTCCTGCTGTAGTTATGCCAACTGCTACTGACAACTGTGATGACAATGTTGAAATTGCTGTAACTCAGTTCTCAACTCCTGGCGAGTGCGCTAACGAAAGCACTATTACTCGTATGTTCCGTGCATTTGACAATTGTGGTAACGAAGCTATGGCTGTTCAATACATCTACATCGTTGATACAACTGCTCCAGAATTCTCTGAACAGGAGTCTGCTTTCACATATGAGTGCAACACTGATATTCCTGTAACTGAACCAGCTGTTTCTGACAACTGCGGCACTTTAACGCTATCTTATGTTGATTCTGAAGTTGAAAACTCAATTAGCTGTGGAGATTTCCAAACATATCTACCACGCTTTTGGGGTAAGCCTTCACATGTTGCTGGCCAATACCTAGCATCAAATTTCGCATCCGCATTCCCAACAGGTTTAACTGTGGGTTGTGGCATGAATACACTTCATTTCACTAGTGCAAACGCTCTGTTGAACTACCTACCAGCAGGTGGTGATCCAATTACTATTTCAGGTGAAGCGGTAAACCCAAGCTCTTCTCAAAATGGACTAGCGAATCAATTGATTGCCGCAACTTTGAATGTTACTTTTGATTCTTTCGATTCAAATTTCTCAACATCAAATACCAACTCTGGGAACATAATTTATTCCACAGGAACATTTGCAGGTATGTCTGTCAATCAAGTTATCGCAATTGCTAATCAACACTTAGGTGGATGCAGCAGCCAGTATAGCTTGGAAAGTATTCGTGTAGCTCTGCGTTTGTTCAATAATAGTTACAATACTGATGACAATTCAAATAATGCACTATTCATTTGTATGGATGGCGAAAGCAGCGCTTGCTCACAAAGCATCGCTCGCACTTGGACTGCAACAGATGCTTGTGGCAATGTTAGCAACTTCACTCAGAGCATTACAATTGTCGATACAACTGCTCCAGTTATCACGGCAGAGATTGAAATAAATCGTCCATGTACTGACTATGATGGAACTTATGCAACTGCAACTGACAATTGTCAAAATACATTCATCGATTTCGAAGATGAATTTGTTAGTGGATCATGCGGTGGTAAAATTGTAAGAACATACTATGCATCTGATGAGTGCGGAAATGAAGCTACTCCATTGGTTCAAATCATCACGCTTATTGACGATA
>CALRZB010000053.1:0-12969 GCA_943372555.1 Chryseobacterium gleum | reverse complement strand
TCAAAGTCATGAACCCACCGCACAAAATCAGTGTGGTAACAATCATGGCCTTTCCAGTAGTCAAAAAAGTTCGCTTAACTGCGTAACGCAAACTCAGACCCTCACTCAACAATGTCTTCACTCTAGCTAAGAAGTGAATGGTATCATCTACCGCAATACCAAAAGCTATATTAAACACTATTGATGTAGAAATTTTAATTGGTATTCCCAAGTATCCCATTATTCCTCCAACTAAAACCAAAGGAATAATATTAGGGATAATAGTAAGGAAAAACATTCGCCATGATTTATAAATAAAGGCCATGATAATACCAATCACAACTACTGAAAGGAAAAGATCAAGCACCATATTGTCGACCAATTTCCGATTATTGACATCAATCAAATGTGCAGTTCCTGTGACACGATAAGAAAAATGATTACTCAGTTTGTGCTCGGCGATGTATGAATCAAGCTTTCGATTTTCCTCTTCATAATGCAAACGCCCGATATCCCCAACTTTTCCGCTAACACGAAGAACTTTATTCTCTTGATTAATGAAGAGATCAGCAATCCGTTTTGCTTCCTCACGTCGAAGCATTTTTTTGATTTGATTGATTTCGTTTTGTTCTGGAATAATGAAATATTCCTCTGAACCACCATTAAGCTCTTTATTAATTGACTTTATGAGTCGAGCAACAGACATGATATTTCCTACATTATACTCCTTTTCGAGATAGTTTTCGACGGAATCTAATTTCACTAAAAAATCACGATCAAAGGGCATCGTTTTTTCATCCAACTGAATCGCCATTTCGAAAGGCCGAACACCAGAGAATTTCTCCTCCATGTATCTAAACTCCTGCTTTAAAAAATGATCATCTCGAAGATCCTCGAGCATCACATTGTCAACGTCAAGCAATGAAATACCAAACAAACCAACCGCAACAGAAACAAGACCGCCAATAAATACTGCTTTTCTTTTTCTCAAAACCCAAGCAAAGGCTCGGTGAAGTTTAAGTGTCCAAAAGTCTTCATTCTCGCTATACTGAATCATGCGTTTTGGTGTAGCCAAAAACAATATCGCAGGAAGCATAGTGAAGGTCAAGCCGTAAGCAAGCATGACACCCAACGACGTATAAACACCAAAATCAGAAACTGGCTTTATATCTGAAAGCACAAGTGTTAAAAAGCCAATAGATGTAGTGAGTGCAGTGAGGAAAGTCGCTAGACGAATACTTTTAAAAGCATATCGAATCGCTTCATGTTTTTCTCTTCCATTTCTTAATTCTTGTAAATACTTTGTGAGCACATGAACGCTGTCACTCATGCCGACGACAAAAATTATAGTTGGCAAAATAGTCAACATGATATCGATATTCTTGCCTACCAAATTCATAATGCCCAGTGTCCAAATAATCGAAATAAGAACAACCAGCGTGGGAATCACAATTCCCCAACCCGAGCGGAATGCAATGAATAAAAATAAAATCGTGATGGCTAAGCTTAAGCTGACGAATAAAGTCAACTCCTTAATCATCATTTCCACATAGACACGCTGACCTAATGCTCGACCAATAACATGCGCTTTGTCAAAACCAAAGGAATTAACAAGCGCCTCTATGTCTAATGAAAGTTTATCACATTTATCCTTACTGAGCTTTTGCTCGTGCTTCATGTTTATCGCCAGACTTTTCCCATCATTACTGTAGAAAACGCCTACCATTCCTGGCTTTTGAAAAACTGAAGCCGAATCTATTGCATAATTCTCTGGCTCATCCCAACGAAGCATTGGCCTTGAAAAAACGGTTCCCATGAAAGGATCGCGCGTATATTCTGTCAAACGAGTTGGAGAATTGACTTCAACGAGGTATTCCACGTTGCCCAATAAAGAAGTAAGACTGTCTACTTTCTTTAAAAACTCTTTCTGAAAAACACCTTCATTATTATCTAGCGCTACAATAAAGAAATCATTGTCGGTTTCAAAATTCTTTCTGAATTCTAAATAAAATTCTGTTTCAGGATCTTCGTGAGGAAAGAAAGCTTCAAAATCGTAATCAAAGCGCAATCGAGAAATAAGAAATCCTGAAATCAAAGTAGCGATCACTACAATTGATAATACAATTAACGCTTTAGATTTATTCATGATTTCCTTGAGTTGTCAAACATAGCTGAAACAACGGTAGCATAGAATAAGTTTTGATTTTTTCAAAAAAAAACACCCCGCTTGAGGGCGAGGTGTTTCCTGAAGTATATGAGAAGGATTATTTCTTCAAAAGATCTCTAATTTCAGAGAGCAGAACCTCTTGGTTTGAAGGCGCTGCAGGTGCCGCAGGAGCTTCTTCTTGTTTCTTTTTCATTTTGTTGATCAACTTAATTACGAGAAACATCACAAATGCGACGATTACAAAATCAAGGATTACAGTCAAGAATTCACCGTATTTAACTACTACTGGCTCAATTGCCTCCGTTGTTACATTACCCGCATCATCAATAACTTGGTTTGCACCATCTTTAATGGTCCAAACCATTTTTGTGAAGTCTTTGCCAGATGTAAGAAGACCCACAAGAGGCATCACCAATCCTTCTACGAATGAAGTGACTACCTTTCCAAAAGCGCCCCCCATTACGAAGGCGATGGCCATGTCTACTAGATTTCCGCGCAATGCGAACTCTTTAAATTCTTTAAGCATAATTAAGGTTTATTAAGTAAAGTCCTCAAATCTAGGATAAAAAACCAACTAACCTACTGTCCTAACAACCATTTCAAATAAATCAGATTGATTTAATGGCATATCCAAACGGGGAGATTTGGAAAAGTTCATTATCGCAAAGTTTCATTTTGATAATTTATAAAATACAAAAAATCCCACTCAGAACCCTCAAGTAAGGGAATGAATGGGACTTTTTAGCCTCTAAACAGTTTGAATATTACTTCTTTTCGTCTTTTACTTCCTCGAAATCTACATCTGTAACTTCAGAATCTGCTGTATTTTGATCAGCCCCGCCTGCTTGAGAAGCATCAGCTCCTCCCGCATTAGAAGCATTGTACATATCCTGACTAGCAGCTGAGAACACTGCATTTAAATGATCCATGCTTGATTTGATTTTTTCCAAATCTTTCTCTGCGTGAGATTTTTTCAATTCCTCCAATGCAGCTTCGATTTCTGTTTTCTTATCCGCTGGAAGTTTCTCTCCAAACTCTTTCAAGTTTTTCTCTGTTTGGAAGATCAACGTATCCGCTTGATTCACGACGTCTGCAGATTCGCGCGCTTTCGCATCTGAATCAGCATTAGCTTCAGCTTCACGCTTCATTTTTTCAATATCTTCCTTCGAAAGACCACTAGATGCCTCGATTCTCACCGACTGAAGTTTCCCAGTGGCTTTATCTTTAGCACTTACGTTGATTATACCGTTGGCATCGATATCAAAAATCACTTCAATTTGAGGAACACCTCTTTGAGCAGGAGGAAGATCAGACAAATGGAAACGACCAATTGTTCTGTTGTCTTTCGCCATTGCTCTCTCACCTTGAACCACGTGGATTTCAACGCTTGGCTGATTATCACTAGCCGTAGAGAACACTTCAGATTTTTGTGTTGGAATGGTAGTGTTGGCATCAATCAATTTGGTGAATACACCGCCTAGAGTTTCGATACCAAGTGAAAGTGGGGTTACATCAAGCAACAATACATCTTTCACTTCTCCTGTCAATACACCACCTTGAATTGAAGCTCCAATAGCTACCACTTCATCAGGATTTACGCCTTTGCTCGGTTCTTTTCCAAAGTATTTTTTTACTGCATCTTGAACGGCAGGGATACGAGTCGATCCACCTACAAGAATGATTTCTTGAATGTCTTTCACCGTAAGGCCTGCCTTTTTCAACGCCGATTCACATGGCGCGATTGTTCTTTGAATAAGGCTATCAGCCAACTGCTCAAATTTCGCACGAGTGAAGTTACGCACCAAGTGTTTTGGAATACCATCTACTGGCATGATATAAGGCAAATTGATTTCAGTTGCCGAAGTACTTGACAATTCAATCTTTGCTTTTTCAGCAGCTTCTTTCAAACGTTGAAGAGCCATTGGATCTTTTGTAAGATCTATGTTGCCATTCTCATTTTTAAATTCTTGTACCAACCAATCGATGATTACTTGGTCGAAATCATCACCACCAAGGTGAGTATCACCATCGGTAGAAAGCACTTCAAATACACCGTCTCCCAATTCTAGAACTGAAACGTCGTGTGTTCCACCACCGCAGTCAAAAACTGCGATTTTCATATCTTGAGCTTTCTTATCTAATCCATAAGCCAAAGCCGCAGCAGTTGGCTCGTTGATGATACGTTTTACTTTAAGACCAGCGATTTCTCCAGCTTCCTTAGTAGCCTGACGTTGAGCATCATTGAAATATGCAGGTACAGTGATGACAGCTTCTGTAACTTCATATCCAAGATAATCTTCAGCTGTTTTCTTCATTTTTTGAAGAACCATAGCAGATATTTCCTGCGGAGTATAAACACGGTCATCAATTTTAACACGAGGGGTGTTATTGTCACCCTTCACGACAGAATAAGGAACGCGGGTCGCTTCTTTTGCGCACTCGTCGTAGCTTGACCCCATAAAGCGTTTTATTGAATAAATCGTTTTCGTTGGGTTTGTAATAGCCTGACGTTTTGCAGGATCCCCAACTTTTCTTTCACCACCATCTACGAAAGCCACAACAGAAGGAGTTGTTCTTTTTCCTTCGCTGTTAGCGATTACAACAGGTTCATTACCCTCCATCACTGCCACGCAGCTGTTGGTTGTACCCAAGTCAATACCTATTATCTTACTCATTGTTTTGTTTTTTCGATTTTAACAACGACGGCCGAATGTCAATCTATATGCCACCCCGAAAAAGTCTGACAAGGCGGAAAGAATGTCAGCATTTCATAAAACAATCCACCCGCCTTGACAGAATAGACACAGAGTTTTTGAAACAATGCTGACAAAAAAAGCGCGGCCGTTGGCCGCGCTTCGTATAACCTCTTGGATTATTATTTCTTTCCTTCCGATTTCGACGGACTTGGTGCTGGTTTCTTATCACCAGTACCCGTGCTTGGCTTAGAGCCTTCTGGACGTTCTGGACGTTCAGCACCTGACTGACCACCTTTTCCATTATCACCCTTACGTGCCATGCGTTTTTCCAATACCATATGAGTTTCACTTGTCTTAGAAGTTGTAACATAAGATGTTACAAACTTAAAGCCCAGGCTATTCATATAAGTCAATGCATCAGGAACAGCAACGAATTGAATTTCTCTTGCATCTTTGATTTTCATCATCAATTCCTTGTCTTCAATTCCAGCTAGAGCATCTCTTCCGAAATCAATACGAATCACAATTCCTCCCATTTGATTTTCACTTACGATAAGTTCAGCAAAAATACTCTCAGGGTTAGTTACAGTGCTTTTGCTTCCTGCAGGACTGCTAGGAGGTGTTAGATCTTTAGTTTCTTGCTTTCCTACAACCTTTTCAGCTGGTTTTGTTGTTTGAGCACCTGCCCAAATTGGGGCAGCAATTAGTGCCATTAGAATTATTCTTTTCATATCTGTTTTGAAATTTGTTGTGCCAAAAATAGCCAAACATGGTGCCACTTCATCAAATGAAACGTTAATAGCCAATTTTATTCGTCTCGATGCATATTTGCAGCAATGAATGTGGCACACGAATTATTCCATTTTTTCAAACACAAACTCCATGCGATAAACCGTCATGGTCTGCATTCCCCCTTTGTTTATAATCTTAATACAAGGGTACTAAACAGGAATAAAAACTTCGCATGTTTTGAGTCCCTCGAAAAAACTCGTATGGCTCTGCTATCAGACCACTCTGAACTATTTGTTGAAGATTTCGGTGCAGGTTCTCGAAAGAATAATAACCCTAAACGCTCTGTTTCATCCATAGCAAACCAAGCTTTGGCACCAGCGCATCAAGCTCAAGCACTATTCAAAATAGTTGAACATTTCAAGCCGAAAACAGTACTTGAGCTCGGAACTAGTCTTGGACTTACAACCTGTTATCTAGCCGAGGCAAATAAGAATTCCACAATATATTCGATTGAAGGGTCTTCGAATATCGCTGAAAGAGCGAACGAGACATTTCGTTCAAGAGAATTGCGGAACATAAAACTATTGGTTGGAAATTTCGACGATGTTTTGCCCAATTTATTGGAAGATCTGCAAACTATTGACCTAGCCTATATAGACGGAAACCATAGATACGATGCCACAATGCGATATGTTGAACAGATTCTTAGCAAGTGTATCGATCAATCAATTGTAATTCTTGACGACATCTATTGGTCAAAAGAAATGACCAAAGTATGGGAAGAACTAAAAGCGGATAAACGCTTTTCATTATCCCTAGATTACTATCATTTTGGAGTTCTCTTTCTTCAAAAGAGAATGACCAAAGAGAATTTCAGTTTGTACTACTGATTGTTGTTTTTCTCTAGGCTCTCGATTCGGCGTATGAGGTCTGGAAGTTTTCTAAAGCCTATATAGCTCTTCTTGAAGTCCATAATTGGAAAAGCAGGCGACCCTTGAATAATTGTATCAGCATCCTTAATCTCACTGCCGACGCCACTTTGAGCTGCAATCTTGGTTCCATCTGCAATGTTTACGTGACCAACAATTCCCACTTGTCCGCCTATCATACAGTTCTTACCAATTTTAGTAGATCCTGCCACACCTGTTTGAGCCGCAATAACAGTGTTTTCACCAATCTCAACGTTATGGGCAATTTGTATAAGATTGTCGAGCTTTACTCCTTTGCGAATTATCGTCGAACCAAGCGTTGCTCTGTCAATGGTGGAGTTGGAACCTACTTCAACATAGTCTTCCAGAATGACATTCCCAATTTGAGGAACTTTTGAATAATTGTTTTCAGAGTTTGGAGCGAATCCGAAGCCATCGCCGCCGATGACAACGCCTGCATGAATAGTGCAGTGGTTACCAATTTTACAATCAGCATAGATCTTGACCCCTGCATTCAACACAGTATTCTCTCCGATAGATACGGCCTCACCGATAAAACATTGAGCATAGATAGTAGAATTACTAGCTACCGTTGCATAATCACTTATTACTACGAATGGGCCAATGTGAACATTCTCGCCAACCGAGGCTGTTTCAGCAATAACAGCAGAAGGGTGAATACCGGGCTTGGGTTTTCTGAGACCATTGTATGCTTCGAGCAGTTTTGCAAAGCTACCATACGCATCTTCCACTTTGATCAAAGTCAAAGTTGAAGGGAGTTCTTTTTCTGCAATAAAATCTTTCGAAACAATAGCAATAGACGCTTGAGTCTCATAAATGAATGAAGCATATTTTGGGTTGGCCAAAAAAGTCAAGGTGCCTGGTTTACCCTCTTCAATCTTCGAAAGGCTGTTCACAGATACTTGAGCATCGCCTTCGACGAGACCTCCAAGCATCGCGGCTATTTGTTCGGCAGAAAATTTCATACTGCGAATATAGAATACTTCGGATAACTACCTCGATGTGATAGTAGCACCCAATTCTTTTAGTTTTTCGAAATAATCAGGAAATGATTTTGCAACACAATCCGCCCCTGCAACTATAATCTTGTCACCAGCCAATCCGAGCAAAGTAGCTGCCATGGCAATCCTATGATCATTATGTGAATTTAAAATAGCTTTTCTAATTGGCGAAGGGTAGACTTTCAACTCATCATCTCGAAGTACAACGCGGACGTTGGCTTTCGTAAATTCCTCTTGTAATGCTTTGGCACGATTACTCTCCTTATGAATTAATCTTTTTGCTCCACGAATGCTTGATACACCATTCGCAAACGCAGCAAGGGCAACGAGAGGGGGAACTAAATCCGGACATTCTGTGGCATCGAAATCAAAGGCTTTTATATCGCTTTCAAAAACCTGCACCTCATCTTTGTGAATGACGAATGAAACTCCCGCAAGCGTGAGGGCTTCCAATATTCTGTTGTCCGCTTGTGTGATATTCCGGTCAAGGTTTGAGATAACAATACCCTCTTCTCCGCTGCATAATGCACCGGCAACGAGCAGAAAAGCAGCTCCGCTCCAATCGCCTGGAACAGTAACCTCCTGCGCTATATATTTTTGATTTGCCCTAATTTCAAAACGCTCATAATTTTGGTGCTTTACTTCAACCCCAAAAAGTTTCATGACTTCCATTGTCATCAATACATACGGTTTTGAGGTCAAATTCGACACCTCCAGGACGGTATCGTTTTCAGCTAATGGCAAAGACATCAGCAATCCTGTCAGGAATTGAGAAGATAAGGCCCCATCCAATTTTGCCTCACCTCCTTTTAGTGGACCTGTAACCATGATGGGCAGAAGACCATTATTGGTAACGCATTCAGCTCCAAGTGCGGGGATTACTTTGTCAAACTCAGTAAATGGTCGTGTTAGCAAACTTCCGCTTCCATTGACACAAATACGTTCGTCATAGAGCGCTGCAAGCGGTGTAAAAAGACGAGAAGACAAGCCACTTTCCCCACAAAAAATTTCGCCTTTGGGATTTTTAATTTTGCTGTCAGTATTATTTGGAAAACCGCCTTTAATAAAAACATCGTTACCAGATTTTTCCACTACAGCGCCAAGAGATTGAATAACTTCTAAAGCGGCTTGGCAATCCGCACTATCTGGATAATCGCGAATTATAGTTTCTCCGCCAGACAAAAGAGCTGCAGCAGCAAATCGTTGCGCAATACTTTTGCTACCCGGTGCTTTGACCGATCCTTTTAAAATTGACGGATAGACTTCTCTCTTCATTCTATTTTTTTTCGGCCCAAATAAATACTTGCAATACCTCCTGAAACAGGGATACAGCGGGTATCTACATAACCTACTTTTTTCATCACATTTATAAAGTCTTCTCCATCTGGAAAAGATTGAACAGATTCAGGCAAATATGTATAAGCTCTATTGTCTTTGGAGACCAATTTACCAAGCGTCGGCATGATGTATTTGAAGTAAAGGTTAAATCCTTGTTTTACTGGAAACCTTTTAGGCTTAGAAAACTCCAACACAATTCCAAGAGCTCCTGGTTTCAAGACTCTATTCATATCTGCCAAACCTTTCTCCAAATTCTCAAAATTTCGAACTCCGAAAGCTACAGTGAATCCATCAAAATAATTATCTTCAAAAGGTAAATTCTCTGAGTCACCTCTTTTCAATGTAATTACTTTGTCATACCCTTTCTCCTTCACTTTCTTTCGACCAACATCGAGCATTCCTTCGCTGATATCTACACCAATAATTTCTGAAGCCCCCAGGTTCATTCTCATCGCTTCCATAGCAAAGTCTGCTGTTCCAGTAGCCACATCCAATACTCTTTTTGGATTTTCCTTTTTCAATATTCGAATTGCTTTTTTCCTCCAAAGAATATCAATTCCTAAAGAAAAAAAGTGATTAAGAAAATCGTAGCTATGGGCGATGTTGTCGAACATCTTTTCCACTTCTTCCTTCTTTCCACCCTCGTTGTAGGGTTTTACTGTTTTTTCCATAACTACCAAAAGAGTTAAAAACACAAATTGTTCATCTATGATTGCAATTGAACCTTTCCAAATTAAGATGGGAGCGGATATCAATCGGTACTCTGAAGACAAACTGAATCAGAAGAATACCGAAATTTTATTTCCCCAAACTTTTCATGGCCTCTTCAAGAAGTCGGTCTTTATCAACGGGAACTACACCCACTTTTTCACAAACCAAGCCTCCAGCAAGATTGGCAAGCTTTGAATAATCTTGAGCGTCTACGCCAGCAGCCAGCGACAAAGCCGCAACGCTGATCACTGTGTCACCAGCACCGGAAACATCGTTTATTTCTCTAGGGTGTGCATCTTCGTGACTAAATTCAGACTTATCGTACACCATTACACCAAGCTCCGAAAGAGTTACCATTGCTGTTTTACAGAGCAAGCGATCTTGCAACTGTCGCATCGCATTCTTCAAGCTATCAAAATCATTTCTTTCAAATTCGATACGCAAACCTTCTTTCAACTCTTTCAAATTGGGCTTAAACAAAGAACAACCTGAATAGGAGAAAAAATTATCCTTCTTCGGATCTACTGCTGTAGGAATATTTTTCTCGCCTGCCCACCCAATGACTGTTTTGATTACCCTTTCGGTCAATACCCCTTTGTTATAATCCTCGAAAATAATGACGTCAATTTTTTGACGATTCAATATTCCTTGAATGCAATCAAGCAAATTTCTTTCATCGGTTGGAGACAATGGCGTCGTAATCTCATCATCAATTCTAACAATATGATGACCAGCAGAAATCACGCGAGTTTTCATCGTGGTCATTCGCTCTGTGGAGTCAATAATACCTTCAGTACTAAATCCACTTTCTTTGGATGTTTTTCGAAACACGTCGCCTTTAGATCCATCGCCGACTACAGAGCAAATAATTGCTTTAGCACCAAGACTCTTAACGTTCAAAGCTACGTTAGCAGCACCTCCCAAACGATTCTCCTTTTTCTGCACGTGTACCACTGGCACTGGTGCTTCAGGAGATATCCTGTCCACCTTTCCCCAATAGTAGGCATCAATCATCACGTCACCAACGATGAGCGCTGTGAGCTCGTTGAATCGCTTGAAAAGATCTTGAATTTCTTGTTGCTTCATTCTTTAATTTCTTATTTCAATGCTGCAAGAGCACGATTAATTCTTGTAATTGCTTCGATCAATGTTTCTTCCGAAGCTGCATACGAAATTCGAATACAATTTGGGTCTCCAAATGCCTCGCCTGTTACAACGGCAATCAATTCTTTTCTCAGCATGTAAAGGCTCAAGTCGGTTCCGTTATTAATAACAGTTTCACCATCACTTTTACCAAAATAGGCTGACATATCTGGGAAGAAATAGAAAGCGCCTTCTGGAAGATTCACTTTAATATCAGGAATTTCACAAAGCATTTTGTAAACCAAATCACGACGCTTTTTGAAAATTTCTATCATAAATTTTATACTATCGGGATCAGCTTCCACTGCAGCCTTGGTCGCCATCTGGGCAATTGTGCTCGGACCGCTTGTGATCTGCCCTTGCATCTTTGTGCATGCATCTGCTATCCACTTTGGAGCTCCGATGTAGCCAATTCTCCATCCCGTCATTGCAAACGCTTTTGACACACCATTAACCGTAATGGTGCGATCAATCATATTGCCAATTGAACCTATACTCGCTGTCTTTCCATCGAAATTAATCAACTCATATATTTCATCAGAAATCACATATAAACCGTCATGCTGCTCAATAACTTCAGCAAAAGCTTCGAGCTCACTCTGAGAATAAACCGAACCTGTCGGATTGCAAGGAGAGCTGTAAATAATCACTTTTGTTCGATCAGTAATTGAAGCCTTCAACTGCTCAACGGTTACTTTATAATCGTTTTCTACGGTAGCTAAAACTTCTACTGGAATTCCACCTGCAATTTTTACAATTTCTGCATAGCTTACCCAATAAGGACTAGGCATCAATACTTCGTCTCCTTTGTCAACTAGAGCAAGAATCGTATTTGCAATTGACTGTTTTGCCCCAGTTGAAACAACAATTTGATCTGGTGTGTATTTCAGACCATTGTCTCTCTCAAACTTTTTGCAAATAGCTTGACGAACATCCAAGAAACCATTAACAGGAGGATAATGGGTGATATTATCGTCAATGGCTTTCTTCGCAGCATCTTTAATAAAATCAGGAGTATCGAAATCTGGTTCGCCAAGAGAAAGGCTAATTACCTTATGACCTTGTTGAGCTAGTTCGCGGCTCATACGCGCCATTGCGAGAGTTGCAGATTCAGTCAATTGCTCCAATAATTGAGAAACTTTGCCTGCTTTACTTGTTGTATTTTCCATTCTTAAAATTGTGCATTTCGCTCATTTCGAAACGCCGCGCAAACTTAATGAATCTTGATGAACTATACGTCCCATTCCTTACCAGTTCGATAGACCGTTCCGCGAAAATGAGCCACAGCTTTTCCTTCTTGATTTTTGACTGTAACATAATACAAACCCGTGCTTCGAGTAAGGTTGACTTCTGTAACCTCCGTTTCAAGCACATCACCATCTTTCACGGGCGAAACATGTGAGATCGACGTCTCTACACTAACAGACTGAATTCCATGACCATTACTAGCAAAAGCTAAAGCACTATCAGCGAGAGAATAGGTAATTCCCCCATGAGCAATAGAAAAACCATTGAGCATTTCTTTGCGCACAGTCATGCGTAAAACAGATATCCCGGGACCATCATATACACGAGTAATTCCGAGCCACTGAGACATCGGGTCATTGTTGAACATTTTGTCAACAATCAGACTTGCTTTTTCATTTGGATTCACTTTACGAAGATAGAAATAAGAGCTCAATACTAGTTTCTATGCGTTATATAGTTTAGCATAAAAATCGTCTTTTGCCAAAAGCTCTTCATGACTGCCCATTTCAACCAATTCTCCCTTGTCTACCACAACTATTTTATTCGCCTTTTGAATGGTGGAAAGGCGGTGCGCTATAACAATACTAGTGCGGCCCTTGGTCAGTTCTTCGGTGGCATGCTGAATGAGCGCCTCAGACTCAGAATCAACGCTTGATGTAGCCTCATCAAGAACTAAAATAGCTGGTTCATGAACATAAGCTCTAACAAAAGAAATGAGTTGGCGCTGACCAACACTAAGCATCCCCCCTCTTTCGCCTGGATTGAAATCATAATTACTAGGCAATTTCATAATGAAATCATGGGTGCCAACACGTTTTGAGGCCTCAATAACTTTGTCTCTACTAATATCTGGATTGTTGAGGGTAATGTTATTCAGAATGCTATCGTTAAATAAAAAGACATCCTGAAGCACAAGACCAACATTGCGTCGTACGTCACTCATCGAATAGTCTCGAATACTTTTCCCATCAATCAGAATTTCACCAGAAGAATAATCGTAAAAA
>CALRZB010000052.1:0-12982 GCA_943372555.1 Chryseobacterium gleum | reverse complement strand
AAGATTCGGCTACTTTATCTTGAGTTATTTTTCCAAGTTTCTTGATGTATTTCCCGAAAATAACTATCAGGATAATCATCACAGGAAGTGACAGAAGCATCACGAGAGTAAGCTTGTAAGAATAAGAAACAAGCCAAATCACACCAGCCACGATGATTACAATTTGACGAACAAATTCGGCAACTGTGATCGTGAGTGTTTCTTGAATAGTAGAAATGTCAGAGGAAAGTCGGCTTGAAAGGTCTCCTACTCTACGCTCGTTGAAAAACTGCATGGGCATCCGGATGATGCTGGTAAATGCATCTTTGCGCAGATCCATCATAGCGTTTTCGGTGACATAAGAGAAAATGTATACGCGAAAGAAAGAGAAGAAACCTTGAATGATAAGGAGCACAACTAGAACGAACAAGGTTGTTCCTGTGTCACCCCAAAGTTGATCGACATTGAATTTTTCGATGATAAAGCTTGTCATCTGACCGCCCGGAATCTGAGCTCCATCCTCTGGCTTAACTACAAGACGCCCGAGCAATGCGGTGATTACAATGACTAATAGACCTGAAATAACCAGCAACAACATACCGACAGAAAAGAGGTATTTGTGAGGCTTTAGATATTTAAATATGCCAAGAGATTTGAGCAATGATTGCTTCGAAATCTTCTTTTTGTCTTTGTTTTCGTCTTTTTCCAAAATAATCGTCCCGGCTAATGGTTTAGCCGGGACGAAATTAGAGTTTGATTTAGTAAAACAGTTATAGTATTGTCAGAAATCCTTAATTACCTTTTTGAATTTTGCGTGCTTTCTTCAATTGCTTGTTGAGTTCCATCGCTCTGTCGTCGGTGTATTCGTAGTCTGGAATAAGTTGACTGTATTCAGCATCCCAACGCACTTTTACCCAATGTTCAGCCAATGTTGGGAATTCAACATTTTCAACTGGTTTGAAAAGTCCGACATCGATATTGCATTCATAGCCAGATTTACGGCTTGGAACCGAGCGCGCATCAACATATATTTTCTTGTTTACGTATGCTGTGCCACCGAACCAAAGTTCGTACTCGTGTCCCACGGGGACGATGAACTCGTAAGAGCCAGTTTCATTTGAGTTGAACGATGCGTAAATCTCTCGGTCTTGGTAAATTACTACCTGCACATTGTCAGCCTCTTTGTCGGCCTCCGACATGATATCAATTTCAAAGATTTTTCCTTGAACTACAAAATTTTCAGCACCAACCTCTTTTTTGGCAAATAGAGGTGTGGCGATCAACGCAAAAATTGCAAAAGCCAGAGTTTTCATTTTTCTATGTTTTTGTTTAATATCCGTATGCATTTAATACTGAGAGAATTCTCTCCTTCATTTTAATGTGGTATTTATCATCCCACACAAGAGTTTTCTTTCTAGGACTGTATTCAGCTCTTGCAACAGGCAATTGAGCCATAAAGTCTAGGCCTATATAGTTGTTGTTTCTGAATAGCGCCATATCCACATTCATTTTCAGCATTTTCTTATCCGCTTCATCATAAAATTTGGCAATGTCCACTTCGATAATCTTGGTAACATATTTTCCGCCTCCATACTTTACAATGTATTTACTTTTAAATGGAAGGTTGAGTGTATACTTACCTTTAGTAGCGGATACTACAGTACCTAGTAATAGGTTATCTGACCAAAACTCTACAGTAACACCATCAAGTGTTTTCTCAGCTGAATCGGCGAGGTTTATGGAAGTAATTTTTCCATAAAAATTTATCATTTCCCCTTCGGGATATTGCGCGGATGCGATGTTAATCGCAAGTGCCATAATGATTGTAAACAAAAGTCTCATTTCTACAAGGGTTTGGTGTTTGTACGCCCTCCATTCTTTTTTTGTTTCATTTTCAACAAATTACTCTTAAGGATTCACTTCCTTATTTTGATTACTTATATCTGAAATCCGCTTGTTTGTTCTCCTTTAAGTAGAAATTAGACGATTTAACAATCATTTCACATTTCTATGTACCTACATTATATGTAGACACATACATTTGCCTCATGACAATAGAAGAAGCTATAAAGCAGCCCAAATTCACAAATGAGTACCACAAGCTCATGGTGAATCTATTGTACACTGCTAGTTGGGTGGACGTGAAGCATCAGCAGTTCATGAAGAGTTATGGCATAACAGTGCAGCAATTCAACATTCTCCGAATTCTTCGCGGTCAGAAGGGTAATCCGCTTTCGATAAATTGTTTGATAGAACGGATGATTGACAAAAGCAGCAACGCTTCAAGAATAGTAGACAAGTTGGAACAAAAGGGGTATGTGCTTCGAACCGTATGCACCAACGACCGTCGCCAGGTAGAAGTGCGCATAACAGAAGAAGGCATTGCTTTTATAGGTCAGCTTGATGAGCCTGTGAAAAGTCTTCAGCAGTATGCTCATGGTTTAAACGAAGAGGAGGCTGCATTAATGAATAACTTCTTAGACAAGATTAGAAATTCAGAAATAACAAATAAATAAAAAAAACATGAAAAAAATCATCCTTTCCCTAGCTGTAGCTGTATTTGCAGCATCATCGGCATTTGCTCAATTGACTGACGGCAAATTCAACATCGATTACAAAGCAAGCACAATCAACTGGCACGGAGAGAAAGTAACAGGTTCTGGTCACGATGGTACTATCCGTGTATCTAGTGGTCAAGTTACAGTTGCTAAAGGGAATCTATCTGCAGGTAAATTGAAAGTAGATATGAATGGCATTACTTGCACAGATTTGACAGATGCAGAGTCGAACTCAAATATGATCAACCACTTGAAAAGTGCTGATTTCTTCAATACAGCAGCTTTCCCAGATGCTAACTTCGAAATAGTTTCAGTTAAAGCTGAAGCAGACAAATCTGGTAACACACATAAAATCACAGGTAAATTCACAATCAAAGGAATTACTAAAGAAATCACTTTCCCAGCGAAAGTAACTGGAACTGCAACACAAGTAAACATCAATGGAACTTTCAATCTTGATCGCGCACAATTCGATGTGAAATATGGTTCATCATCATTCTTTGATTCTTTGGGCGACAAAGCGATCAACAATGATATCAGACTTACTTTCAACTTGGTTGCTAAGAAAGCATAATATCAAAATCACTTTTTGATTGAGAAGACCTCCAAGTTTACTTGGGGGTCTTTTTGGTTTTAGCCTTTTTTCTTTCTGGATCTTCTGGAAAGAAATATCTGAAATCCACTGTAAGATAGCTGCCGGAAATCGGTAATTCTACTCGTGTTGGATATGTGTTCAAATCAAAACGAGCAGCAGTGCGTGCAATATCCGAAAACGGACGATGGAAGGTGGCACCCAGATAAAAGTATCCCGATTCTTTTGATCTGTATTCAAAGCCATAGTTGGCAAGCACAGAAAACTGCACCCACCTATTCTTATAGGTTGTTTGATAAAAGTCGAATCTAAGCGTATCACGTCGTGCATCCGATTGGCTCTCTACATCAGTGGGGTATAAATCGATTGAAAATCCACCACTAGCGTTCATGAAAAGATTTTTACCCAATCGTACATAGATCATTCCTTGCAATGGAATTTCGTATCCAATGAAACGAAAATTTAGAGTTTCTGGCTTATCAAGAATGGGATGATTAAACTTGATAGAATAATTGCGTTGAACTAGGTTGATACCTGTTTCTAGACTCCAATTTTTCGTTAGTCCTTTTCGAATAATCATTCCGAAGTTGATCCCAAACTTCGGATTAAAATCTAAAGACAAATCACCATTCTGAATGGATTCAGCGGTGGTTCCAAAAAACTTACTCGTAATCATTGGCTTGAACTGTATTCCAAGCGTAGTGACGTTTTCTTGTGTTCTTGCCAAATTGCAAAAAACTAAGAAAACCAAAATCACACCTATTTTTCTATCCATTCAGTTATGTATTCCAAAGGTCTTCTGTGGCTTTTTGGCCATTCATTATCAGTATATCCCAGGTAAATTAACCCAAGACATTTGTCGTCTTCTTTTAATCCCAAAAAAGAGTTCATTTCTGGGGTATAGATGAGTTTTGGGGTTGCCCAAAAAGAACCAAAACCATAAGCCGTTGCGGTGAGTGTAATGTTTTGGACAGCACATGCTACCGCTTCAACTTCTTCGATTTCAGGTATTTTACAAGAAGGGTCTCTTTCCATGCAAACGGCAATCACAGCAGTTGCTTTAAGGGGTCTTTCCTTCATTTTGGTGAATTTACCATTATTGAAGGACTCTTCCGGCGTTTTCATTTTATAAAGTTCCGGTAAAAATTCCGATAGTTTTACGAGCCCATCCTCCATAAATATTTTGAATCTCCATGGCTGTGTCATTCCATGAGATGGCGCCCATGAGGCATTTGTAAGCAATAGTTCAATTTGCTCACGATGAATTTTTCTATTGTTAAATTGTTCTGGTGTGATTGATCTACGATTTCGAATCACATCAGTTATTTCACTCAAATTATACTTCATGCTTTTAAAACAATTAATATTGGCAAAGCTAAGGCGTGAACTCTTCGCGCATCTTACTTTTGTTTCAATATCTTCAAATGAAAACAATCATTATTACAGGCGCTGGCTCTGGCATGGGCCAAGCAACAGCGATACGACTATCACAGAACAGCTCGAACAAGTTGATTCTAGTGGGCAGAACGAAAAGCAATTTGGAATCTACGCTTTCCATGTTAAACAATCCATCTCAACATTTCATTTTTTCGATGGATGTTCGCGACTCAGCATCTTGGAAGACCAATCTTCGATTTGTAAAGGCAGAATCGTTGAACATATCAGCGGTATTTGCCAATGCAGGTATTGGTGGAGAAAATCACTACGGCGAAGCCGATCGTTGGGACGACATTATTTCTACTAATCTCACGGGCACATATCATACGATAATGGAGGCCCTACCCTATTTATTGAAATCCAGCGAAGAGTTCAAGCATGTTGTAATTACATCTTCTTGTTTGGCAAGATTTGGTGTTCCTAATTACACCGCTTATTGCACGGCAAAAACGGGATTATTAGGGTTGACCAAATCACTCGCCGTAGAATTAGCATCCCAAAAGATTTTGGTGAATGCAATTTGTCCAGGATGGGTGGAAACAGATATGGCAAAGGCAGGCATTCAGATGCTAGCCGACCGAGGAGAGAAGGACTACAAAAGTGAATTTGATCAACAGATGAGTTATGTTCCGTTGGGGCGCATATCACAGCCAGATGAGATTGCTGCCATGGTTGAATTTTTAATGAGTGGAAAACAAAACTCCATGACAGGTCAGGGCATTGATATTAATAATGGTTCATACATGATCTAATGAGAAGAATTTTTATCACTTTACTATTTTGCATTTTGACTTTAATGAGTTCTCAAGCTCAGTCAGATTCAGCAATGATAAAAAGCATCTACAACGAGGTGTTGACGAATGGAGAGTGCTATGAGAACTTGCGTTTTTTATGCAAGAATATTGGCAACAGAATCGCCGGAAGCGAGAGTGCAGATAAGGCAATTCTTTGGGGAGAAAAAGTGATGAAAGACTACGGTTTTGATAGCGTTTACATCATGCCTGTAGAGGTTCCCAATTGGGTAAGAGGCAAAAAAGAAGTGGCATATTATGAGGTGGATGGTAAGAGGCTAGATGTTCCTGCAGTTGCACTAGGTGGTTCTGTAGGTTCTGAGAAGGCAATAACGGCTGAAGTAATTGAAGTAAAATCCTTCGATGAACTTCGATCGCTTGGAGAAGAAAAAGTGAAAGGCAAAATTGTTTTCTTCAATAAGGCAATGGACCCGATGTTGATCAATACCGGCGCTGCCTATGGAGGAGCTTACGAGATCAGAGGGCAAGGCCCCATTGAGGCAGCAAAAATGGGAGCTGTCGGCTGTCTGATTCGTTCATTGACCTTAGCGGATGACAAATATGCGCATACAGGAGCTACAAAATATGACGATAGTGTCACCAAAATACCAGCAGCGGCGCTGAGTAGTGTAGACGCTAGAGAGCTTAGTAAGCAATTGAAACTAAACAATCAACTCCAATTCACTTTGCATCTGACCTGTCAAGTCTTTCCAAGAAAAATGCAGGGAAACGTAATAGGTGAGATAAGAGGCACTGAATTTCCTGAGGAATTTATTGTTGTAGGCGGACACCTTGATTCTTGGGATATTGGCGAGGGAGCGCATGATGATGGCACAGGGATAGTTCAATCCATTGAAGTAGCCCGTGCATTAAAAGCCATTGGTTACAAACCAAAACGCACCATTCGAATTATTCTTTACATCAATGAAGAATTTGGCAATGACGGAGGCGAGACATACGCATCGGTTGTGAAATACAAAGGAGAAGTGCATATCGCCGCAATTGAAAGTGATGGGGGTGGATTTACACCTCAAGGTTTTAATATGCAAGGCTCGGATGTTCAATTCGAACAACTAAAGGCTTGGAAACCGTTGCTTGAGCCTTATCAGCTTTTCTCATTCAGACAAGGATGGAGTGGTGTTGATATTGGTCCATTGAAAAATGACCGAATTGCTTTGTTTGGATTATCAGTCGATAGTCAGCGGTATTTCGATTATCATCATTCTGGAAATGATGTTTTTGAAAACGTAAATAATCGCGAATTAAGTTTAGGAGCTGCTGCCATGGCTTCACTCGTGTTTTTGATAGATCAAACTGGAATACCTGCTGGAGAATAATAAAAAAAGGCGCTGTAGATGCGCCTTTTAATTGTAGAATGTATAATGCTTACGGTTTTGTAACGATAAGTTTTTCGATGTATTTCTCATCTCCAGAAGTGAGATAAACATGGTAAAGTCCAGTTGCCAATTCCATTTTCGGAATTATTTCGACATTCATATCAGATGTTAGATAGATCAGTTCTTTGTGAACCAATTTTCCCATCAAATCATAAACCTCAACTTCAATTTGTTTAGCATCATTGGTTACAAATGCTAGGTTAATTTGATTGCCATCATTTGGATTTGGAAAAACTCTTCCTGCAAAAGTTGGCTGCGTTTCAGATGGTAATTCAGCATATTGAATATCTGAATCAAAGTTATTTGCGATTGTAAAGAAATTACTCAAAGACGCCATGCTTATACATGTAGCAGGACCCCAGCTCACCGTGTAACCATTTGCAAAAGTTGGCCTGCATCTTACGCTATATGAGTTTCCTCCGACTAACCCTAACACATCTCTTAGTTTAAATAATCTTGTTGTACCCAGACTTTTGTATATCGGGGCCTCAAGACCGTTCGTATTCGTAAATTCTAATTGATGTCCAGAGGTTCCGCTTATAAAAGGGCCAAAAGAAATCCAAGCATTCGGGCTGATCGCTCCATAATTCGTGCAATTAAAACTTGCAGGAATCGCTTGCGTATTAATAATTTCAATAGCCTGCGAGCATACTAATCCAGGATCGGCAAAAATAATTTCTGTCTGACCAATGCTATTTGGCAGCGAATAAATAGCTGTGATTTCTACATCGTATGAATGACCATATTGTAGATCTGGAACACTCAAAAGCTGGAATACAGTTGATGAAGTTGTAGTGAATGAATGTAGGCTCGCATCTGCCTGATCAATGAAATCACACTTATAAGAAGAAGTTCCTGTGAATGCTGCCTTGTATGGTTGATTCAAGTGTTTTGGGCCTGCTGTTACATCGCAAGTTGAAGATCGAAGATTCATTGCACATACACTTACGGTGCCCGCGCCTAGCGCAGAATTGTAATTTCTTACACCCAAGTAGTATGTTTGACCAGCCACAAATCCGCCATAGTTGAGGATTTCATTACCTACACCACTTTTTAAATTCACATAAGTTATTGTACTATACGAATTATCTTTCAGTTCAAGCACAATATCACTTGTCGGCGCTGTAACTACGAATCTAGCAGCGTTCGTTGTTGGAGTAAATGACATCCAAACATCTTCTCCAGTTATAATAGGTGCATCGCAAATCGAGGTTTTAGTAGCTCCGTTTAAATTCATATTAAAACTAACACAGGTAGGAAAATTAGAGAGGATCGTTGGTCTGGCAGTCCAAGGATTGTCAAAAGCCACGCAAGGCCCATTGATACAAGATCCATCATCGATAACTGCAAATGGATTATAAGTGCATGCTGAAGGATCAGTGCAGCCGTAGCAATCGCCGCCGCCTAATCCAAAGATCACGTTGGTTATCGAAATTCCATCCCCATTGTTCGTATTTCCTTGCCCATCCGTAATACTCCATTCAATTTCTTCGGGGTATCCGCTTCCTTCAACAGAAAAGTAGTAGCAACCATCTGGTAGGCAGAAGTGCACGATATCGTAGTCAAGTGGATAGGCAAGAGTGCCTGAAGCCACAATGTTTCCATCAAAATCTTCTATTAAATAAATTCCATCATCCCAGCCATCACCAACATAATCGATCATTTCTAGGGTAAGACAATTCTCGCTACAGCATGAGCCGTCATCAAATGTAGCAGCCTCAGCATAGTTGCAAGCAACTGGATTGGTGCAACCATAGCAAGTCACATAGTCGCATGACCCGTTATTGCAAGTTGCTGCAGGTTCAAAATTACAAGCCAAAGGATCATCGCAACCGAGCACACCTGGACCAACGAGAAAATAATTGTATTTATCCCAGGCTTGGTAAGCTGGTGTATTTGTGAAGTTGCCAGAGGATACTACAGCACCTCCACCAGAATAGGCTATTGAATAGGTTGCACCATTCCATCCGTCGCCGAAGGCGTCGATTTGATGAAATGTATAACATCCATTTGGAAGACAAAGAGAATGAGACGACGAAGCTCCATTAGCTGCCACATTTAAAAATTCTACCCCATCTGAATTTTCAAGAACATAGCCTACCTCAGCCGGGTAAGCGCTTGCTGACACTGTGAGAACGAAACAATTGGAATAGCAGCAAGATCCATCATCAAAGGTAGCGGCTGGATTATAGTTGCATGCTCCCATGTCGATGCATCCACCAGCGAGAAAAGTTTCATCTGTTGAATTGGTTGGAAACCACTCAAAAGCAGCACCAATCGTGCTCTTCGTTGATAAAACACAACAAAGGAGGAGAGGAATTAGGATGAAATATCGAATTTGTATCATGTACACTATGATTAGGTTGGTGCACTTGATACGTTGTAAAATAAAAAAAGGTTATGCCATTTGCATGACATAACCTTTTTTTCAGTTTATACCTCGATTATGGACAAGTCTGTCCGAAAACAACAAGGAATTGCAATAAGTCAGCTACCCCAACAATACCATCATCATTCAAATCTCCAGGACACGTAGACTGAAGACTGAAAGTACATGAGTTATCGTCGATAGAAGCAGTTGGATCATAGTTTTCAGCTTGAACGTAAGTACATCCTGAGCAAGTAGAGTAGTCACAAAGTGAGCAATCACTCAAACCTGCAGTCGGATCGTAGTTACAAGCCAAAGGCTCAAGACAGCCAGGAGTACAGTTACCTGAACCAGTGCTGAATTGAACACCTGCAGCGTTAACGCCACCTGAGATGATTCCGTTATTTGTTCCTGTAAGGATATAGCTTACTTCTCCAGCGAAAGCACCGCCACCTACAGTAATTCTGTAGCAACCGTCTTCCAAGCAAAGATTAGCAGTAGCAGTGAATCCAGCAGGAATTGTAGCAGTTGCAACAATCTGACCAGTTGATTCATTAACGATTACAGCAGTGTTACCGTTCCAACCATCACCGAATGAATCGTTCATGATAAGAGTAACGCAGTTTTCGTAGCAGCAAGAAGCTGGGTCAGAAATTAGAGCAGCGCCATCATAGTTACAAGCTGTAACATCAGTACAACCAGCGCAAGTTGTGAATTCACAAGATCCGTTGTCGTCTGTAGCAGTAGCATCGTAGTTACAAGCGCCTGGGTCAGTACAACCGCAAACACCAGCACCAACAGTAAATGAAAGAGTTTCAGCGTCACCAGCGATGATTGGGTTTCCAGAAGCATCGTTAAGAGACCAAGAAATTTCAGCATCCCAAGTTCCACCACCAACAGTAATGTTATAGCAACCGTCTTCTAGGCAGAATACATCGAATCCAGATTCTGGACCAGCGAAGTTATTGTTATCAACAGAGCATTGAGCTGCGTCGATAGAACCTTCAGCAACGATGTTACCAGCTAGGTCAGAGATTACATAAGTAGCATCATTCCATCCGTCACCGAATGAATCAACCATGTCCATCATAACAGCTACGCCGTTAGTACAAGTTACGCAAGAGAAGTATTCGCAAGAAGCGTCATCCACGTTTGCAGTAGCATCGTAGTTACAAGCGCAAGGGTTAGTGCAACCACTAAGAACAGGAGCACATTCAAAAGATACTTGGAATGAACCATCGAAAAGGTCATTGATAAAGTCACCATTTGTATCTACAGCACCAGCTGTGATATAAACGAAATAAGTAGTACCTACTGTAGATATGAAATCAACAACAGCATCATCTCCATCAAAGAAACCACAGCCTGTATCAGCCGCGTCATCATCTTCAGAAACCACGCAAGTAAATGGACCAGCGCAACCGTTTGCAGAAGAAAGTACTTCGATACGCGAATCGATAGCAGATCCACAAGTGCTGATAGTGTGGAATTCACCATTACCAACAAAAGTGTACCAAACTCCATTGTCACCTGCAGAAAGTCCGCAAGCAGTTGGAGCTCCAGTAGCAGTTGAAAGAGAAGTAGTACCGTTTACAGTAGCGCCGCAAGTAAGAACCGCTGCATCAGCGCAAAGGTCATTTGCAGGAACTGTAGTATAAGTGCAAGATCCATCTTCGATAGTGTTAGCTGCATCGTAGTTGTCAGCTAATGGGTCTGTACAACCAACGCCAACTAGATCAGCGATAAGTGTGAAATCTCCACAGCCTACTGCATCGTTAGTATATACTAAGAAGTAGTACTGTGTATTTTGAGTCACAGGAATGTTAGCAGCAAACAAGCTACCAGCGCATTGGTCAACCACAGGACCGCAGCAAGCGATTGGTTCAAGGTTAGTGCAACCACCACCAAGATCTTCGAATACTACAATACCAGCGTTAGTTCCAGATACGTTTTGAAGAGTGAAGTCGAACGTATCGAAGCTACCACTGTTCATTGTGTACCATACACCGTATCCAGTTCCGAATGGGTTACAACCAGAAATATCATCTGGGTTAGCACAGCAAAGGTTACCTGGTACTTGAGCGCCATCAGGAAGAGGAAGTGCAGAAGCACACTCATCGTTGATTGGAACGTTTGCGCAAGTAACACAAGTCATTGTAAGATCGAAGTCAACACCTTGACCAACACCAAACTCACTTACAAGAATAAAGTATTGAACTGCAGCTTGTGACGTAAATACTACTGTAGAAGCGAAACCAAGACAAGCTGGATCATCATCATTTGCAGCAACACATGCAAGAGCTCCACAAGCACCAGCGTAAACGCTGATTTTTGTATCAACACCAGAAGCGCAAGTAGTAAGAGTCACTTGTTCGCCAGTACCAATGAAAGTGTACCATACACCAGGAGATGTAATTGCAATACCTTGACAATCACCAGCGGCAGCATCATCGTTAGAGTTGATAGTAGTACCAGCTACAGTCACACCACAACCGATAGCTTCAGCGTTAGCGCAGATATCGTTTGCAGGAGGACATTCGCAAGAACCGTCGTCTTGGTTAGCTTGTGGGTTGTAGTTGTTACAACCAGGATCAGTACAACCAGGGATTGTACAACCTGTAGCACCAGCCCAAGCGAATGCTTGACCCGTTACAGGAGCGCCACCACCAGCGATTTCGTTACCGTTTTGGTCTTGAAGGCTCCATCCAATTTCAGCAGCCCAAGTACCAGATGTAACTGTTACGCTGTAGCAACCAGTAGCTAAGCAATAAGTATCGATTCCTGTTAAAAGGTTATCTCCAGAAGCAGCAGTTTCGATGCTACCATTACCAACGATATTTCCAGCGTCATCAGCAATAAAATACTGAGCACCATTCCATCCATCACCGAATAGGTCGGTCATAGAGAAAACAAGCAATTGCTCACCTGGAGCGCAATAAACGCAAGAACCATCATCGATAGTTGCGTTAGGATTGTAGTTAGTTGCAAGGAAATCCAAACAACCAGGAATACAAACTTCACCGATTGAAAGAACCAAGCCACTAGCAGGAGCACCGCCAGTTAGCACAAGGCCTTCAAACGTAACAATCTCCCAAGAAATTTCTCCAGGAAAATTACCACCAGCAACATCTACAGTGTAACAACCTTGAGTAAGACAAAGTGTAGCAACACCTGCGTCACCATCAAGCAATTCAGCAGTTCCAACAGGAGTGCCAGTCGCAAGATCAGAAACAGTAAGAACGTATCCGTTCCAACCATCACCGAAAAGGTCGAACATATTAATAGTTACAGCAAAATCATAACAGCAGTTACCATCGTCGCAACCAGCGGTTGGTTCGAAGTTAGATGCTGCAGGATCTGTGCAACCTGGGAAAACACAAGAAAAGTCATTTTCGTTTGCAGCTGCGTCGTAGTTACAAGCAGCAGGATCAGTACAACCAGGGATTGAGTTGATGAAAGTGATGCTCCATGAACCAATAGATCCGGTATCACCACCTGCGTCATCTACCACGTATAGTGACCAGTTGCCATCAGCAACGTCACCACCAAACATAGTTGTAAAAGTTCCTACTCCGACAGGAGCTGAACTGGTAATAGTACCGCCAAAACCAGGGTATGCATCACCAGCAAAATAGTTTGTTGGTTGATATGTGCCTGATGGATTCAATGCCATATCTGAAAACAGAGTTGCACCGAAATCAGCAATCGTTAGGTTTACACCTACCCAATCAGTGCCAGTTCCAGCATCAGACATGATTACCAAAGACTCTCCGTTAGGAGCGACAAGCAGAACATCAACGTCATTGGGCCAAGTATGGCTGACGTTATTTAAAGAAATCGAGATTACTCCGATAGAAGCA
>CALRZB010000051.1:0-13034 GCA_943372555.1 Chryseobacterium gleum | reverse complement strand
GAGGAGAAAGTTGAGGCAGTGTCACATTATTATTTACACTCTTGCTCGCTTTAAACATGTCTGTAACACGGTATTTTGCAGATACAGCAAACCAGTTGAAGTTGATTCGTGCAGTAGCAAAAGCATCCCATTGGTTCATGTAGTCAAGTCGACGAAATTTACTTTCAATAATCTTTGCTCCAGCATTCGTCAATGGATCCACTTTATCATAGATATACATACGACGACCTACTACCCAATTGATCTGACCGCCCAAATCAAGGTAAGTTCCGTTATGGCCGTTTGGCTTGCTGAAAATTACACGCACAAATGGCTCGAAACCGAACTTGTCTAATTGAAAATCCAATTTATCATATGTCGTAGCTCCTGTCAATAGATTAGCACTATCTTGTTTCAATTGATAGTTTTCATTGGTGTAAGAAAGTCCAAAACCAGCACCGAAGTGGTTGTTAATTCTGTACTTCTTGCGATATCCCAAACTAAACGTGGTAGAAAGCTTATTTCCGAGTTGAAGACTATCATTTTGATCGAAAGGCATGATTCCACCCACACCAATGTATGTAGTGAGCAAGAAGTCCTTGATATTTGGATCTTCATCTTCATCAGTTCCTTCCATAGACCACGGAGTATAATCAAAAGCCTCTTCAGCTGGAGGGGCATCTGGTGCTTCAGGAGGTGAAGTAATCATTAAAGAGTCTGTTTGTGCATGCGCAACTGAAGTGGACAAAAACGCCACGATCAAGGCAAATTTGATTTTCATTGAAATATTTTTTGGGTAAATATACACGATGGGCAATCATGTTATGGCTTATCACCGTATACATTTGCGTTAACGAAATAGAATATGAGCCCCTTTCCTAAAGTCATTTATGTGTACGACGCCCTTTGCGGGTGGTGCTATGGATTCAAAAGCAACATATTGAAACTCCATGATGAATACTCTTCCAAACTAGAATTTGAGATTCTTTCTGGTAATATGGTTCCCCTAGAAAATCGTCATCACATCAGTAAAATGGCCGGTTACATCGCAAGCGCTTACAAAAGAGTGGAAGAAACCACTGGATGTGAATTTGGAGATAGATACCTCCAGCACATCCTTCAGCCAGAGTCAAGCGACCTCCACCTTAATTCAGAAAAACCGGGCATCGCGCTATCTGTTTTAAAGCAAGTTCAACCTCAAAACGCATTCAAATTTGCCTCTGAGTTACAAAATGCGATGCTTCGCGATGGAAAGGATCTTGAAAAGGATGAGGTCTATTATGAACTGGCCGTTCAATTTGAAGTGGATCCCGATTCGTTCGTTGCGTCTCTGGCAACCGAGGAGGCTCGTGATCTAGCACACTCGGAATTTGCATTAGTTAAACAATTTGGAATCACAGGTTTCCCTTGTGTCTTCGTGCAAATCGATGAACGAAAACTCTATATGATTGCACGAGGTTATGCAACATTCGACGATCTTAAAATCCGTCTCGATAAAGTACTATTTGACTACAGAATTGCCAATAATTGAGTCTTGAGCATTAATGTGTTGACATTCTCGATTTGGGCACAATAATGGCTACGCGGCTCTTTGTATCTTCGGAGGCTGTGTAGTTTTATGTTCAAACGGATTTTAAAAATAGTTCGCAATACAATCATTGTATTGATTCTGCTAGGTATTGCGGGCTTTTTTGCCATGAAAAACCATGCCGTTCAAACATGGGTTTCTCATCGTATCGCGGCTTATCTCAGTTCTGAATTAGGTGCAAAAGTCTCTATCGGCTCAGTCGAAATAGATCTTTGGGCAAATCTTGTAATCCGTGATCTCTATTTGGAAGATCAAAGACAAGACACTTTAGCGTTCATTCCTGAACTTAGAGTTAAAGAATATTACTATGATAAAGTGGCCGGGAAATTCACAGTAAGTCAAGCAACACTCGAAAGACCCTATTTCCAAATCCAGCGACATGCTGAAGACTCCACGCTGAATTTTGCGTTTTTGCAGGACTACTTCTCTTCTCCTAGCTCACCCCAAGATACCACTGCCACTGATGTATTCCTAAACAATATCACGATTAGAGAGGCACGTTTGAACTATATAAACGAGCATCGCCCTCTTCGCGAAGCCTATGGTGTGGACTGGAATCATTTGAAACTTGAAAATCTAAATCTTGAACTTGCCAATCTTTCTTCTATTGGTGATTCGCTTCAAGCTTCCATAAGACATTTATCGGCTAAGGAACAAACTGGAATGGATATCAAAGAATTCATTTCCGAGATCACCATTGTTCCTGGCAAAGTGAAGCTCAGTAATTCAGACATCCAAATGAATAGTTCTAATATTCTCGGTGATCTGCAATTTGAATTCGCATCAATTGATGACTTTGACTTTTTCGAACAAAAAGTCAAAATGAAACATCAACTCAAGAAATCAGTTCTTCAGTTAGGTGACTTGGCTTATTTCGTCAGCGACTTACAAGGACTGAACAAAGAAATTATTATATCAGGAAATTTTAAAGGGAAAGTATCTGAACTTAAAGGAAAGAAAGTAGAAATCCAGTTCGATGAAAACTCCTTATTCAAAGGTGATTTCGAGATGGACGGCCTTCCTGATATGAATCAAACATTCATTAATCTAGATGTCACCAAGTTTACAACCAACAAGCGGGAGTTAGATAGACTTCCCTTGCCACCGTTCAACGAAATTCACTTTCTTAAGACACCAACGAATTTTGAACAGCTTGGCCAAATGACTTTCACAGGAAATTTCACAGGGTTTCTGAATGATTTTGTAGCCTACGGCGATTTGAATACTGCCATAGGCATGGTCAGTAGTGATATTGCTTTTAGAGAAGATGCAAAATTGGACGACTACGTATACAGCGGCGCCTTGAAGACCACAGCATTCGATCTTTCGAAGTTCTACAATGATCCTAATCTCGGACCTGTAACGTCAGATGTTAGAATTGAAGGTCAAGGTTTGGCCCTGGCAACACTCGATGCGGCGTTTGAAGGAGAAATAAGTTCGATTACAGCAAACAATTATAATTTCAAGAACATCGGGCTTGATGGTACCTTCAAAAAGAGATATTTCAGTGGCGACTTTTTTGTAAATGATGAGAATATTGAAATGGGTTTCTCTGGAACAATTGATTTCAAAGAGTCAAAACCAACACTGAATTTTGATTCTGAAATTGTAACCGCGAATCTTGAACAATTGGGAATATTAACCGAATACGGATATTCTTCTATTAGCGGCCACATTGCAGCTGAAAGCAAAGGTCTCGATTTCGCAAATTTTGAAGGCATAATTGTACTAGATGATATCACGTATTGCGCAAAATCAAAGGATTACTATTTATCACATTTGCAACTCAAGGCAGATAGAGCAGGAGACCTCAAGATTACATTGGAGTCTGATATCGCAAATGCACAAATACAAGGGAAGTTCGATCTCGCAGAATTAGGACCTTCTATTGAAGAAATTATCTCCGAAATCATTCCCCACTATCAACCACCAGGACGCAGACATAGAGAGCAAGATTTCAAATTAACCTTGAAGGTTTTTGATTTTTCCCAGGTGTCTGAAATTTTCATTCCCGATCTAAAGATAGCAGCCAATACAAGAATTGACTTTTTGGTAGATGAACCGAATTCATTCTTTGAAGTAAATATTTCTAGTGATAGTATTTCGTATCAGGATAATAAAGTGAAGTCCTTAACCGTCGATGCTCGCCGACCAGATCAATCGCTATATGTGACTCTAAATTCTGATTTACTTGTTGTGGGCAACACGCTCGAAATGGTTGACTTTGCCATAGATGCCCGAGTGGATGCAGATACTGTTTACACTGCTCTTGCGTGGGGAAATCAGGATGGACTTCACTCTGGAGATATCAATGGTAAACTCGCTATTAGAGGATATGAGAACTACGATTTTCAATTTGGCAAAAGTTCAGTCCGAATTAATGATCAGAACTGGTCTTTCAAAGAGGGTGGTAGTGTTTCGCTTGACAGCACAGAAGTGAAGTTTGCCAATTTTGCCGCTAATAGCAAAGGGCAGGGTATAGAGTTGGAAGGTTTAATTTCCGAAAGACCAAAGGAGAATTTGAATATCAATATCAATGCTTTTGACTTAAGTAATCTCAATCCATTTATCGGGGGAAATCCAAATTTTTATGGAACGCTCACCGGCACTGCTGCATTGCGAAACGTATATAATGATATGATTTTCACCAATGATATTGCATTGCTCAATTTCAAGTTGAATGATTATCTCGTCGGAGATTTATGCGTCGAAAGTTTATACGATAATTCAAGAAAACGTCTTCGAATTGATGGTGAATTAGAAAAGGAAAAATTTGTGCCTCTCAATTTTGCCGGCTATTACAATCTTCAGGATGAAGAAAGTCCTATTGACTTGATAGCCACGGTAAACGACCTCGATCTGGCATTCATCAACGAATTCATGGGTGAAGGCGTTTTGGATATTCAAGGTTTTACTTCTGGCACAATTGCAATTACAGGAACTCCAGAAGCTCCGCAACTAAATGGCACAGCTTATCTTAAAGATGCGAGCATTTTTGTATACTACCTAAATACCAAATACTACATCGAGGAAAAAATAGGAATCTATTCTGATATGTTCACCTTCGACCATATCAGAATTCGTGACCAAGAAAAAGTGCCAGGATTTTTAACTGGTCAGATTCTCCATAATGTATTCGCTGATTGGAATTTCGATATTATGATCGACATGGATCAACCCATGCTCGCTATGAATACGACAGAAGAAATGAACTCGATGTATTATGGTAAAGCCAAAACTACTGGATACGTCAACATCTTTGGTTATGAAGACCAATTGGAGTTTGATATTAATCTGCGAACTGAGAAAGAGACATCTCTCTCAATGCCGATGAATTCAACCGGTGATGTCACCTTTGATAGTTTCGTGCATTTTATTAATAAGGACTCTTTAGAAATCGAACAGCCATTGGATTTGAGCGGTATCAAACTGAATCTAGACCTCGACATTACTCCTGACGCAAATTTCCAAATCATTTTTGATGAGGCAATTGGAGATGTGATGAAAGGACAAGGAAAAGGGCACTTAAATATGGCCATCAATAATCTGTCGACTTTCAATATGTACGGCACGGTTGAGCTCGTGAAAGGAAATTACCTCTTTACCCTGAAGAATCTCTTGAGCAAAGAATTCTCGGTGAGACCAGGAGGAACAATTTCCTGGTACGGTGATCCTTTCGCCGCCGATTTGAATCTCAAAACAGTTTACAAGGTTTCAGCATCCCTTAAAGATATTCTCCCAGATGATGTGACTGGTTCTAGTGGTCAACGCGTTCCGATTGACCTTGTGATGAATCTTTCTGGTAAAATGTTTAAACCTAGTGTGTCATTCGAAATCGAATTGCCCACAGTAGATGAGGTAACCAAGAGTCGCGTGCAAAGCGTAATCAGTACCGATCAAGAACGAAACAGACAGGCTTTCGCCTTGCTCGTTATGCGGCGCTTTGTGAGTCCTCCAAATATTAATCGTGAGTCGTCTGCTTCTTCCAATGCCTTTGCTGAAAATGGAACAGAGTTGCTTTCATCGCAGATATCCAACTGGCTAAGCCAAATCAGCGATGACTTCAACCTTGGTTTCAATTATAGACCTGGTGATGAAATCAGTAATGAGGAAATTGCGCTAGCATTGAGCACTCAGCTATTCAACGATCGTTTGGCAATTAGCAGCAACGTAGGCGTGAGTCGAGGAAATACAGCCAACCAAAATCCATCGAACTTGATTGGAGATATTCGACTAGAATACAAAATCACTCCCGAAGGAAAGATTCGACTTGTGGTTTACAATGAGAGCAATGACTTTAGAATGGTCACAGTTCAACAATCACCATATACGCAAGGCGTAGGCGTATTGTACCAAGAAGAGTTTGATAATTGGGATGAGTTCTCTTGCGGATTTATGAATCTATTTCGCAAGAAAGAAGAACAAGTTAAATGCTATTAATGGGTTGGATCTTCCAAATAAGCTTTTAAAGGCTCCCAATAAATACGTTTCCATCCTTCCGTTAACCACCCGCTGTGTTCTTCAGGAACACCAAGATGATTAAAGTTAATGCGTGTTCCTTCAGGGGTTTCTTCTAAATCGATATGCACTGTGGTGAAAAATCCAGCCATAAATGATTTATGACTCCAAGATTTTACAATCGTTTTGTTTTTTTGCAAGAAAACAACATAACCAAAGCTTTCCCCGTCAGTAACTTCAAATGCGCCTCCAACTGCGTCGATGATGCTAGCGCTCATTCCAGTGAACTCAGCATGCACACTTTCCACAGTCAAAGCTTCATACACTTTTGCAGGTGTTGATTTTATTTCAATTACCTGAAAGATGTTGTCCGTTTTGAGTTTCATTTCTTTCTCTTTATAAGGTTAATCTCCTCCAATTTCGATTTGGAAGGGCCGAATGTACACCATACTAATTAAAGATGTGACCCCTAAAGGGTGAATTTCATCTTAGCAGTTTAGTATACAGTTTATTGAAGGTAATGCGCTCTCAGGGTTTGATTGAGTTTTCTATTATACTCATCCCTTAGCCATTCCAAATAACTATCAGTTGATTTGCTAATACAATAGCTGTAATGCTTCACACGACTTTTAATATCTGGCTCCAAGATTTTTGCAAGTTCCAAGGCATCATCAAGTTCTACAGCATTTTCAGAAATAATAGTAAAATGCTGCATCACCGATTTCGCCAATACATCCTTCGCTTTTCCTCCTGCTCGCATTACACGAACATATTCTTCTTTGATATCAAAGTCAATAACGGGTGATAACATGAAACGAGCGCGCACTTCTTCAGGCATCTCATATTTCATTTCTCGTTCCATCACCTCATCACTTGTAATGCTTTCAATGTAAGCGTGCGGATGCACAAATATGTCTTGCCAATCAATGTATTGCTCCCAAAGTCCAAAACGACGAGAGTTATTACCCAAGTCAATAACGTTAAACTCCGTTTTGCCGGGAATAACGCGTGAACCACGGCCAATCATTTGGTGATAAAGGGTGAGAGACTTGGTAGCACGATTCAGTATAATCGTCCTTACTGTTGGTTCATCGAAACCTGTAGTAAGGATGGATACAGAACTCAAAATTGCATTTGGTTTGGTTTTGAACCATTCCAAAATATCTCTTCGTTCCGTTTCACTATGGGTGTTATCCAAATGACGGCAGTCATAGCCAGCTTCTGCAAACATGGCCTGTACCGACTTTGAAGTATTAATACCGTTGTTGAATATTAACGTCTTGGTTCCCATCGCTTTCTGCTCATAAGCATAAAGCAATTTTTCTTGCATGAAGAAATTACCATAGAGCTTTTCACTAGAGCTAACAGTGTAATCTCCATTGATTCCAATTTTCAAGGAATGAAGACTAACATCATAACTATAGGTTGTGGCTCTTGAAAGGAAGCCCTTTTCGATCAAACTAGAAATAGATTCACCAACGATGAGCTCATGATAATTTTCGTAAAGCGGCAGACGAATATTGCTTGAAAGTGGAGTTGCGGTAACACCAAGTATGATGTTGTTTTCAAACCATTTAAATAGTTTTCTAAATGAATTGTAATGGGCCTCATCGACTATTACCAACCCAACTTCTTCTAACTCTATTTTCTCGTCGCGAAGACGATTATTAAGCGTTTCCACCATCGCTACAAAGCAATCATAACTCTCTTGATCTGGTAGTTCTTTTACTTTGCTGACGATGATTTTATTCTTGACGTTGAATTCGTTGAGCATGCGGCTAGTCTGCCCGAGAAGCTCGACGCGGTGAGTAAGAATAAGTACCTTCTTGCCAGTTTCTGCGATGTATCGCTTCGCGATTTCAGAAAAAATGACCGTTTTACCACCGCCCGTAGGCAGTTGGAAGCACAAGTTGTACTTCTCGGGGAATTTACGAATACGCTCGAAAATCTTTTCAAGCGCGTCGTTTTGGTAGTCGTAGAGCTTCTTGCCTTCCTTAATCTCCAGCAGCTCTAATGGTTCGAGAGTCATTTCAAATCCTGAATAAAAACGGGCAAAAATAGTCCCGATTAAAGCTATTTCAGCGAATTCGTTGTTAAGTCTTATTAACACGTCAGCTCAAATACTCAGTTTGAGGTGTCTGTGGTTGAAAATTAATTTTGAGTAGATCCTTTTCAATCGGCCGTTGATGGTACTTTCGGCTCGAATGTTGAAAGGTTCAAAATCAGACCCCGAACGTAATGAAGAGAATATTATTATTTATCGCAATAATTGGTTTCCCTATGATGCTCTTTGCTCAAGGGAAAAAGCAGGAATATACTATCTCAAGCAAAAAAGCAATTAAGCAATTTGAAGAAGCTCTTGCAGCTTATGATCTCCGCGATTACGAGGGAGCAATTCAAGGGTTGAAAAACGCTGTAGAAACTGAACCGAAATTTATTGAAGCCTGGTATCTGATGGCGCAGGTTTTCGATGATACTCGTCGAACACATGATGCAATCGAACCTTTGAAGAAAGCATTGGAAATAGACGAACGTTATTACAATGAGGGCTGGCTCATGCTTGCTGAATGCTACTTTGCTGAAGGAGATTATAACAATGCTGAATTGGCATCTGGCAAATATGTGAAGATGCCGCACACTACTCCCAGACTTGAAAAGAGAGGAATGCTTTTACTTTCTAGCTGTGTCTATGCTAAAAATGCGATGGGAAGTCCAGTGCAGTTCAATCCAATCAACCTCGGTCCTTCAATCAATACCGAATTTGATGAATACTATCCATGTATTACAGCGGATGAGTCTACTTTATTATTTACTAGAAAAATTGCCGATTCACGCTCTGCTGTTGGGTTTCAAGAAGATTTCTTTATTTCTACAAAAGATGAAAAAGGCTGGATTCTATCTCAACCTGTCGTTGAAATCAACACGCCTATGAACGAAGGAGCTCCTTCTTTAGGTGCTGATGGACAAACGATCATATTCACAGCTTGCGAAACAGGCGACGGTCAATGGGGCGGTCAACGTCAGGGGATGGGAAGTTGCGATTTGTTTTATACAATGAAAACAGGCAATAACTGGATACCCGCGAAAAACCTCGGCGCAGGAATCAACACTGGAAGTTGGGAATCACAACCAAGTTTTAGCGCGGATGGCAAGACATTATATTTTGTGAGAGGAAAGAGAACTGCACGAGGTATTTCAGAACAAGACATTTATTTTTCTTATATAATGGATAATGGAAAATGGGCTCCTGCTCAAAAGATTCCTGGAAAAGTAAATACTGATTTCGAAGAAGAAAGCGTAATGATTCATCCAGATGGCAATACAATTTATTTTAGCAGTAATGGTCACCCCGGGCTTGGTGGTCTGGATATTTTTATGAGTCGATTACTTCCAAGCGGTGAATGGGATACTCCTGTGAATCTTGGATATCCAATCAACACGATGGCTGATGAAAATTCATTGCAAGTTTCGGCTGCTGGTAAACTAGCGCTATTCGCTAGTGAACGCCCCGGTGGAATGGGAGGTTTGGATCTTTATACGTTCGAATTACCTGAGTTCGCTCGTCCAGCCACAGTAACCTATGTGCATGGAATAGTTTCAGATAAACTAAGTTTCAAAAAACTAGGAGCAAAGCTTCAGCTAATCGATTTGAAAACGGGCAAAACAATGATCGAAACATATAGCAACGACAAGTTGGGTGACTTCCTCATGTGTATTCCTTCAGGTCGCGACTATGCGTTGAATGTGAGCAGAGATGGATATTTATTTCACAGCGAAAATTTCTCTCTAAAGGATCATACAGGAAATCAACCTTTCGAATTGAATATTCAATTGCAAAAAATGAAAGTCGGTGCCAATGTTGTATTGAACAATGTATTCTTTAATTCGAATAGCTTTGCATTGCTTTCTGAATCAAAAGTAGAGTTAGATCGGTTGGCAGATTTGCTGGTTAAAAATCCGACAGTGAAGATTGAAATCGGAGGACATACGGATAACGTGGGTGCCGATGATGCCAATTTGTTATTGTCAGAGAATAGAGCAAAAGCGGTTGTTGAATACATTGTAAGCAAAGGAATCGAGGCTTCACGTGTTTCTGCAAAAGGCTATGGCGAAACAGTTGCAATCGGCGATAATACAAATGAGCAGGGAAGAGCAAAAAATAGAAGAACAGAGTTTAAAATCATAGAGTAATATCCTGTGAAGAAAGTCACCCCTGCGATTACCCTTATTGTTTTAGTTGCTGTAGCTATTGGCTGCACAGCTTTGATGTTGATATTCCCAAAAGATGGAATCAATGTAGCTGGTATTCCTCTTAAGTTTAAGACCTGGGAATCCACTTTTGATACTACATCCGTAAATCAAATTGAAGATGTTGGAGCTTTTTTGGCTGAACTAGATAGCGCTTCTTCCGATACAACAGGTATTGACTCTCTCAAAGTGCAGCGCATTCAAGCGATTACTTCTTTGCAGTTTAAAAACGAAGATAGTTCTCCCATGTTTTCCTTTTTCGAGGCGTTACATAGTGCGCGCGATAAGGGAGAAAACATTCATATTCTTCATTATGGAGATTCGCAGATTGAAGTCGATAGAATGACTTCAATGCTTCGCGAAAAATGGCAAGGTGATTTTGGAGGAACGGGGCCAGGACTTGTCAGTCCAGTGCCGATTGCATCAAGCGCAGCTATCTCACAAAGTCAAAGTGGCAACTGGAAAAGATATACTGCCTATGGTTTTGACGAAGGCAAAGCAGGGCATAATAAATATGGTGTAATGGCTTCCTTCGGAAGATATACATCCCAAAAATCTGCTGCCGAAATTGTTTCCACCGATAGCACCACTGCTTGGTTGGAGTTTCGTCCTTCTGGAATGTCGGCCTCTACATGTCGCGTATACAATGAGGCTACTATGTTTTTTGGTCATCACAAATTTGGTGTTAGAATCGATGTGATGGTGAACGACAGCATTGTAGAGAGTGAAGTTTTTGCTCCTACAGAAGGCGTGATCAAACACACTTGGCGATTTAGCAATACACCAAAGAAGCTCAGATTTATTTTCACTGGAGCTGATAGTCCAGATGTTCAAGCTGTCCTTTTAGAATCAACTAAGGGAGTGCACGTGGACAACATCGCTCTTCGTGGAAGTAACGGAAATATTTTTAGAAAAATTGATGGAAGTGAATTGCGAACAGAGATGACTGATTTGAACGTAAAGTTCGTGATTATGCAATTCGGTGGCAATTCTGTTCCTTATATATCCGGTGAAAAGTCTGCACGTGATTATGCCAATTTTTTTCAATCGCAGATTCAATACTTGAAATCATTAAATCCCAATGCCTCATTCCTTATTATAGGTCCTTCTGATATGAGCACTAGTATTAATGGTGTATATCAGACTTGGCCCTATTTGGAGAATGTGGTTGCGGCGATGCGCGATTCTGCATTTGCTGAGGGCTGCGCTTTTTGGGATATGTATTCGGTGATGGGAGGGAAGAACTCTATGATTAGCTGGGTGAAAAACAATCCGCCTTATGCTGGTCCTGACTATACTCACTTCACTCCTGGAGGTGCTCGCAAGGTGGCTGATCTACTTTACAAGTCTATTTTGAGAGAGTATGAGGCTTGGCATGCTGCTGTAAAATAATTTCTACTTTGTAAATCCTTTACAATCTGACATGGCTTCTTTGTACAAAACAAAGGGTCATGAAAAAGAATCTTCAAATTATTACTAGCGGAGAACAATGGTCAAGCAGTCAGGCATTGATGAACTTGTTATTGGAACAGCGATTTGCACAAGTTCATGAAATGGGCATTTTTGACCATCGCGCCATTCAAGGTAAATATTACAAGGGCGGTATTTTTCATTTTCGAAAATACGGTGATTGTAGAATTGGCTTTTTAAAAGATGGCCGTGTGCATGTTTTGAACGGGCCACTATCGCAATGGGAACTATTTGATTTTCTAGATCGAAATATCCTTCGTGTGCTGCTTGCATTTTGTTCACTTCATGAAGAGCATCAAATGTTTTTTAGAAAAAACATGTCTGGCCGAAAAGACTATAATAAGATACTCGACATATTGCCTCCATTTGATGCGGAATGGAAGCGAGCTTTCATGGAACAATACGACCGTTTTGCCTGCATTGTGGAGGCTGCTTAAGCTTGAATGTTAATAAATGCATAGGGGGTGTTTGGTTTTTCTTGTTGTTAATCAGTACTTTAGATGGCTTTACTTAAAGTTATTTGATTTTTATTGTTAATAACTTGGGTTTTTGTTCTAATTTTGTCCCAAACACCACCCTAATGCGTTTTAATAGTCTAATATTTCTCATCCGTGCTCATTTTTTCAAGCTTCAATTGAAGTCTGTTCCTGTTTCAAGTTCGATAAGTTCTAAGCCCTTTCGATCGCGTTCGTAGCTCATTTTATGAGTGTTTACACCTCAAAATGTTCCGTTCATGGCAACTATGTGAGGAAAAGCCGCGTGCAAAGCCACAGTTCTTAACACCCTTAAAAGGAACAATGACGCACATCCACATCCCAAAAGTCCTCACGGCAGCTTCAATTGCCGTATTATTTCAGTTGTTTTCAATTGGACTAAACGCCCAGTGTACAATTAACGCTGGAGCAGACATCACTATTTGTAGTGGCCAATCTATCACCATTGGTGGAGTGCCTACAGCCACAGGCGGTAGCGGCACATATACCTACGATTGGACCAACCTCTCTGGCAGCGACGACGTGGCTAATCCCACCATCTCACCTACCACCACTACAACTTATACTGTCTCTGTAAATGATGGTGCAGGATGTATTTCTTCTGATCATGTAACAGTTACTGTAACACCATTACCATCCGCAAATGCAGGTCCGGATATCGATCCATGTTTGAATTCAACTGCTATCACTTTGGCAGCAGGAGGCATATGGACCGGCGCAGCGTCACCTATGCTAAATGGAAATACTTTCACTCCGAATACGGTTGGTACTTATTCATTAACATATACCGTAACAGC
>CALRZB010000050.1:0-13111 GCA_943372555.1 Chryseobacterium gleum | reverse complement strand
CCAATGAAACCGCTACAACGGTCTTTTTCTTTGTAAGTGTCCATTGAATTACTGGAAGATACTTTCTTTGGAAAAATTCCATCATACGATCACTGAATGTTCGCTTATTTTTGATGTCTCGTGATAAAAATAAGGAACTCATCATTGGAACATAGGTCAAAGAGAGAAGCAAGGCTCCAATGATGGCAAATCCAACCGTTTGAGCCATTGGACCGAACATTTTTCCTTCAATACCTACCAAGGTCAAAATAGGAAGATAAACAATTAGGATAATGATTTCTCCAAACGCCGCTGCACTTCTAATTTTCGAAGAGCTTTCATAAACAGCCTCGTCCATTTCCCTTTTTGAAAGTTTTTTACCCACATAATTAACGACTAGAAAATGCATGGTAGCCTCTACTATGATGACAGCTCCATCTACAATAAGACCGAAGTCAATTGCACCAAGTGACATGAGATTTCCACTCACCTTAAAAATATTCATCATAATAATTGCGAACAACAACGAGAGCGGAATAACGCTAGCCACAATAAGCCCAGCTCTTAAATTGCCTAGAAAAAGAATAAGTACAAAAATTACAATAAGAGCGCCTTCGATTAGGTTTTTCTTAACTGTACCCATCGCTCTGTTTACTAAATTCGTTCGATCCAAGAACGCAGTTACCTTAACACCCTCAGGTAATGACTTTTGGATAACAGGAAGCTTTTCCTTTATATCTGATACAACTTGTGCGCTATTGTATCCTTTAAGCATCATGACTATTCCACCTACTACTTCACCGTTTCCGTCGGCGGTCATTGCACCGTAGCGTGTTCCACTTCCAAATTGAACCTTCGCGATATCCCGTATGTATACAGGAATTCCATCATTATTCTTTACAAGAATTCCCTCTATATCATCTAAGGATTTTATTAATCCTAAACCTCTAATAAAGTATGCATTTGGCTTTTTGTCAATGTAACCACCTCCTGTATTCTCATTATTACTCTCTAAAGCATTGAAAACATCTATGATAGAAATATTCTTACTTTGAAGTAAAACAGGGTCTATTGCGACTTCGTATTGTTTGGATAAACCACCAAAACTATTTACTTCTGCAACACCTGGTGTGCCGAGTATCTGTCGAGAAACAATCCAATCTTGGATTTCGCGAAGTTTCATGGCGTCATACTTATCTCTGTACGCGCTATCAGCTTCTACCAAATATTGATACACCTCTCCAAGTCCTGTACTGACTGGAGATAATTCCGGAGTTCCTACTCCAGTAGGAATAGATTGTTCAGCCTCAGCTAGCCTTTCACGCACCAGCTGTCTTGCAAAATAGATATCTACTTTTTCCTTAAAAACAATTGTAACAACACTCAACCCAAATCGAGATATACTTCTTATTTCTTCGATATCTGGAAGTGAAGCGACCGAACGTTCGATTGGGGCACTGACGAGTTGTTCGACCTCCTGTGTCGCTAATGTTGGTGTGAGAGTAAAAACTTGTACCTGATTATTTGTGATGTCAGGCACAGCATCAATAGGTAATTGAGTAAAGGAATATAACCCATAAACAATAATACCCAATGTCATCAACGAAATGATGAATTTATTCCTTATCGAGAAGGAAATAATTTTATTGAACATATGTAATAAGCGCTACACGGAGAAGGAAAATATTTCCCACCGTATGAATTAAACTATGTGAAGTTCCTTAGTACAGAAAAGCACTTTGGATAACGGAGAACTCCGTTAATATGGATAATTATAATTTAGGAGGCTGCCAGAAACTCGGTACAAAATCGCTGTGCAGATTTTCCGAGAAAGAGAAGATTTGAATTGATGACACCTCAATAAAAGTAGAAAATTGTGATTCAATTTTTTCAGTAAGTTCAACTCCTTTTACACAGGCACAAACGCAAAACGGAGAGCACCGCTCGTCCTCTTCATGCCCTGAATCGGAGTTATGTTCGGTGGAAGAATGAGACGAATGAATATCCCCGTGAGAATGCTCACAAGGGATCAAACACATGATCATGACATAGACTACTAATATCGAGGCAATTATTCTCACTTGTACAAAGATAGCATAAATCTGATTTGAAATACGCTTCTCCAACTTTAAAAGAAAATAGGAATTCAAGAATCGCTTTTGAAAATTTCTTGGCGAGATCAATATCAGAAAACCTCTAATTCCAACATGGTCGCGATTTCTCATCCGAGCGACATTGATATATTTTAGTTAGGTTTGTTCTATGAAAATACATTTTTTGATACCAAGAAAGTTGAAAATTGAGGTGGAGAAAGAATTGAATTTTTCGAATCTGGCGTTTTCATCCGGAAATTTTAAAGAATCCTTCAATCATTTAGAAAGAGCTCATGTACTTGGACAAGCATGGCCCATTGAGCATACTATTGTTCATTGGAAAATGTTTGTCTTTGCTATCAAAATAAAGAATAGAAAAGAGGTTTTAGGTCAAATACCGAGACTTCTTATTGGAGGATTAAAATCGTTCATCGGTGAAATACCAGTTGGAAATACAGGAGGATCAAATGTGCCGCCACTTACTCCTATGGAAATTCCAGCTGACTTGAAGTTGATTCTTCGAGATTCAAAAAAATAATAGTGCACTCCCCCCGAATCATGTATCCAGTGCAATAGTGCAATCCCTATATATAGGGGATTGCACTTTTGCACTACTGATTCAATTGCACAACTGCACTGAAAAAAATTGAAACGATTTCTTTCTCCCTTCGTTGAAAGCAACCGAAAAAATTATCAAGTTTATGCATCAGGTCTTCAGTGAAGTGGTGAAAGAAATTTCAGTACGGAAGGTTGAAATGAAGATAAAATCCAAGTCTCGGCTTAACCTATTTGAAACCGAAAATTCTACACTCTTTAGTATCAATTCATTTATTCACCCATACGACTATTGGGTTCATCTTAATCAAATTTCAAGTAGGGTAAAGGAGCAGGTCGAATCGGATTATTCCAAATATCATAACATGATAGATTCGCTCGATTTTCTTGAATTCCTTTATTCCGATCTTCGAGGTATCAGGAGCACTTACCTTCCTGAGGATCAAGCATTGATACTTGACAGTATTCAGGTTGAAGGACTTCTCAAATATCGAAGCGACATCAAATTACTAGATGTCCTTAAAAAAAAATGCTTCACTTTTTCGAAATTCAGAAGATGCTTGTGTCTTCATTAGAAGAGTTTTTATCCCGAAAAATCAGAGCATTACAAAACAGATTCAGACTTCTCCGAGATTCGATTGGTTACCCCACTACTAAATTCCCGAATGAATCTGCACAGAATTCGGAGTCTCATCCATATCCGGATGCCCCGCAACTTGTTTGGAATAAATCTGATACCGACCTACTCGAGTTGACCACTGCTCTTTACGAGACAAAAGCTATTCGAAGCAGCTCCGGCAAGTTCAATAAGAAGCACCTGCTGCAAACTTTCGAAAAACTCTTTCATCACACGGTCAAAGGAGCTGGTTCTAAATTAACAAAAGCTCGTGATCGAAAAACTGAAACCGCGGTATTCATGGAGGAGCTAAAAACTGCATTTTCCGATTACGTGTCAAGAAAAGACAATGACCTAGGAAGTCGTCGAAACTGATACGACATTAATTGACTCTATTTCAATTTCAGTTGAGAAAATCTTATGCAGGCTGCTAACAGCCTGCCAACGGTTTTAAATCAAGTGAAATAGTCTTGCACTCACAATTGAACCACATGGAAGTCATAACTATTCAATCAGAAGCTTTTCAGCAAATCATGGCCACTCTGAAAGATATTCAGAGCAAAGTTGAAAATATGCAAAGTCGAAAGAAGCTATTGGAGGACGATCTCGTCGATACCTTCGAGGCTTGTCGAATCTTGAAGATTTGCAGAAGGACACTAGAGAGATATCGAGATTCCGGCGACCTGCAGTACACTAAGGTTAAAAGACGGATTTTTTACAGAGTTTCGGATATCGAAAATCTGATGCTAAAGAATGTAATAAAACCAGAACCGAGTATTCTCTAATCGAGGCGGTATGTATGGCGTTAACCAAAGAAGAGATTCTTCAATCGACCAACGGAGGCTTGGATGTATTCCGTTATTTCATTCCAGGAGATTGGAGAGTAGGCAAAAAATTCCTTAACCCATTTTATAATGATAAGAAAGCATCATGTCACGTCTACTTTGACACGAAATCAAAGACCTATAAGATCAAAGATTTTGGAGAGGTAAACTTTGCTGGAGATTGCTTTTTTCTCGTAGGATTTTTACATCAAAAGAACTGCTCGGATAAGCATGATTTCATCGAGATTTTGAACTTGATTGATCAATCACTTGGACTCATGCTTGGAGATCAATCAAAGCCAATTGCTCGACAATATTTAACTCGAAAGCCTTCGCCCCCCACTGAGGTTAAGAGAGAAAGCGATGTCGAACAATTGGCCCCTTTGAAATTTGAAGTCCCTAAAATCAAAGATTTCAGTGAGGCCGAATTAGCTTTCTGGAATCAATATGGAATCTCAATAGAAATCTTGAAACAGTATAGCGTTTGCTCACTTATTGAGATTTCTGGAGTCTCAAAAGAAGGAAAGCCTTATTCTTTGAAAAGCACTAGCTCGGAGCCCATATTTGGTTACTTGGGAAAGAACTACGTGAAAGTGTATCGTCCAAACTCGGAACTGAGATTTCTTTACACTGGCATCAAGCTTGAGGGCTACGTCTTTGGATTGGAGCAATTACCTACCCGTGGTGATGTACTTTTCATCACCGGAGGCGAAAAGGATGTACTCAGTTTGGCTGCCCGAGGATTACCTGCGATTTGCTTTAATAGCGAGACCGCTACTATTCCAAAGAATATTATTAAAAGACTTTCCTTTCGATTTAAGCATGTTACACTGCTTTATGATGTCGATAAGACTGGTCTTGAGGCCTCCATGAAGCATTTAGAGACCTTTGCCGCTTATGATATGAGAAGGCTTGTGCTTCCTTTGGCGGGAAATAAAACTGAAAAGGACGTTTCGGATTTCTTTCGAATAGGAAAAACTAAGGTTGACCTTATGCGCTTGTTCAGTGAAATGCTCGACAAGATTTACGAGGAAACAATGTCGGTACTTCAATCTTGTGAAATTGACTTTGATAATCCTCCCGTTAAGCCAGAGCCATTAATCACAATTAACGAGGTGACCATTGGTGCACCAGGGAACCTTCTTTGTATTACAGGCAGTGAAGGAAGTGGAAAGACAAATTATCTCGGTGGAATCATCTCAGGTGCCATTTGCTTGGATGACAAAGGTATTGACACACTTGGAACTCAGATCAAACAAAATCTTGATCGAAAGGCCGTTCTAGTTTACGATACCGAACAATCTGAAGATCAGCTCTACAAGAATCTTACATTCATACTGAAACGTTCCAATTTGCAAAAACCGCCGAATTGGTTTAAGGCCTATTGTATGGTCGGTCTCTCACGGAAGGATCGAATGCAGAGTATTTTGCAGAGCATGGACAAGTTCTACTACCAATTTGGAGGAATACACATGGTAGTTATTGACGGTATTGCTGATTTGATTGACGGAGTTAATGATGAGGAGAAGTCTGTTCAGCTTGTCGAGGAGCTATTCCGTCTAGCTGGTATTTATAAAACCCTGATTGTGGTTGTTCTTCACCTCGCTCCTTCAGGATTGAAGCTTCGTGGTCACTTAGGTTCGGAGATTCAGCGTAAAGCAGCGGGTATTCTTTCTGTTGAAAAGGATGACGACAACAATAGCAGCGTAATCAAAGCTTTAAAAGTTCGTGACGGCAGCCCTCTGGAAGTGCCGCTTGTTCAATTTGGATGGGACAAGGAGAAAAATCATCACGTTTACCTCGGGGAGAAGAGCAAAGACTCTCAAGAACAACGAAAAGTGGACGATCTCACTGACATAGCCCGTGAGATCTTTGGCCGAAAGTTCTCCTTAACCTACCAAGAGCTCGTTGTTGCCCTAATGGATGCCCTATCCATCCGCGATCGTCAAGCCAAAAACTACATTAAGTATATGAAAGACAACAAAATCATTGAGAAAGGCGGTGAGAACAGTAATGAATTGGTGTTGGTGGAGGCGCCTTTCTGAGATTTTACCATTGAATTACCGTTTTACCCTCGAATTCAACCATTTTTTGCCGAAAATTGACCTTTTACTCAAAAGTTAACCAAAGAAATACTGTCAATTCCGGACTTTTACGTGAGAACAATTTTGTCTAGAGCATTTCTTCTGTTGTGCATGAAAATTCGCTTGGCTACATTTGACCAAATTGAGATTTGCTTTTGAGTCTTGACTTAGTTAGAAGGAAGGAAATGAAAAGGATTAAGAGCAATTTGAAATATTAATTCAATTGATTAGGCAAGTTAGTTATGGCACTAAGCTGGAATGAAATAAAAGACCGAGCACTAAAATTCTCAAAAGAATGGGCTGATACTTCTAGCGAAGAAGCAGACGCAAAGCCGTTTTTAGTGGAATTTTTTAATGTATTTGGTATTACGAGTAAACGAGTTTCAACCTTTGAACACAAGGTTAAAAAACTTGATGACAGAGATGGATACATTGACTTACTGTGGAAGGGGACAATTTTAATTGAAATGAAAAGTCGGGGCAAAAACCTTGACAAAGCTTTTGGACAAGCTAAAGACTATTTGCACGGACTGAAAGAGCACGAACTACCGAAATACATTTTGATTTCTGACTTCGAAAATTTCCGCTTATACGATCTTGAGGAAACAAAGACAATTGAGTTTAAACTCAATGATCTCGTAAACAATGTTCAGCATTTTGGTTATTTACTTGGTTATCAAAAGAAAGTTTACAAAGAACAAGATCCTGCTAATATTAAAGCAGCCGAACTAATGGGTAAACTTCACGACAGGCTAGAAGAAATCGGATATTCTGGTCACCCTTTAGAAGTTTACTTGGTTCGCTTGCTTTTCTGCTTGTTCGCCGAAGACACAACCATTTTCGAAAAACAACAATTTCAAGAATACATTGAACAACGTACCAATATTGATGGAAGCGACCTTGCAGCCAAACTGCAGGAACTATTTCAGGTACTCAACACACCAAAAGATAAAAGATATAAAAACATCGACGAACAACTTGCCGAATTTCCATATGTGAACGGGAAGTTATTTGAAGAAAACTTGCCAACAGCAAGTTTCGATAGCAAAATGCGTCAAGCTCTCCTTGATTGCACATATATCGATTGGAGTATGATTTCACCAGCGATATTCGGTTCAATGTTTCAAAGTGTAATGAATCCAAAAGAGAGAAGAAATCTTGGAGCACACTATACTAGTGAAACCAACATCCTTAAGCTTATAAAACCACTTTTTCTCGATGAACTTTGGAAAGAATTTGAGGCGGTCAAAGGCAATAAAACAAAGCTTGCCCATTTCCATCGGAAACTCAGCACTCTGAAATTTCTTGATCCCGCGTGCGGGTGTGGTAATTTCTTAGTGATCACCTACAGAGAACTTCGATTGTTAGAGTTGGAAATTCTGCGAGAACAGTACAAAAAACAAATAGCTACGAGCATTGAGAGTATTCTTTGGATTAATGTCGATCAATTTGGCGGGATAGAATTTGAAGAATTTCCGGCGCGAATTGCAGAAGTGGCCATGTGGCTAATCGATCACCAAATGAATATGTTGGTGAGCAACGAGTTCGGACAGTACTTTATTCGGTTACCTTTGAAGAAGTCAGCTAAAATTATTCATGGTGATGCACTAGAGCTAGATTGGGAGTTAATCTTTTCAAAGAATGACTTGTCATATATTATTGGTAACCCACCATTTATTGGTTCTAAGATAATGACATCTAAACAGCGCGATCAAATCGTAAGGCAATTTGACAATATTCAAGGAAGTGGTTTACTCGATTATGTAACTGGATGGTATATAAAGTCTGTAAAGTTTATCCAGCGAACACCGATCAAAGTTGCGTTCGTTTCAACGAACTCAATTGTTCAGGGAGAGCAAACAAGCATTTTATGGGCTACATTAATGCAAAGGTTCAATGTGAAAATTCACTTTGCACACCGTACATTCAAGTGGAGTAATGAGGCGAAAAGTAATGCAGCAGTCTATTGTGTAATTATTGGATTTGCAACTTTTGACACGACAAATAAGAGCATTTTTTAATACGAAAATATTAGTGGTGAGCCTCATGAAATTAAAGTAAAAAATATTAACCCCTACCTAATTGACTATAAAGATTTATTCATTCTCAAAAGAAGAAAACCAATTTGCGACATTCCTGAAATATCTTTTGGAAGTATGCCAAATGACGGCGGGAATTTCATTTTTAGTGACGAGCAAAAGGAGGAATTCCTGAAGTTAGAACCAGAGGCTAAAAAGTTCTTGAAACCTCTATTAAGTGCACATGAATTTTTGAACGGTCTAGAACGTTGGTGTCTATGGCTTAAAGAAGCGTCGCCAAAGGAAATTCTGGAATTAAAACATGTGAAGGATAGGGTAGAAAAGGTCAAAGAACATAGGTTGAATAGCAATAGAGCAGCAACACAAAAGCTGGCAGCCTTCCCTACTTTGTTTGGAGAAGATCGACAACCTTCGAATAGGTTCGTGCTTATTCCACGTCATTCCTCTGAAAACAGGAAGTTTATTCCAATGGGATTTTTCAGCGAAGATTACATAGCTAGTGATAGTTGTTTGTTTATTGAAGGTGCGAATCTTTACCATTTAGGAGTACTCTCTTCAACTATGCATATGGCTTGGGTAAAGACTATTTGTGGAAGGATTAAAAGTGATTATCGATACTCTAATGAGTTGGTTTATAATAATTTTCCGTTTCCGGAAAAACCTGCAATCAAACAAATCAAGGCTATTGAAAACGCAGCTCAAAAAATATTAGAAATTAGAGCCCAATTTCCCGATAATTCCCTGGCGGACCTTTACGACCCTTTGACAATGCCACCTGCCTTGATAAAAGCGCACAACGAGTTAGACAAAGCTGTTGACTTGGCATATAGATCGCAAGCTTTTACAAGTGAGGCAAACAGAATGGAGGTTTTATTTGGGCTATATGAAAAGTATACGGCTAACTTGTTTACTAAGGAAAGGCAAAAAAAACTAAACTAACAAAAGGCTCTTAATAATGAAGGAAATATTCTTTTACAAAGGAAACGACAATACACTTGCCAATATAAAAGGAAGACCTGATGATGCAAGTAGTGAAAGTCAAGAAAGTGCTGATTTAAAAGCAAAGACTAAGAAACTGCAAGAATCTTTTTTAAAGGTTCTCGATAATAAAAATTTATCGTTTCTTCTTGGTAGCGGTTGTTCATCTTATAAAATAGAAAATGAAGGCTTTAAGGAAGTTGGAATCCCTGTAATGGCTCCACTTGCAAAAGAATTTTATTCACTGACAGAATTTATAGAACCAAAAAAATGGCTTAAAACAGAATTATCCATAGACATTGAACAAGATAACTTTTCTACTAACCTTGAAACATTTTTATCAACTCTGCACAGCTTGTCATTTTATCATTCAAAGACTAGAGAAAATTCAAAAGAAGAAAAGCCATTTGCCAAATTAAGCAATGAAAACAAAGTAGAATTTATAATAAAACAAGCACGTAACTTTTTATTAGATAAATGCTTGAACGTTGAGAATGCAAATTCAGAAGAAGGAAAGGTAAGCATTGACAAACCTTTAATAGAAACTTACAAACAATTTTATAGAAAGCTCCTTTCAAGGAATGCTACTTTACCACGACTAAATATTTTTACGACCAACTACGACTTGTATTCTGAAAGAGCAATGGATTTGCTTGGTATTCATTATGTAAATGGCTTTACAGGCGGCATTAGCAAGTTTTTTAATCCTGCAATTTTCAATTACGCTTTAGCTGAAAAAATGGATTTATCACAATCAAAGTGGAGTGTAATAGATAACTTCTTTTACTTGTATAAAATTCACGGTTCAGTTAACTGGATTGAAGCAGATGGAGAAAATAAACTTTTCAAGGTAAAAGAAATTCAAGAACCAACATTAGAAGAATTAAGGGAAAAGGAAACGATAATGATTCATCCCACACCGTTAAAATACAATGCTAGTCTAGGTAGTCCTTACTCTGATTTGTTTAGGGAGTTTCAGAAAAAACTGATGCAAAACAATAATATTCTTGTCACCATCGGCTATAGTTTTAGCGATGAGCATATCAATAATTTGATTTTCCAAGCATTTACAATCCCCTCCTTTCGTTTAATAGTAATTGGAGAACCAACAGAAAAGAATACAATTGGTAAACTACTTGAGTTGAATGACACTAGAATTTGGATAATCGGAGAAAAATGGCCTGATGACAAAAAGGATTATACACCGTTATACTTCTTTAAGAATTTTGTAGAACACATATTACCCGACCTGACTGCTGAAGACTTAGACCACAAAATGGAAGCAACAATCAATAACTTAAAGAATCTCTTAAAATGACCAAGGAAGATAAACAAAGAGTTATTGGTAAAGTAGTAGCAATTAATTCTGACCGCTTTTCGGTTGAACTTTTAAGTGGTTTAGAAAACTTCAACGTCAGTGGTTTTGATGACATTCATTATTTCGCGCAATTGAACAGTTACGTTATTGTTCCTTATCAGAATTATTATATAGTTGCGGAAGTTTCAGGTGTGCGAGAAAAAGACTTAAATGTTCCTTTCTCAAATCCCACGGACCAAATACTTAGCAAAATTCAAGCAGGTAAATTCTTAGAAGTCTTACCGATTGGAACTATCAAAAATGCAAAAGATGATTCATTAAATTTTGAATTTGGGGTAAGTGTTTATCCAACTCTCTATTCTGATGTTCTTTACATTAAAGAAAAGGAACTTGATACCATTTTCAAAACTGAAAACATAAAAGTTCAAATTTGTAAAGATTCAGACGCATGTAAAAAAGGTAAATGTGATTGTAAATTCAGATATACTTCTTTGCCCATTGGTAAATCAACGATTTTTCCTGATTATGAAGTAAAACTTGATATTGATAAGTTTTTTGGAAGTCATTCTGCAATATTAGGGAATACTGGTAGTGGAAAATCTTGCACAATTGCTTCTATGTTACAAACGCTTTATAAACTTGAAGATAATAGTGCAACAGGTAGCACGTTTATTTTCTTTGATGTGAATGGTGAATATAAACAAGCATTTGAACAGTTAACGAATAAAAATACAAATATTGAAGTAAAGAATTTCTCCATTGATTCAAGTTCTGGAACTGAAAGATTCATACTTCCTCATTGGTTTTTGAATGTAGATGAATGGGCTTTATTGCTTAAAGCAAGTGAAAAATCACAATTACCGCTTTTAAGAAATGCCCTTGGCTTTACTCAAAACCTATCTCAAGAAGCAATACATCACATTCATGCTTGCAGCATTATGTATGTTTTTGAACATTGGGAAAGCCCTGTTGCTAAAAGACAAAGAATAATTTCATTATTAGAAAAAGCGAAATTTAATCCAACAGTTAACTTTTCGACTTTTGATGCGAAATTTGGTAATTTCCCTTCTACTACTAGTGAAGAAGCATTTAAAGCGTCTGTTAGAAGCTTTATAAAGGAAGATATAGTAATTGACCCAAAGTATGACTCACAACAATTTGATTTCGCGGACTTGGGGCTTGCTATTGAAAGTGCAATTCTATATGAAGAATATCACGGAAATAAGCAAATTCGTGACTATTGTTCTTCGATGGTCACACGCTACAAAAGTATTCGTGAAAGAGACGATTTTAACTTTCTTACTAAGAGTACTACGAAAATTACGGAAGCCGAATTCTTGAATGATTTCTTGGGTGTAGAAAAAGGAAAAAAGAAAAATCAGGTCATAATTATAGATTTAAACTCTGCTAATGATGAAACGGTTGAAGTAGTTTCCTGTGTCTTATCAAGAATGATTTTTGAAAAGTTAAGAAACTCAGCAAATAGAAATGAAATTCCAATAAATCTAGTTTTAGAGGAAGCTCACAGATATATCTCAACTGATTCAGGGAAAGTATTTGATGGTGCTAATAAAATATTTGAACGCATCGCTAAGGAAGGAAGAAAATACGGTGTGTTTTTACTTGTTTCATCCCAGCGACCTAGTGAACTTTCAAAAACAGTTTTATCACAATGCAGTAATTTCATTGTTCATAGAATACAAAACCCAGAAGATTTATCGCACATTAGACAAATAACACCGCATATTTCAGAAACCATTTTGCGGAGAATGCCATCAATTCCGACACAACACGCTTTAATATTTGGTCACGCAGTTAATTTGCCGACAACATTCAAAGTGAATGAAGCAGACCCAAAACCTAAAAGTGACAATAATAGGATCAGTGAAAATTGGTTTAAAGAAAAAGGATTTGAACCTACGTTATAAATATCAACCGATAGATTCAGGAATATTTGAAAGAAGTGTAAGCAAAAGACAAAGTTTTCAAAGTAGCTTTTCCTTTATCCTTTTGAAAAAACTTTAAAAAAAATCCCATACCTTTTGAAAACAAAAAAAAGCCACAATTGAGACAAACACATCAAGCAAAAAACAGCAAATCTTCAGTGGTACAAATGGCTTAGACGGGGAAAAGCAGGGCTGCAACAAATAACTTCCCATTATTATAAGGTGGATTAGTATATAGGTTAAAAATATTGTTTAAATTGAGCATCACAACGATAATTATTTAACAGCTATTCTTGTCAAGCCCTGAATTTAAGCGGTGAAAGTTAGTAAGTTACTGTTAAGTCTTGAGTAGCTCTAAACTAAATGGAATGTAAAGCGGATATTAAATAATAGATAAAATGACAAAAAGACCTATAATTTCTGGATATGCTGGATTTTGTAAAAATCCAGACGGAACTTTCGTTTGCGGAGGAGCTTACGATGGCTTTTGTAAAAATCCCAATGGAACATTTGTTTGTGGAGGAGCATACTGGATGTGCTACGTTTGTCCGGACACTAAGTTAAGGAGGATTTAATACCTTAACACAATGAAAGAAAAAAGAAAAGTTTACAGTAAAGAGTTCAAACAGAAAGCCGTCGAGCTCAGTAATGTTCGAGGTAACGTTCAAGAGATAGCCAG
>CALRZB010000049.1:0-13276 GCA_943372555.1 Chryseobacterium gleum | reverse complement strand
TTGGGAGTAAGTCAAAAGAACTATAGGAGGTCGACCTTGTTCAATCGAACCTTCCACAACAATTTGAGATTGAGCGTCTGGCAAATCAACAGTAATTTCTTTGCTGCATCCAATTACTAGGAAAGTAATTAGTGTAAAAATCAAAACGGAATATGCGGGAAGCAATTTTCTCATAGTGCAAACGTACTGTGATTTGCGAAGTCTTTTATTTTTGTATCGGACTTTAACGAAAAATTTCATTCAGAGCGAGGTCTAGTTGCTTAACACTTCTTAAGAAAAGGACGTACAATCTGAAAAAAAAGCTGCGTTAATTTTGGGTCCAACAAGAAAAATAATAAATGATAAAGCTATGTTGAAAAAGAATCTTATGCTTTTTGTGGCTGCCTTTCTAGGTGGCATTCTCTCTTTGGCGGCGTATTCCTTTTTCGCCCAAAAACAATTCAATTCGGCGTTTTATGACTCATCAAATCCTCCCGTAATGACAGCGGGGTACGCTGGATTGCCGGATGCTACTCTTGATTTTACAGCAGCGGCTGAACGAACAGTCAACGGCGTAGTTCACGTCAAAACGCAATCAAAAGCACAGCAGGTATTTAATCCATGGGCTGATTTCTTCGGGTATCAACAAGAACCACAAGTGCAGATGGGTTCTGGCTCTGGTGTCATTATTTCACCCGATGGCTATATAATCACGAATAACCATGTAGTTGAAGGTGCTGATAAATTGATGGTTACGTTGAATAACAATAAAAACTATGAAGCCACTATTGTAGGGCGTGATCCGTCAACAGATATCGCTGTAATAAAAGTGGATGCGTCAAATCTTCCCGCCATTCCTTGGGGGAATTCGGACGATGTGAAAATCGGTCAATGGGTGCTTGCGGTTGGAAATCCTTTTGAGTTGACAAGCACCGTTACAGCTGGTATCGTCAGCGCTAAAGCCAGAAACATTAATTTGTTGTCGGAGCGCCGAACCAATGAAGAGGTTTATCCAGTAGAATCGTTTATTCAAACTGATGCAGCGGTAAATCCTGGAAATAGCGGCGGAGCCTTAGTAAATGCACGCGGAGAGTTAGTGGGAATAAATACAGCGATAGCTTCCCGTACTGGCGCGTATGCAGGTTATTCCTTCGCCGTTCCGACTTCAATAGCCCGTAAAATTTCTCTGGATATTATAGAGTTCGGTCACGCGCAACGTGCATTTATTGGTGTTCAAATTAGTGATGTCACTGAAGAGCAAGCGAAAGATAAGGGTTTGAAAGAAGTAGCCGGCGTGTATGTGAATTCATTGACGGAAGGAGGTGCTGCTGCTGAAAGTGGCATTCAGGCTGGAGATGTGATACTGAAAGTGGCAGAAAGTAATGTGAAAAACATGCCACAACTCCAAGAGCAAATAGCACGCTATCGCCCTGGTGACAAAATTGGTGTAACAGTATGGAGAGGCGGGAAAATGCAGAATGTCACGGTCACATTGCGCAATAGAGTGGGTAAGGCTGAGTTGGAGGATTTTACCGTGAAGGAAACCGCTCCTGTTGATATGGGTAGCCTTGGTGCCGAATTTGTTGAACCTTCTTTAGCAGAAAAAGAGGCATTAAAGCTAAGTGGAGGTGCTAAAATTGCTGCACTAGTCCCTGGTAAATTAAAGGGCGTTGGGATACAAAAGGGATTCATAATTACCAAAATTGATGGTACAAGTGTTACTTCACCAGATCAATTGAAAAATGAGTTACAAAATAAGAAAGGCAATGTCTTGTTGGAGGGCGTCTATCCCAATGGCACTAAGGCCGTTTATGGGTTCTCATTGCAGTGATAGTCTTTGTTTTTAAACATAAAATTAGAACCCCGCATTGCGGGGTTTTTTTATGGAATATTATAGGAGAATTCTAAATTAGCGAACTACCTTTGCCGCCTGAGCGCGGTCAATGAATCCCGAGCTTGAATTAAAAACAAAATTATTAATCCATGTCACAAAGCAACCTTGCGAACGACACTTACAGCAACGAACTGAAAGTGTATGTTAATCAAGAAAAGGCAGCAGTTGATCTAGCCAACAGCGTTGGGAAATTGTTGTTTGAAAAATCAATCGAATTGGTATTGTTCCGCAATCATCTTGTGGATACTAGAATTACTGAAATTCTTCGTCTGCACAAATACGCAGCGGAAGTAGTAGGCAAGCCTATCAGCGTATTTGATACAGCTGATCTGGCAAAAGAACTTTTAGCAATGGATCTTGCTCCAGCTAAAATTGATATTGGAAAACTAGCTAGCGAATGGTTAACTGCTCGCGAACACTATAAAACACACCGTGAATTCCTTAACGATAAGTTGAGCAACTTCATGAGTGAGGAAGGAAATGAAATCGAACCACGTGATGTGGTTTTACACGGTTTCGGTCGTATCGGTCGTCTTGCTGCACGCGAACTTGTAAGTCAGGCAGGTAAAGGACAACAGCTTCGTCTTCGTGCAATTGTAACACGTGAGAACGACGAGCTTTCTTTGAAAAAGAGAGCAGCACTTTTTGAAAATGATTCTGTTCACGGTCGCTTCAAAGGAACTGTTGATATTGATTATGATGGAAAAGCTCTTATTGTAAATGGTCAACGCGTTTTGATGATTGCTACGAAAGATCCAGCTACAGTTGATTATACTCAGTATGGAATTGAGAATGCCTTGATGATCGACAATACAGGGGTGCTAACAGATCGCGCTGGTCTTAGCAAACACCTAGAGTCAAATGGTATTTCTAAAGTGATATTGACAGCTCCTGGAAAGGAAGTTCCAAATATTGTTTACGGAATCAATCACCGCGATTTGGATATTGAAAGTGAAACAATTTTCTCAGCGGCTAGCTGCACTACAAATGCAATTTGCCCAATCTTGAAAACGATTCACGATGCATTGGATCTGGATAAAGGACATATCGAAACTGTCCATGCTTATACCAATGACCAAAACCTTCTTGACAACATGCACAAGAAGAGCCGTCGTGGAAGAGCTGCTGCGGTAAATATGGTTATTACTGAAACAGGCGCAGGTAAAGCAGTTACAAAAGTGATTCCTTCATTGGCAAACAAGCTAACGGCGAATGCTGTTCGTGTACCAACCCCAAATGGATCATTAGCTATTATCCATGCTTACGTAAATAAGCCAACTACCAAAGAAGAAGTAAATGCAATCGTAAGAAAGCAAGCTTTGGAAGGAGATCTTGTAAATCAAATTTATTACAGCATCAGCGAAGAGCTAGTGTCAAGTGATATCATCGGAAATGAGTGTTGCTCTGTATTCGATTCGCAGGCTACTATAGTTAGTGCGGATGGAAAGGGAGTTGTACTTTATGTTTGGTATGACAACGAGTTTGGTTACACCAAGCAAGTGATTCGCCTCGCTAAATATGTAGCGAAAGTGAGAAGAAATATTTACTACTAAAATCAATACAATGCTTAAAGAACTAATCGGCGGCGGAAATTTCATTTTTATTGCACTTGCAATATTTCTGTTTCTCCGTTCATTCAGAACAATCCAACAGGGAACTATTGGGGTTGTTACTATTTTCGGAAAATACAGAAGAGTGCTTCCTCCTGGATTGAACTTTACCATCCCTTTTATTGAGGTGATTTTTAAAAGAATTTCAACACAGAACCGCTCTGTAGAGATGGAATTCCAAGCTGTGACAGTTGACCAAGCAAACGTTTATTTTAAATCGATGCTTCTTTATTCTGTTATCGATGCAAATGAAGAAACTATTAAAAAAGTGGCTTTCAAATTCGTTGATGATAAGAACTTGATGCAAGCTTTGATAAGAACAATCGAAGGTTCTATCCGCTCTTTTGTAGCTACAAGAAAACAAGCAGACGTTCTCCTTTTGAGAAGAGATATCGTTGAGCACGTGAAAGAACAAATTGACTTGAGCCTTGAGGAATGGGGTTACCACCTTCAAGATTTGCAAATCAATGACATCACTTTCGATGAGGCGATCATGAAATCAATGAGCCAGGTTGTTGCTTCAAATAACTTGAAGGCAGCTGCTGAAAACGAAGGTCAAGCATTATTGATCACGAAAACAAAAGCTGCTGAAGCAGATGGTAATGCAATCAAAATTGCGGCATCGGCTGAAAGAGAGGCAGCTCAACTTCGTGGACAAGGTGTGGCTTTATTCAGAGAAGAGGTTGCTCGTGGTATGAACAATGCTGCGCGTGAAATGCAACAAGCTAATTTGGATACTTCAATGATTATGTTCTCTATGTGGACAGAAGCAATCAAGAATTTTGATGAATATGGAAAGGGCAACGTCATTTTCTTGGATGGAAGTCCAGAAGGCATGTCTAAGACAATGCAGCAAATGATGGGCATGAGTCAACTCATGGAAGAGAAGAAGTAATTCTGATTTATACAAAATTGAAACGGCCGCCTCGCTTTCAGCGAGGCGGCCTTTTTCTTTAGTTGTTAGTTTGCAACGCAAGATTAGTCTTGGGTTTTAATCGCATTGCTGCTATTGAAAGTGATATAAGAGTCAATGAAATCATCAACTTTCCACCGTGTTTTTTCCACCAATCAAAGAGCAAAAACGGTATGCTATTTTTCTTCTCTGTGGCTTTTTTAAACTTATTATATTCCCTAATGTAGTTGGCCGATTTTGCATCTGTTTTTCCTGTCAATGCATACAACTCATCCACTTCAAGTTTTCTTCGCTCACTTAGGCTTTCCAAATATTCTTGTCCTGCCTCGCAATCGAATTCACCAGTTGCAGGATTTGTCAGCACATAGCGCGCTTGATAATTTTCGTTGTTTGGAGTCAATTGAAAGGTCAAATCAGAAGGGAACTTTGCTTTTTCATAACGTACGTGAAGTCGAGTGAAAAATGTCTGTGAACCACTTCCATCGTTCGCCCACCAAACGCCTGCATCTGCAAACTCTTGCTGCAAAGGTGGCGGACCAACACATGGATCACATTTCATTCCCCAGTTGGGAGTTACATTCCAAGCATATTCTAGAAACACAGCATTCTTGCCCTCTTGCTTATAGTTTTTTGCAAATAGATTTTTGTAAAATTCTCCAAATTGAGATTTAACGAAAAGTGGAATTTTACGATCGGTAGGCATTTTCATTGTTCTGTAGTTGGTGCATTCTACGCGACCTTGGCGAGTAAAGGCATACACAATCATATCTTGACTTCCAGTGCTATTCGCCATACCTAGGCGAATTGGCAACATGAATTTATCATGCTCAAACTCCAATTGTATTGGACTTAGATAATCAAATGAACCGCCTTTCAATTTGTCTAAATTCACTTTTACTACAAAGAATTTCATGTTGCTCTTGATGTAGGGTTGCAGCACTTCTGCAGCAGTTTCAGGTATTTTGTAGCCGTTTGCTATTAGCCAATCCTTTAATCCATTGCTTTCTTTTGCTGAAAGAATGAGAATGTCATATTCGCCAATTTGATAACGCGCTTCTATTTTTACATTCGAATTGCCTTGTACCGTGAATACTTCACTTTTTGCCATCGCAAATGAGGTAGATGTAACAGTGGCTTCGTCTGACTCATATAAATACATTTCCTGACATGGATTATTGTCGTAGTATTCTACAAGTCGTGGTGCTGAATAAGAATCGAGCATTTCGAATACAGTGCGCTTGGTAACGCGGATATCCGATTCTTTGAGCACTACCGGAACGGGCACTACCATCGCGAAATCACGTACATCGCCTTTAAAGTCATTGCTCATGGTGATCACTGTGCGACGACCATCGCGCACCAATATAACTTCACTTTTGTTATTGAATAATGTAGCATCTGCCTTGGCTACATAGAAGCCGCAGAACGCATAACTCTGCATGCTCACAAGCACGGAGAGTAAGAATAGACTGATTATTTTTTTCATTGAACTTGTGTGTTTAGAGGTTGAAGCATTTCTTTTTTCTTAAGCCAATTGAAGGCTTCTCCTTTGATTACTTTATCGATTAGTATTGTGAATGGGGTTAGAGCAAATAGCACCCACTGTGGAGCTGCATTGATGAAATAAAAATTAGTGAGAATGAAAGAGGCAATAGCTATACACATCGCCCAAATCAAGCGTGCCTTTTTATTGTTTGGCGATGTCATAGGATCTGTGATCATGAAGAAGGCGAAAAGCCACAACGAGCCACTACTTAGTTTGTGGAGCCAAACTTCATGCCCCCAGCCTAGGTATAGAATGGTTCGGCCATATTCTAAAATCGCAAGACTTAAGATAAATGCAAGACCAGTTTCAATTCTATTTACTCGTGAAATAACATTGAGACCTGCCACAGCAATAAGTAATACCAAGATGGCGCTGCTGCCCCATTGTCCTGGAGATACCCAAGCATTGTCACTAAAAAGTACCAAAATGATTATGGCAAAGTTTGCAGGATTCCACAAATGTTTACCATTGATCTTGAAAGCGAATTTTTGACCTATAGCAAGTGTTCCCGCGATAAAGAAAAGGGCAGGAGAGTTTGTTTTTAGAAGTAAAGAAAGTCCGAGCGAGGTAATGATTGCACTTTTAATACTGTGCATCGGAATGCTAGCGAATTTTATGACAATAAGTTGAATCAGCAACGCTCCGGCAAATACTGAAGCGAAATTTATCCAGTCTGCATCCCAACCTAAGTTGAAGATTCCGTAGCACAAGAAAAAGACTTGGGATATAATTTGAAAATGCCTTGCGTCTTCATTTAACCATGATTTGAAGTCGCTTAATTTGAGTGATGTACTTTCCTCCATGTGGGTAATTTTTAACCCCGTACATGGCACCTTCAAAAAAGTTCATTCAATAAAAAAACGCGACTCGCAAGTTCTCAACTCATGTTGGTCGCGTATTAAAATGTTTAGTTACCACCCATAAACTCATTCATGAGCTTTTCAATTTTTTCTGTCATACCCTGTGCGTCTGTCTCGGCAGCTCCGGTAGGCGGACTAAAAACTTCTGGTGCTATTTCTCGATATGTAATTTCGCGGGCCGTAAGACGCATACGTTTGCCGTATTGTTCTAGCTCATAACCAAGCAAGAATCCATCAACTTCATCATATTGGTTCCACCAATTTGAATAGTCGATATGTAGTTCTTTGGTATGGTAAAGTTGTATAGGAGGAAGGGTGTCGTTGTTATAATAAACTATGCTTTTGTTACAGAGATAGCCTGCGATAGTCAAAGTATCGTTAGTAGATTCTATTCTGTCTGGAATGTTTTTCGATATCCAAGTATGAATTGAATTTGCATCAAGATTCATAATATATTGATCACCGAAGGTTTTTAATACTTGCGAATACTTCTTATCCTCATTGTCGATTATAATCTCTGTTGACACAACCCCAAAAGAAGAACTTAATGACGCCTTCACCAAGCCTTTAGAAAATTCGAAAGTCATTTCTTTAGGATAAAGCTCAAGTCGAATGCTATGTGGTTCGTAGGGAAATGTAACATCGTAAATTATTATACCTTCGTTTTTACGATTAAATAATCCACCTTCACCGCACGAGAAAATCGATAGGATAGCTAAAAAGAAAAATAAGCGCTTTACTATTAGTATCAAGTTATATCAAGGTTGGTTAAGGCAGTAACTCTGAAATTATGGACCAAAGTACAAACACAGTCGTGATGATACGACCTATTATTTTCTCAAGGAATGAGCAAACGGCCGTGAATAACTATTTTCAACAGGTTGATACTCTTGGTTTTGGGGATTCATCTATGGCAGCAGCCAGGGAATTCGATGATTTAGCGAATAAAATGAAACTAAATGGAATCAATGTAATTGTATGGCAAGACAGTCCCGAGCCGCTTACACCCGATTCATTGTTCCCAAACAACTGGGTTTCATTTCATGAAGACAATTCGGTTTTTCTATATCCTATGTTTGCGCCAAACCGAAGACTTGAAAGATTGTCCAATTTGCCAGAGCGCATGGAGAGGGAAGGACTTCAAATCAATCAAATCCTTGATATTTCTGATTTAGAAAATTCAGGAAAGTTCTTAGAAGGCACAGGCAGCCTTGTTTTAGACAGGGTTAATAAATTGGCCTATGCTTGTTTGTCAGAGCGCACGCATTCTGATGCACTCGATTTCTGGTGCTCAAAAAGCGGTTATGAAGTTGTTCGATTTCATGCCTTTCATGACGCGAATGGAGCCAGAGTGCCAGTATATCATACGAATGTAATTATGTCTATTTGCTCTGAATTAGCAATAGTATGTTTAGAAAGCATAGATAATCATGACGAGCGGAATATGGTGAAGTCAAGTTTGGAGCAATTTCGACAGGTAGTTGAAATTTCACAAGAGCAAGTAAATGAGTTTGTAGGAAATATGCTGGAAGTCAAGAATTCTAATGGAGAAAAGTTCTTGGTGATGTCAGAAAGAGCCTTTAAAAACTTACTGCCAGCGCAATTGTCTATTATCAAACAAAAGCTTCAAATCCTTCATTCTCCGCTCGAAACAATAGAAAATTTGGGAGGAGGAAGTGCTAGATGCATGATTGCTGAGGTTTTCTTAACATCAAAGTAGAGGAAAATCAATTAGTGTGCTTATTTTCGCACACAGCCTAAAGCCTTAGCCAACGTGAATAAAAAAATAAACATCGCAATCGACGGATACTCTTCTTGTGGAAAGAGTACAATAGCAAAAGCTATTGCTAAAGAATTAAACTATGTCTACGTCGATACAGGCGCTATGTATAGAGCTATGGCGCTGTATGCCTTGCAGCATGGCTACATTCATTCCAATGGAAAAGTGGATGCAGAAGGTCTTGAAAGAGGACTAGAAATGGTTCTCATTACTTTCAAGTATAATATTGAGTTAGGCGCTAGCGAAACTTTCCTAAACGGAGTAAACGTCGATAAAGAAATTCGCTCTTTGCAGGTGAGCAATCACGTGTCCCGTGTTTCTGATGTGAAAGCAGTTAGAACGAAGCTGGTAAAACTTCAACGTCGTCTTGCGGAATCACGAGGTGTTGTTATGGATGGCAGAGATATCGGAACAGTCGTAATGCCTGATTCAGAATTGAAGTTCTTTATGACAGCAGATAATAAAGTTCGCGCTCAAAGAAGATTCGATGAACTGAAAAGTCTTGGCGTAGAAACCACATTTGAAGAAGTTCTTAAAAATCTGAATAGCCGCGATGAATACGATTCATCTCGTGACAATGATCCTCTAAGAAGAGCTGAAGATGCTGTTGTTATTGATAATACAAATCTTACTATCGAAGAACAGTTTCAATTTGTAATGGGACATGCCATCAAAAAAATTGGTTCTCTAGAGAAGGTTTCTTGATTTGCACAATATGTTGTTGTAAAAGCACTTTGATTGTGGTTCAAGACTTGTAGTATAAATCGTTGATTTGTAAACAAGCAAAAACCTTTTGAAGTGAATCGCATTCTACTCTCTATAATATTCGTGCTAACATTGGCATTCAATAGTGCCAACTCCCAGCAGCCATGCTATATGAACACCCCAACTCCTTGGGCTGATTCACTTTTTCATACACTTACACTCGATCAAAAGATTGGGCAGCTTTTTATGATTGCTGCCTGGAGTGATCCAGATCACAAAGATTATGATGCCAATGGCGTCCAGTCATTGATAGATAACTATGGAGTAGGTGGCTTGATTTTTATGCAAGGAAGTCCCGCCCGTCAAGCAAAACTTACCAATCGCTATCAAAAAAGTGTAAAGATTCCTTTACTGATTTCGATGGATGCGGAATGGGGTTTGGGTATGCGTCTCGATTCTACCATTGCTTTTCCTCGCCAAATGACATTAGGTGCAGGTTCGAATGATCAACTTACTTATGAGTTCGGTTCTGAAATGGCCCGCCAACTCAAACGCATAGGCGTGCATGTCTCTTTTTCTCCTGTTGTTGATATCAATAGCAATCCAGATAATCCTGTTATCTCCAATCGTGCATTCGGTGAGGATAGAGAGCTCGTTACTCGAAGAGGTCTCATGTATATGAGAGGACTTCAGGACAATAAGGTGCTTGCCGTTGCTAAGCACTTTCCGGGACATGGTGATACAGATGTAGATAGTCATAAAGACCTTCCTGTGATTCCTTTCGATCGAAAAAGACTTGATAGCCTCGAATTGTATCCTTATAAATTTCTTGTCGACCAAGGTTTGGGCGGTACTATGATCGCGCACTTGTTTGTGCCAGCATTAGACACCACAAAGAATTTGCCTTCTACGCTTTCTCCTAAAATAGTGAACGGTGTTTTAAGAAATGAAATCGGTTTTAAAGGACTTGTATTTACTGATGCCATGAATATGCAAGGCGTAGCTAAGTATTGGAAGCAAGGTGAAATGGATGTTCAGGCTCTAATCGCCGGAAATGACGTGCTGCTTTTTACCTCCAATATCCCTCTTGCTATTCAAAAGATTAAAGAAGCCATTGCAGATGGAAGGCTCACTGAAGAACAAATCAACGAGAAATGTTTGAGAATTCTTCGAACGAAAGAATGGGTTGGACTTAGCAATTTTCAACCAATCGAAATTGCAAATATTTATGAGGACCTCAACAATACAATGGCGAAGGATCTTCAGAGAAGAATGATAGAAGAGAGTCTCACAGTAGCAAGAAATGATGATGAAATTCTTCCAATTCGCTCACGCGATTACAAAAAAATTGCCGTGGTCGAAATTGGTGCAGCATCGCAAACTGAATATAGCAGAACCATTGAAAGATATACTGATTGCGATGTGTTTATCATGGAAAAAGCGCCAGAGTCGGAAGAGGCTTGGAGGGAAAAGCTAAAAGGGTATGACCTCATCGTGGCCGCTGTAGTGGGCACTACCAATAAGGCTTCAAAGAATTTTGGTGTAACAAATGAGTCTGCTCGAATACTTAATAATATCGGTAAGAATGTAGATGTAGTCATGAGCATTTTGGCGAACCCTTATTCGCTAAACACCTTGCGAGAACTTGATCAGATTGAAGGAATTATTGTGGCCTATCAAGACGATGAGCAAACAAGAAAGGCCTGCGCAGAGCTTGTGGTGGGTGCACTAAGTGCAACTGGAAAATTACCGGTGACAGCTAATAGTGATTTCGTTTGTCAAGAGGGTTGCTCAATTGATGCGGGCGGAATTTTGCGTTGGGCCGGTGTTTCTGGAAAATCGACAATGACCTTTGATGTCAATAAAGCCACTCAAGAAAAATGCACCCCAGCTGGAGATTATGAAGAGGATATGATGGGTGATGGTCGTGAAATGAAAGTGACCATGTCCAAAGATGCTTTTGATAAAATTGATGAAATAGCTCTGAATGGAATTTCAAAAGGAGCATACCCAGGTTGCAGAATCCTCGCGGCCAAAGATGGCTGGGTGATTTATGATAAAGCTTTTGGAACACTTGATTGGGACAAGACAGAGCCAGTAACTGAGAATACAGTTTATGATTTAGCTTCAATTACCAAGTTGGCTTCTGGAACTTTGGCTGCAATGAAACTTGTAGATCAAGGAAAGTTGGATGTAAACAAAACGCTAGGTGATTACTTGGATATTCCTGTCGACAATCCTTACCATAAAGTAGTGATTAAAGAAATGTTGGCGCATACTGCAGGATTTACAGCGTGGATTCCTTTTTATACCAAGACCTTGTCAAACGGGGATCTCAAGACTGACATCTACAAAACGACTGCGGAAAAGGGCTTCTCAAAACCTGTTGCGAAGAATATTTATATAAGAGACGATTACAAACAGGAGATGTTCAATGAGATTCTGAAAACTCCTTTGAGCAGCGACAAGTCATACAAATATTCTGACCTCGCTTTCTATTTTACGCAGCATCTGGTTGAGACAATTAGCGGTCAACCATTGGATGTATTTGTAACTGACCAATTTTATAAAAAGATGAATCTTCGTTCTATGGGGTATTTGCCTTTGGAGAGAATGAATGCAAGCACTGTTGCTCCGACAGAAAATGATAAATCTTTCAGAGGACAGCATATTCGTGGTTATGTGCACGATCAAGGTGCAGCCATGCAAGGTGGTGTTGCGGGTCATGCTGGATTGTTCAGCAATGCTCAAGATTTGGCAGCAGTGATGCAAATGCTTTTGAATGGCGGTGTTTATGGTGGCATGCGTCTATTGACTGAAGAAACGATTGAGATGTTCAATACACGCTATTTCAAAGGGAATAGAAGAGGTTTAGGTTTCGATAAGCCTGCCTTTGCTAAAAATACGGGATCTACCTGCCCTGAAGCTAGTGCCTCTAGCTTTGGTCATACAGGCTTCACGGGTACCATTTGTTGGTCAGATCCAGAAACTGGCATCGTGTATGTTTTCTTGAGCAACCGCGTCAATCCTGATGCTGAGAACAAATTGATACAGACAATGGACATTCGAACGAAGATTCAGCATGAGATTTATACTGTGCTCGGTTTTGGTCAGAATTAATAACAAAATGTTTTCTTTTTTAGTTGGCATGAACTTCCGACCTTAGCCGGCGATTATAAGATCATGTCAAAATTGCTAAAAATTGGAATAGTAGGGTATCCAACCTACGGAGGAAGCGGCGTAGTTGCAACCGAATTAGGTAAAGCATTGGCTGAAAAAGGCCATGAGGTTCATTTTATTACCTACAGTCAACCGGTGAGACTCGGCGCGATGAGAAAGAACGTTAGGTATCACGAAGTAAACGTCAGCGACTATCCACTTTTTCTTTATCCTCCTTACGAGCTTGTGTTGGCCAGCAAAATGGTGGATGTGGTGAAACACGAGAAATTGGATTTACTGCACGTACACTATGCTATTCCACATGCTTCTGCTGCTATTACTGCTAAGCAAGTATTGGCAGAAGAAGGTATATATCTTCCCGTAATTACAACACTTCACGGAACCGATATCACCCTATTAGGAAAAGACGCTTCATTTGAACCTGTAATTTCTTTTGCAATAAATAAGAGTGATGCCGTGACAGCGGTTTCACAAAGTCTTCGATTGGATACGTATAAGCTGTTTGGTATTAATAGAGAGATTGAGGTTATTGCCAATTTTATTAATACCGAAACGATTGCTTTCCCCTTGCGCGATGAAATGCACAAAGAATACGCTCCGAATGGTGAGAAAATATTGGTCCATATTTCGAATTTTAGACCAGTTAAGCGAGTATTAGATGTAGTAGAGATATATTCTCGTATTCGTGAGGACGTGCCCTCTAAACTCATTATGGTTGGCGATGGACCTGAACGTTCAAAGGCTGAGCAAATGTGTCGCGACAAAGGAATTTGCGAAGATGTTTTATTCCTCGGAAATGTGAAAAATCC
>CALRZB010000048.1:0-13312 GCA_943372555.1 Chryseobacterium gleum | reverse complement strand
TTACCAATATTATTCGTCATCCCGATATTCCTGAACTTGTGGAGGCGATGATTCGCATTGCGAAAGAAGAGATGGAACACTTTGGTCAGGTACACGATATCATACAGCGAAAGGGCTTTCAACTGGGTCGTGAGCGTAAGGATGAATATGTCCATGAAATTTCTGCTTTCATTAAGCGAGGGGGCGATAGTAGAGAAAGACAGGTGGTGGATAATATGCTTTTCGGTGCAATGATTGAAGCGCGCAGTTGCGAGCGCTTCCGCGTTTTGTCGCAAGAAATTAGTGATCCTGAATTGGCCGCGTTCTACCATGATTTAATGGTAAGTGAAGCGGATCATTACACCACGTTTATTAGTCTCGCAAGAAAGTATGGAACTGGAATCGATGTAGATGCGCGATGGAAAGAGATTCTTGAGTTTGAAGGTCAGCTGATGCTCAAATACGGAAAGAAAGAAACGGTGCACGGATGATTTATACAGCAACACCTTCCGATATTGAAGAGATTCAAGCAATATCTGCTCGAGTTTGGCCCCAATCTTATAAAGATGTCATTTCATTAGATCAAATCTCCTATATGCTCGATTTGACGTATAGTACAGAGGCCTTGAAAAAGCAGATGTTAGAGCAAGGTTGCGAGTTCATTCTATACAAACCGAATGAACATTCGGTAGGATTTGCATCTTATGGTAAAAATGAAAAAGGCATTTGGCGCTTGCATAAATTGTATGTTGATGTTGATCAACATGGCAAAGGACTAGGGAAAATTCTATTAGAAGAAGTAAAGAAACGCGTCGCTGAAAAAGGCGGTAATGAGCTAGAGCTTAACGTCAACAAACGCAACAAGGCCAAGGATTTCTATTATTCTCAAGGATTTACTCTCCGTAGAGAAGAAGTAATTGATATTGGAGAAGGGTATGTGATGGATGATTATGTTCTGGTCGTTGAGATTTGAGAACTGTTCCTTAGCATTAAATAAAAAAACCCCCACGGATCCGTGAGGGGTTTTTATATTTTTTAAGAACTAGGTCTTAGTGAGCAACCACAACGCTGTGGTTTTCTACTGAACCGTTGTTCAATACTTTCACGCTGTAAACACCATTTGCAAGTACAGAAGCATCGAAAGAGAATGTAGTGTTTTGCACTTCCATCAAACGATCTTGACGTACGATTTTACCATTCATGTCGTAGATTACAACTGTAGTCTCGCCAGTAATCTTAGAGCCGAATTGAAGGTTCAATTGGTTAGTCGCAGGGTTTGGATAAACAGTTGAATTTGCTTCGTTGTTAAGCAGTTCGTTAACACCAACTTGCTCAGCACCATCGAATGACAAAGAGAAAGTGTCAAACAAGATAGATGAACCGTTTGTTGAATAACCGTTAACGCCAATTGTATGAGCATCACCATCTGTGTAAGCAGAAAGATCCAAAGTCATCTCAGCGTAAGCACCGCCAATTGAAGCAGAATCTGTAGCATAAACAGTGTGCAAAACCGTGTTATCTACGTATACATCACAACGGTCTTCTCCGCCATCACCTAGATTTCCTACCAATACGTAGAAAGATAGGGAAGCTGTTGCACCATTAGTGAAAAGGACTGTTTGTGAAAGGTGACCATCCTCAGCAGTGCCAGTTCCAGCACCACCAAACCAAGCATAGTAAGTACCAGCTTGTGGAGCGCAACCACCGCCACAATCGCCGCAAGTAGCGTCACAAAGTGGAGTACCGAAGTTGGTTGAGCTTTCAGACCAACCGTATCCAACCATTACACCAGATTCAAAACCTGGGTTGATCAATTGAGCGTTCATTGACGCCGCAAGACCAACCGCACCAAGCATTAGAGTAAAATTTTTCATGCAGTTAATTATTTAATTATTATAAGTTTCAAATATAGTACATTCTATCGGCGCTTACCACCACGAGAGCCACCTCTTGAATCACCGCGTGACCCTCCTCTACTTCCACCTCTACTATCTCTTCCACGTTGTTGTCTTGGTTCACGTGCAATATCTTTCATTGCAAATTTGCTCATCGCATCCATGCCTTCGTCAACCAATTCAAAATCAAGCGTGCGTTGTTGAATGTCGCCACCCACAACACGAATCTTCACTTTATCTCCCATGTGGAACTCACGCTTTTTGCGCAAGCCGTATACGATGTAGCGCTCTGAATCAAATTCATAATTGTCGCCCAAAAGCGAGTCCATCGGAACTAATCCTTCGCACTTATTCTCTGTGACTTCAATATACAATCCCCATCCAGCAAGACCTGAAATCATGGCGTCGAAAACTTCGCCAACACTTGCAAGCATAAATTCAACTTGCTTGAATTTGATAGATGCTCTTTCGGCGTCTGACGCACGTTTTTCCATCAAAGAGCTATGACGACAACGGAACTCATACTCACTCTCATCCACACTTCTCCCCTTGTCTATATAGTGCTGCAATAATCTATGCACCATAATATCCGGATATCGACGGATAGGACTCGTGAAGTGCGTGTAGAAATCAAAAGCCAAACCATAGTGTCCGATATTGTCTGTAGAATATTCTGCTTTCGCCATTGCGCGAATGGCCATTGTGCGAATAACTCCCTCTTCAGGTTCACCTTCTACCGCTTTCATCAAACTCTTGATGATTCCAACACTTCCTTCTTCTTTCGCATAAGGAAGTTTGTAACCCAATTGTTTTACAAAAGATCTAAGGGTTTGCAATTTTGTTTCATCAGGTTCAGCGTGCACACGATAGACGAATGTCTTCGGTGTTTTGCCTGCATTCATATTATTCGTTGCATCACCAATAAACTCAGCGACGCGGCGATTAGCAAGCAACATGAAATCTTCAATCAATTGATTTGAATCTTTCATCGTCTTCACATAAACACCAATAGGAGCGCCTTTTTCATCAAGTTTGAATTTCACTTCTTCACTAGAGAAATCAATGCTACCATCTTCAAAACGTGCTTTGCGTAATTTTTTCGCAAGATCATTTAGTATTAAAATTTCACTTGCAAAATCTCCTTTCGATTCTGGGCCTTCTTCAATAATTTCTTGAGCTTCTTCGTATGTAAATCGGCGATCGCTGTAGATTACAGTGCGACCAAACCACTCTTTTACGAGTTCAGCATTTTCATCCAATTCGAATACTGCGCTGAAACAAAGTTTTTCCTCATGTGGACGAAGCGAACACAAGAAGTTCGACAAACGCTCTGGAAGCATGGGAATGGTGCGGTCTACAAGATAAACACTTGTTGCCCGATTGAAAGCCTCAGCTTCCAAAGGACCACCGATTTCCATATAGTGACTCACATCTGCGATGTGAACACCGACTTCATAATTGCCACTATCGAGTTTTTGAATCGATAAAGCATCATCAAAATCCTTAGCATCGAACGGGTCAATTGTAAAGGTTGTTATACCTCTAAAATCGCGACGTTTTGCAATCTCGCGTTGCGTCAAATCCGCAGGAATACGATTTGCTAATTCCTCAAGTTCATCAGAAAACTCATAAGGCAAACCAAACTCAGCAATGATAGAATGCATCTCAGCTTGGTGTTCACCTGGAAGACCAAATATTTTTGTCACTCGTCCAAAAGGACTAGACTCAGGGCGGTCCCAATCAAGAATTTGCACAAGAACTTTTTGACCAGCCTGTGCCCCGTTTAACTGTTCCTTTGAAATAAAGAAATCAACGTGTACCTTCTTATCGGAAGGAAGCATAAACATGCCTGCTTTACTCTGTTGGAGAATTCCAACAAACTCTCGGCGTGCTCTTTCGACCACGCGAATAATTTTCCCTTGAGGATTTCTACCTTTCGGATTAAAGCTAATTTCTACCATATCACCATGAAGAGCAAACATGGTTTTTCCCTTAGGAATTTCTATGTCTTTGGTAAAACCTTCCACAGAAACATATCCTTTACCGAAACGGTTGATTTCAATTTTACCAATAAAATTTTCCACTGGCGCTGCAACTAAAAGGAATTTCCCTCTCTCAATTTCATTGAGTTTTCCTTGCTCAGTTTCCTCTTGCAGTATGGTATAGATTAGGGTTCTGACACCGCTATCTGTAATATTCAGTGCTGCAGAAATCTGCTTATGATTCAAGGGTTTGCGGTCTGATTGTTCAAACAAATCATAAATCTGCCTGCGCAAATCGCCCTTGTTAAAGTTGTTTTTTTCTCTTCTTATATTCATCTACCCGCGAAGGTACGGCAAACCGATTGAATAAATTAACCAAGTTCGTCAATTTCAATATGCTTACTTTTCGAAAGAATAAACATATTTGCAAAAACCTTTATCAATGAAATTCCTTTTTTTAGCGGCTATTGGAGCGCTTTCATTCTCTAATTCTATCGGGCAATCCGATACTTCTGGCGTAATTGATTACAACGAACTCATCACAATTGAAATTTCCACCGAAGGAATGGACTCCGCGCAAGCAGCTATGATGGCTCAGTTCATGCCCAAGGAACAAAAATTTTACAAGCAATTGTTCTTTGATCAACAGCAATCCCTTTTCACACAAAACGACAGCATTACCAAAGTTGAAAATGACGCGCGCATGAAGAAAATGCGCATGGACGGAGGCGGCAGTGGCGGACCAATGATGATGATTAATATGGAAGGAGGACAAAGCGAATTGCACATCGACTTATCCAATAATATTTCAACTGAGTATCAAGAATTCATGGGCAGAGATTTTTTGATTGAGGAAAAAATCGAAAGCCCGAAGTGGAAAATAACAGGCAAACAAAAGTCGATTTTGAATTACATGTGCATAGAGGCTACCGCTACAATTGATAGTTCCCAGGTGACTGCTTGGTTTACCCCACAAATAAAAAATTCAATTGGCCCTAATGGATTGAATGGTTTGCCAGGGGCAATACTCGAAGCGAGCATGGGAAAAAGTAATGTGCATTATACCGCAACTAAAGTGACACTTAAACCTCTGGATAAAAACTCTATCGAACGTCCAACCGTGGGTAAAAAAGTCACTAGTGAAGAGTTCGGAAAAATTGTTTTAGAAAAGCAAAAAGAAATGGAAGATCAATACGGCAAAAGTTCAGGACATCACATTACGATTAAAACGAAGTGATGAAAAAAATTCTTGTCATTGCTTTTACTCTAATTAGTCTAATGGGTTTTTCTCAGCATAATCTGAGCGGCACTGTAATCAACGAATCAAATGAAACATTGCCCTACGTTGCAGTTTCATTGCTTTCTCCGGTAGACTCAACCTTTCAATACTTCGCAATGAGCGATGAGAATGGCACATTTGTAATCAAATCGGTAACGAATGGAGATTACTTGATTCAATGCGCGTTGACAAGTTATGAAACACACTATAAAGTTCTGAAGGTCACTGCAGAATCAGGCGACGATCTTGGAATTTTTCAATTAAAAACTCGCGCTTTCGATATGGATGTGGTCAATATCGAGGCCGAAGCCATTCCAATAAAAATGAATGGCGACACGCTCGAATACCGAGCAGATTCATTCAAGACACAGCCCGATGCAAGCACTGAAGATTTATTAAAAAAATTACCTGGAGTGCAAGTCGACGACCAAGGCAATATAAAGGCACAAGGCCAAGACGTGCAAAAAGTATTAGTTGATGGCAAAGAATTTTTCAGCAGTGATCCTACAGTTGCAACGAAAAATATTCCCGCCGACGCTATCGATAAAGTGCAAGTCTATGAAGGCAGGGGAGATCAAAGCGAATTAACTGGAGTGGATGATGGAACGCGGGAACAAACCATCAATCTCACATTAAAAAAAGACAAAAAAAATGCATGGTTCGGCGACATAACAGCAGGCGCAGGAACAGACAGCAGATATAAAGGTTCCGCTAAAGCCTATCGCTTTGACCCTACCCATCAATTCGCATTGCTTGGCATGTTGAACAACGTAAATGAATTTGGATTCAGCATCAATGACTACGTGGATTTCCAAGGAGGAATGGGCAGTATGATGGGAGGAGGCTTTCGTTTGGGTAACGATGCGCCTATTAATTTCGGTCAAAAAATATACGGGTTGAACACGTCCGGTGCTGGTGGATTAAATTTCACTTATGAACCAGTAAAAAACAGACGTTTCAATTTCAGTTACATGGGAAATGGAGTTGATCAATTATTGAATGAAACAAGCGAGACTCAAACTTTCCTCGGTGAATCCTCATTCAAACAAAACAATACTTCTTCGACAAACAAACAGAATTTCGCCCATGCTTTAAATTCTAATATTCGATTCAAGATTGATAGCACGCAAGTCATCACCTTTAAAGCAAGCGCATCTTACAACATCGCAATCTCCTCTGGCAATTCAATCAGTAATCTATTGGAGAATGATGTCTTTCAAAAGTTGACACGAGATTCTAAATCGTCGAGCAATCAGTTAAATGCATCCGGTGATCTGAACTATTTTAAAACACTGAGCGGAAAATGGGATGTACTTAGATTTCAGGCAACCACAAATTACAATGACGGTAGCGATGATAATGATTGGACAAACGAGCAGTATTTTTCTCAATTAGACAGCACTTATTTCATCAATCAATTTCAAAATAATCATGATAAAGCATTGAACTATCAGGCGCTTGGGAATATCACGAGAAAAGTATTCAAGGACTTCCGTCTTTCTTATGAGTTGAAAGGAAACTTGAATGTGGCCACGAAAGATCGAACTCAAAACATGCAGATTTCTGGAGAAACAAATGATGTAGTGCTGCAATATCCATTTGAAAGAACACTGCAGACAGTAGACCAAAAATTAAGTTTCTTCAAAAACAGTAAAGACAAACGATTCAACGTTAGTCTTACCTATTCATCAAATCGTTTAGAATCTTTTTCCAACAATGATTCGCTCACACTTACAGGATCTAGAAATTTCAATTATTGGCTTCCACAGATTTCTTTCAATAATGAATACAAGACAGGAAGAAGAGTGAGTGCACGGTATAGAAGTGGAATTACAGCTCCTTCCGCTTCTCAACTATATAGTGCACTTGACAATTCAAATCCGCAGCAAGTATATCTTGGAAATAATATGCTCATACCTGAAGAAAATCATGAATTAGATTTTTCATGGATGATTTTCGATCAGTTTTCTTTCACAGATTTTTATATTGGCTTCTACTCTGAGTACATAAAAAATAAAATCATTTCTTCTCGTAGGTATGACCAACAATTATCTCAAATCGTGCAGCCTATCAACAGTCCGCATTATTACTACAGTGAGCTAAGCTTGGATTTCTCAACACCCATTCGAAAACTTGGAACAAATATTCACATTGAGGCTTCCGGTGATATAACGAGATCAATGGTCTCTCTCAACAATCAATTGAGTTATTCTAACACTTACAAGCAAACCTATACCCTTAGTTTCGACAATAGAAAGAAGGAGATTATTGACGCAGAAATTGGAGGGAATATAGAATTGACGGACACGAAAAATAATACCTTGAACGGCTCCAACTCCTTTATGAATTTGGCGTATTTCGGTTCATTAAGCTATAATCCTAGTGAACACTGGAGTATCAGCATCAAAGGAAACGTGAGTAATTACACTTCACAAAATTTCGGAGGAAGCATACAAGTACCTATGGTGCAAGGTTCCGCTTCGTACTATTTTGGGGCAGGAAATCGCTATGCATTGACGATGTATGCGTTTGACATCTTGGATAAAAACACAGGCGTTTCTAGAACGAGTGAACTGAACTATTTAAGTCAATCAACCACGAACATTATTGGTCAGTATTTCATGCTTAGCTTCAAATACAGAATCAATAAATCAGGAGATGCGCCAGATGGCATGAGGATGAAAAGACATAGGTAGTGGGGTTGTGGGGTTGTGGGGTTGTGGGGTAGAGAGGTGGTGAGATTTGATTATGGCGTTGATGGGCCTTTGGGGGCTGCAATAGGTCTGCGAGGATTATCAAAATCAAATCCTACTGTTAGGGATCCAAAAAACGGTGTTAAATAAAGGTCTTCTTCATTGGGAGCATCGTAGCGATCAATATGTATTGGATACGTCATCTGATATTGTAATTTAAAAATCTTCCAACGATGCGCATATCCAAACGAAACATCAAGCACATCAATACCGTGACTAAAGTGTTCCTGATTTACTGAAGTTTGAGACCAAGATCCAACACCTTGATCAGAATAGGAATACTTTATGTAATCGAAATTATATGAGGTAGTTCGCGTAAATTTGGATGAAAAAAGAAGGGTTCCGTTAGGACTAGTTTTGTACCCTGCATTCAATTGAAGTGAGTTGAATACATATTTAAAACTCGAAACATGCACATTCCGATAATTATTGGATGACATAAATGGTGAGTACTCCTTCTCGCAATTGACGTGGCGTTCTGCTATACCTGTCAATCCATATACTTCAACGAAAATGTTGCGATTAATCCGCATGTTGGTTCCTATACCAAAACTATTGCTTTTCCCTCCGCCTTTAATTTGATATGAATTTCCCATTAATGAGAAGTGCTTAATTGGAGACACCGCCGCATGAAGTTCAACGTGATTGGCACCCAAAGCACCCATCACCTGAAAATCTCCTGCTTCTTCGAGTAGCGGAATGTTAGGGGTGGTTGGTTGGTATGCAAGTGGAACGTATGTGTCGCATGAGAATAATGAAGACATAATTAAAAATAGGCCTACCAAATAGCCGCTATTTTTCATTGTCGTTTATTTAAGTGACACTAATGTAAACAAAATAACTTACAGCTTAAAACCTATAGCTACCATCAGAGCCGGAACAACAATCGCCTTCTCACTAGAATTCAGCCATGTGCGGCTAGAGTACCAGTCGGCTCTGGTTGATAGAGTGAAAGTCATTCTTGAGTTCAATTGATATTCTAATCCCAATTTCAAGAAAGGAGAATAGGTGAATTTCTTCAATCCTAAACTATTTTCAGTCAAGAGAGAAATCTCATTATTCTCCATCAAATATCTACCGCTTTGATTGTAGATATAATGAATTCCAACGCCAATGCCAGCAGTTGGACGAATAGCGGAAGTACCAAAAACACGTCCCACTTCGAAGCGTGCAGAAGCGGTCTTGAATGAATTGTTATGTTTCACTGTCCTGCTGTAATCGGCCATTACTGTGGTGTCCTGATAGATTGTATCCACAACAGAACCGCCATTCAATATGATGCCAACTGGAAAATTATAGTATGTGTATGGGATGGTTTTGTGCTCTTCATAATTGAACAAATACTTGTTGTTCGACCATTCAGCAGCAGCTAGCCAGAAGAGTCTATTCTTACTTTTTCCAACACTAACTCCTACTCCATTGCCAATCTGATTTTCATACCGAACGTTCATTCGGTCACTTAAAAGCACCGTGTTTACAAAACCATAAGTACCAATAAGGAAAGGATTTTTCTTTGTTGGAACTTCAAAAATTCTATCAAATTCTCCATCAGCCGTGGCAAATGAATCATCTTGATTCAAGGGAATACGATTGACAATCTCAGTATTAATTTCAATTACTTCTTGCACAACAGAAGGAGAATCAAAAGGAACGAGAATATCATCTGGAAGACCTCCAAGTATTATACTTACATCTTCTGGATTCTGAATGAATAAGTCATTCTTTTTGTTCTTAGTCTTTTTTCCAACTCGCTTGTTCTCTTGTTTTACTGCTTTTAATGAATTAGCTGCATCTACATTCTGAGATATGGTATTAGTCTTTGTTTCTGATGTTGAAGAAGACTCTGTGCTTGTGGTTTTATCTTTAACAATAGCGTCTGTGGTCTTCTCAGTCACATCTGTATTCGAGTTGATGTTTGTGGAAACAACATTCGATTTGTTTGGATTTGAATAATACACCGCAGCGGCGCCGATACCAAGCAAAAGAAGTACTGCGCCTATCCACCAGAAAACAAATTTACTGCGCTTTTTAGGCAGTTGGCTTTGCACATTATTCCAAAGCTCCGCTTCAGAAAGCGCAGACTCTGGAGTAATATTCAAGAGCTTTTCTTTAAATAACTGGTCTATTTCGTTAAAATCTTCTTTCATTGTATAGAAGGTTTTTTACTTGGCTTTGTTGATTCCTCTTCACTAAGCAACTCACGGAGGGCTTCTCTGGCGCGAGATAGACGCTTCCTTGATGTGGCTTCATCTATCCCTAATATTTCACCAATCTCTTGATGAGAATATCCGTCAATCACATTCATCATAAATACTTCTCGCTGCTCCAAAGGCAGAGAGCCAATTAAGGTCATGATATTCTCGGCACTCATTTGTTGAATTGCACTAGGAGGAATCGAAAGCTGTTTAATTTTTGTTTCCTCAAGAGAGGAATTTCTTTTTTCACTTCGATTAATTTCCAGAGAAGAGTTGATTGCAATTTTTCCTACCCAAGATTTCAGTGTGCCTTTTGAATCATCATAACTTTCAAGCTTATTGAAAATTCGAATGAATGACATTTGAATCGCATCGTCGAGATTGTCTGTGTTTCTCAAATAACGAAAACACAGATTCTTTAAATAGGGCAAAAGAAGCCCGAAAAGCTCCTTTTGCCTTATTCTATCATGCTTTAAGCATGCCCTGATTAAATCTGGGGATACAATCATAAATCAATGACCAATTCAACCAGGTTTAGTTGCACACCGATGCAATGGGCACACAGAATTCTGCTTCGAAATATTCGAGAGGTCCAGCAGGGTTGTTTGGATTCTGGATGTAACCAGTAATCAATCCTGCGATGTTTTCACCAACTTCATCGCCTGCTTCAGAAATAGTTATTCCGATATCCTGCGTTTGCAAAATAGTAGTCATTCCCATTCCTTGATAGGAAAATAATGTTGGCCATGTGTTACCAATATTGCCAAGAGGCTGATAAATGACACCCGCTTGAATTGGATTGTACGAAGCGAATTCTACTCCAGTGAGGCCATTTCCGCTGTATCCTGGAGTTGGACCAAGCAGACCCCAGTTGAAGTCGTCTGCAGAAATCACATAGTAGTAAAAATTGCTATCCGGAAACAACGTCACATCAGCACAAGATGGCGTGAAGATATCAGCTGATGCACTAGGAGTAATGCTTACAGGTCCATTGTTGAAGGATAGCAATCCTGAGCAAGCAATAGAGTTTGTATCAGTAGTATCCGTATATACTGGATCTGGGGTTACAATTTCTACATCAGTGTCCTCTTGTTGGCAAGAGATCAGTGCGAAAGAAGCAGCTATGGTCCATAGACCGAAACTGAGAAGGCGAAAATTTTTCATAGTCTTAAATATTTTATGGTTTCATAATCGAAGAAGAAGCGTTCGAACCAACTTCAACAACAATATGATTTGATTCCATAAAACGTGACAACAATATTGAAAAAAAAGTGGAACCAAATGAATTTCATTCGATTCCACTTTTTCGTTTTTTTTCTAAAAGCACGCTAAAATTACTTGGACGAGCTCATTTCTTTCTTATAAAGCTGCCAGAAAAAAATAGGTAAGAAGACAAATGTGACTATAGCCATTCCTAATACCATTTGAATATTTGCAGAAGGCCAATGCATCACTTTAAACGCGCCTCCACAGCCCAGTAATAGTCCGCCTATACCCCCAGATAAAACCCGAGTCTTTGAAAAATTTTCATAGGCCGAGGAATATCGAATCACTGAGAAGAGTAATGTGAACATGCAAAAAATTAAAGATATATCTCCAATTAGAAGCAATATATCTGCACCAGGCCAATGCATTATTCGAAACATTAATCCTAAGAGTATGCAGAAAGCAGCTATGAAGCCAAAGAAAAACAATGTTGTTTTCATAATTGTTGGAATTTTTGGTTTTAAAACATCATTTAATTCAACCTCGATATCACGGAGTCCATCGGGAGCTAGAAGACTGATCGATCGTTTCAGTGCTTCATCGAAGGCAATACCATTTTCCAACATCTCCTCGATATGACAGCATGCGTGGTCGATCAGCTCCAAACACAATTGTCGATTACCGATAGATGATGAAATCTGGTCATTGACCAAATCGAATTGCTTTTCCGTTAGCTCAGCCATGTGCTAGAGGTCGGTCGTTTAATATCAAACTCTGGATGGTGTTAAAGAAACTCATGAGTTCTTGAACCTGTGCTTTTGTGCGTTCCATTCCAGTTTCTGTCAATTTGTAATAGATTCTTGCTCTTTTACCCATCATCACTTCTTCACTTTCTATGAGGCCTTCGGCCGAAAGCTTATGAAGCGCTGGATAGAGTGAACCTTCCTTTAGGAGAATTTTCCCATCGGTCTTTTCCTTAACCGCTTTAGTGATGTCATAGCCATACATTCGACCATTCTCCTTTAATAAGGTGAGAATGATGGTACTAAGCGTGCCTTTTATTAATTCGTTCGATTGCATAGGACAAAGATACATCGGATTTCTATGTATTGCAAAACTATGTATTAAATAAATTATTGTGTAGAGCGTCAATTTTTTCCCATTCAGCGATTTAGCAGAGAAATTACCTTAGAAATGCCATTAGTTTTATACCCTATGAAATCAAGCTTCCTAAAATGCATTGCAATCTCAATTGCAAGTATGCTCGTATCCATTGCTGGTTACTCTCAAATATGGACAGAAGATTTTGAGGTTAATGCTCTCGGTACTGCCTATACTTCTCCTTCAGTTTTCACTAATAATTCGAATGCTCACTACAACCGAACTAATGGCGCTACTATTTCGAATACCACAGCACCATATTCCAATTTTCATGGGACCTTTTTTTGGGCAGGCGAGAATCAAAATGATAATTCCATTTCTGGCGATGGACAAGCGATTAAGGTAATCACTTTTTCAACTATTAATATCGCGGGGCAAACAGCTCTTCAATTCAGAGGGCTTTTTGGAACTGGAAATCCCACAGGTGGATATGACTTCAATGACGCCTTCTACGCAGAGTATCGAATAGATGCTGGAGTATGGGTGAAATTTATCCAATTTGCCGCACCTAGTATGAGCTCAAATGTCGGACTAAGAAGAGACAACAACTTAGATGGTATTGGAGAAGGAGTTCTGTTATCACCAGCGCTTCAACAATTCTCAGCCAACATTCCTGTTACCGGCGCCACCATTCAATTTAGAATAGTGACAATCAATGACGGTATCGGTGAAGAAGTAGCTTTCGACTATTTAAGGCTTTACAACACCTCTGCTTCTATTCTCGGATGCACAAATCCCAATGCTTCAAATTACTCTGTAACTGCGACTGTTGATAATGGCTCTTGCTTAATTCCTGGTTGTATCGACCCTGCAGCTCTCAACTACAATAGCAATGCGAATTCCAACAACACGAGCTGTATAT
>CALRZB010000047.1:0-13497 GCA_943372555.1 Chryseobacterium gleum | reverse complement strand
AATGGACATCGCCTTAAATCACAGTTTTGGTCAAAACCCAATGGTGAGAATGTACTTCAATCCTGATGCAGGAGATTATGGACAGCCAACTTCAGAGAGTCCATGGTTTAATGAAACTCCAAAGCATGACTTTAATGTTGGATATGATTTCAACCATGAAAGTACGCGAACACGTAACTTCTGTAAACGAGTTATAGGCTACTGGATGGACGAATATCATATAGATGGATATCGTTTTGACCTCTCAAAAGGATTTACACAGAATAATACTTTGGGAAATATTGCCGCTTGGGGTGCTTATGATCAAAGCCGTGTAAACATTCTTAATGACTATTATTCACACATGCAATCCGTTGAGCCAGGTTCTTATGCGATTTTAGAACATTTGGGAAGCAATGGTGAAGAAGAAGTTCTTTCAGATTCTGGAATGATGCTTTGGGGTAAAATGACTACAGAATATGAAGAAGCATCCATGGGATATACAGCCAATCTTTCTTGGGGTAGCTATCAAAACAGAGGTTGGTCTCAGCCTCGCTTGGTAACCTATGCAGAGAGCCATGATGAAGAAAGAATGATGTATAAAAACCTTTTGTTTGGTAATAGCAGCGGATCTTATGACATCAACAATTTGAGCACGGCTCTTGAAAGACAAGAATTAGCGCATTGCTTATTGATTCCGATTCCTGGTCCAAAAATGATCTGGCAATTTGGTGAATTGGGATATGAATATTCTATCAACTATTGTGAGGATGGAACCATCAACACCAATTGCCGCACTTCCCCTAAGCCTATTCGTTGGGATTATCAAGATCAAGAAGATCGCTTGCATGTATATAAAGTAGTTTCTGCACTTAATCAATTGAAAAAGACAGAAGCCATTTTCTCCACTACAGATTTCGATATTGACTTGGGTGGTTTTGGAAAAAGACTTCACTTGAATAGCAACACGGATAACGCAGTTGTAGTAGGTAACTTCAACGTTACAAATCTCAATATGATACCGGGATTCCAGCATACCGGAACATGGTATGATTACTTCAATCATACATCCTTTGAAGTAACTGATCTTGGTGCTTCGTTCGCATATACGCCAGGAGAATATCACATCTATACAGACTACGAACTTCCTGCACCTGATTTGAATACGAGTATTGAAGAATTGATGACTTTCTTTAATGATGATTTGATTGTATATCCAAATCCAACCGAAGGTTTGATGAATATCAATTTGCGCATGCATCAGGCCGGCAAAGTGAAAGTTGAAGTTCTTGATATGACAGGACGAGTAGTTGCGATTGTATATGACGGCAACATTTCAACAGGTATTCAAAGTTTCAGACTTGAAGAAACGCTGCCTGCGGGTCAATACGTTGTTCGCGCCACATGTGCCGACAATTCGGTAACGCAACCTGTTGTAGTGTTTAATCGATAATTTTTTATATTTCACACATATTGCACCAGCGGCCAACTGGCCTCTGGTGCATTTTTCATCATTTGTTGATTTTTTAGTAAGTGTACATTTTACACTTGCTTAAAAAAGTGTATTTTTGAAGTTAAAACCATACAATTAACCAATACGAACCAATTTTCATGAGAAGTCTTTACTCATTTGTGGTATTTGCTATTTTAGGATTATCGTCCATGATGGCAAGTGCTCAGACCGTCTCCGGAACGGTTAAAGATGACGTTGGCCCGCTGGCTGGCGTAATCATCAAAGACGTCGCAAGTGGCACAGGTGTAGCCACTGATGATGCAGGTAAATATTCTATTAAACTTTCAGCAGGCAAACATTCACTTGAATTCAAGTTGATGGGTTTTTCTACAGTAACAAAAGAAGTTGTTGCTGTTGAAGGCAGCGATGTTGCATTAGATGTAACATTGTCTTCTGCTGATAAAGACCTAGACGAACTTGTAATCGTGGGCTACGGTGTTCAGCGTAAGCGTGAGGTAACAGGATCAATTTCGAAAATCGACGGTAAAGAACTTACCAAACTTCCAGTTCCAAGTTTTGAAGCAGCCCTTCAAGGTCAAGCTGCGGGTGTGCAAGTTTCACAAGGTTCTGGTATGGCTGGTAGTTCCTCTATTTTACGCATTCGAGGTATTGCTTCTATTTCTGCCGGAGGAGATCCTCTTTACGTTATTGATGGAATTCCTATTACGCAAAACCAATTCATCGGAGGTAATTCTGGTGCGATGAACAACAATCCTCTTGCAACAATCAACCCTTCTGATATCGAGTCTATCGAAATCTTGAAAGATGCTGCTGCAACAGGTATTTACGGTTCACGCGGTTCGAATGGGGTAATATTGATTACTACCAAACGCGGCGGTCAAAAGAAAGGTTGGAATTTTGAATTCAATACTCGCTTTGGTATTGGCATGGCTGCTACTACACCAAACATGATGAACACCGATCAGTACTTGGCTATTCGTCAAGAGGCTTGGGAAAATGATGGTGGAACTGGCTATGTTTGGTTGCCAGGTGTAGCTTATGGATCGGGACAAGGAGCCGCGGCTTCTGCTCAAGAACGTGCAGAAAAATATGCACTGGCAAAAAAAATAAATACTGACTGGGTTGATGAAACAATAGGAGTTGGTATTAAACATATGTACAATTTTGCGGCGACCTATGGTGGCGAAAAATCTATGCTCTATGCTGCAATGACTTTCGATCAAAACGGATCTTATCTAGAGGGTAATTCTTATCAGAGAATGACTGGCCGTATCAACTACGACTACAACTTTTCGAAGAAACTGAAAGTAATGACTTCGTTGTCATATAGCCGTGGTATCAACAATCGTGTAGATGCTGCATGGTCTGGTGGACTGGGCTTGGCAATGAGTACTGCGCTTCCATACTACCCTGTTGTATATGATAGCACTGCGATTCAACTTTTTGGAAATAATAATGCTGAAGTAGGCGACTACTTTATGTGGAACAACGGATATACTAATCCATCTGCCGTTCGTGAACAATTAAAATGGCGTTCAGAAGAAGGGCGCACCATCGCAAATGGATCGTTGATTTATTCTCCTATAAAAGATTTAAATATTCGTGTTACAGGAGCTTTGGATTACATGGACTTCCGTGATTATCGTTATCAACCAAAAACTCTTTATCCGAATTCTCAAGCAGATTATGCTGAGCAAAAACCAAACTGGACAACCAACTGGTCGACCTCAGCCACCGCGGATTATATTCAACGAATCAATGAAGACAATATCATTACCTACCTAGTAGGTGCTGAGGCACAAAAGCAATCAACACAGCGTTATAACAATATCACCTACAACTTCATTGATTCTCCTGTTTATGACAGTGATTACAAAACAGATTCAACGGTGATTCAGAAGTTCATTGGAACGCCCGAAGCGTGGACGTTCGTAAGTACTTTCGCTCGTGCGAATTATTCTTATAAGAACAAATTGTTTGTTCAAGCAGTTAGCCGTCTTGATGGTTCAAGCCGTTTTGGTGAAAACAATCGCTACGGTTTCTTCCCTAGCGTTTCTGCTGGTTGGATTCTTTCTGAAGAACGTTTCTTGAAAGGAAATAAAACAATCACTTTCTTGAAAGTTAGAGCTGGTGTTGGTAAATCTGGAAATGCTGACATCCCTGGCGATGCACAATTTGGATTGTTCTCACCCTATAATAACGGAACGACTTACAATGGTGATCCTATCATCTACCCAACAAAATTGGCTAACGCTGATTTGCAATGGGAGACCACAACAACTTACGACGCTACAGTTGAAATGGGATTATGGAAAGACCGTTTAACTTTTACGCTTTCTGTGTATCGCAAAAACACCGAAAATGCTTTGATGAACGTAAACGTTCCAGCATCAACTGGCTTCACTTCATATTGGGACAACGTAGCATCGATTCTAAACCAAGGTATCGAGTTGACAGTATCAAGCTTTAATATTGTTAAACCAAATTTCGAATGGAAAACAGACTTCAACATTGCGAGAAACTACAACGAGCTTCTTGACATTGGTAATTATACTCCTGATGCAGTGAGCGGCGGAACAAATGACTCACGTGTAATTGTAGGAAGTCCTATTGGATCGTTCTACTTGATGCAATTCAGTCACGTAGATGCTGCAACAGGCCGTCCTGTTTATATCGACAAAAATGGTAATGAAACATTTGAATACGACAACAATCAGCGTCAATATGTGGGTGATGGTTTGCCTGATGTTATTGGTGGTATTACCAATACTTTCCGTGTAAAACGTTTCGATATTCAAATTCTTGCAACATACAGCTTAGGTGCGAAAATCTTTGATTCTTCTGGAAAACGTCAAATGGGTGTTGTAACAGATTGGAACATGAGAACAGATCTTTTTGATCGTTGGACTCAACCTGGAGATGAAGCGCATTTTGCTCGCTTGACTTTGGATGAAACCACGTATGATTTGCCAAGCGGTTTCCCATGGTGGAATACAAGTTTGTTTATTTACAAAGCGGACTACTTGCGTCTACGTAATTTGACTGTTGGATACACAATTCCAATGAAAGCGGATAGTCACATTAAGTCACTTCGTGTATCTGCGAATGCTACGAACTTATTTACGATTACTAACTTCCCTGGACTTGATCCGGAGTTGGTTCGTGACTTTGAAAATGCGCAGGATCGTAACCTTAGCCCGAACGTAACTTACTTGACGCCTCCGCAAGAGCGCAGTTTCAACTTTTCAGTTTCTGCAAACTTCTAATCCAGATCACCATGAAAAAGACAATACTATATATTTCTATTCTTTGCACTGGTTTAGCTTTTACCGGATGCAAAAAGTGGCTTGACGTAGGGCCTGAGAATGTTATCCTTCAGGAAGACGCTCTAAAAACTCCAGACGATCTTCAACGACTCTTAGTTTCTTGTTACGATGTAATGGGAAATTCATTTGACGGTCGTGTTCAGAACATCGCAGAATTGCTATCTGATAACGTTCAGCAGCCTCTCAACAATCTTGAGCTAACAGCAGTTTATGATAGAGAAACCACTTTCTTCAATACTACTACAAACAACGTTTACACAGACCTTTATAGATCAGTATACCGTTGCAATACATTACTTGAAAGCTTTGATTTAATTGAAGGTTTATCATCTGATGAAAGATTAAGAATCGAATCGGAAGCTCGTTTTATTCGTGCAATTAATCACTGGTGGATTCTCAAGCTTTATGCTCAGCCATGGGGCGCATCTGCAGACAAGTCTCATTTAGGAATTGTCACTCGCTCAGCAGCAACTCAAGACCCATTAGAAAGAAGCACAGTGAAAGAGTCTTATGATTTCATAATTGCTGATTTGGAATATGCATTCAATAATTTGCCAGCAAGCAATGGCGCTTATGCAAATAGATATGCTGCTGCTGCTTTGCTAGCACACGTCTATTTTCAACAAAACAATTACAGTTCTGCAGTAACATACTCCAACGAGGTCATCAATTCTGGAGTTTACACGATGGAAACATCATTAGACTATTACAGAGCGATGTCAGAAGAAGCATTAGGAACCTCTAATCCTGAGGCTATATTCTCTGTTGTTTCTACAAATACATCAACGGTAGTTGATGCGCGCAACGAAGGCTTCAGAGACAACTACTGGCCTGGTGCCGCGGGTGCTCAATTGAGCTATTCGTCAGACCTTGCCAACTTCTTTAGCCTAACTCCATCGGATGGAAGAATTGCAGCATGGATGCTTTCTTCAAATGGTCAGGTTCAAAGCCTCCGTTTTGGAAACAACGCTCTTCAATCTTACTTTTTCAATGTGCCTTTGCTTCGTTTAAGTGTTGTGAAACTTATTCGCGCAGAAGCGCTTGCTGAGCTAGGATCTGACCTTGCAACTGCAATCGCTGATGTTAACGAAATTCGTGCACGTGCATTTGGTGCAGGTATAAATGAACTTTCTTCTGGCGCTAGTTCAGAAGAAATCATTACTGCCGCTCGCGATGAATTCCGCAAAGAAACCATCTCAGAAGGTTTGAGAATCGATCAAATCAGAAGACAAGGTGCTCTTGGAGAAAACATCGAAGTGCGCAATGCACCATGGAACTGTCCTGGAATGGCCATTCAATTCCCTAACAGTGAATTTACAGGTGCTTTATTTATAGGCAATCCTGAGGGAGGCTGTAATTAATCCTTTTAACTTTACAAAAATGAAAAAAAGAAACATATTACTTTCATTGAGCGCAATAGCCATCATTGCTTTGTCGCTCGCTGGTTGTAAACCAGAACCTGAAGGAGAACTCGGAACTGCATTTGACAAGGTAGCTGGCATGGACGGCTCTTGGAAAATCACTAAGTTTTCTCAGCTTGATTTGAATAATCCTGTAAAAGAAGAAAGAGATATAAGTGAATTCTATCTCATCGATGGTGAGGAACCACTTCAGCTTACTTTCAACAAGAGTGATAGAACATATTCGGTAGCAGCTGGTGCTGGAAAAAACTACTTCGGAGAAGGTGGTACATGGGGATTTGATGATGATGCGGCTCCAAGCGAATTATACCTCTTTGGTGCCCTTGACACATTAACATTCTCCCTAGGGTCTATGGTAAGAGAGTTTGACAACAGTTTAGTCATTGAACTTCCTCGCGTTTGCGATGATGGTGCAGGAAATGTTGTTGAAACAGTTATTTACAAATTTGAATTCTCACGTCAATAATACAGCGCAGAAACCATGAAAAAAATACTTTTCGCATTAAGCGCTTTAATAAGCACATACGCAGCACAAGCTCAATCAGCTTACGTTCTGCCTTCACCAACAGCGGCGAATGAACCGATCACTTTGTACATTGACGTGTCACAAACTAGTGGTGGATTAAAATCTATCTTGACAGCACACCCTGAAGTTATTGATCAAGTCTACATTTGGACATGGATGCCTGCGGGTCCGCTAGTAGGAAATGGCGAATGGGGTGATTCTAACGAAGCTCTTCTGCTCACTCACGTAAGTGGTTTTCTTTATTCTATCACATTTACTCCAACAGAATTTTACGGTGTAGATGGACCAACATTCTTTACTAGAGGTATATCTTGTTTAGCTAAACTTGATAATGGAAATGATTTTCCAGATGACGGTTTTGGAGAAGCAAAAACAGAAGACTTGCATGTGGATATCGTTCCTAAATTGTGCGATGATATCTTCTGCACCTTCCCTGAAATCGCTAAACAAGACGACTTCTTCTCTATTACCTATGACAACAACCAAGAAACAGATGCAAATCTTCAAAATTTAGGTAGCGACGAAGTATACATTTATTTATTGGCTAAAACTGGTCCTTTCAACAACTTTCCTTACGTTCCAATTGCAGATGTGACTAGTACTCCACAATTGAAAATGAAACCAGTTACAGGAAAACCAGGGCAGTTCAGAATAACATTCGTTACGAATGATTTTTTCACATCTGTTCCAGCGGGATCTACTATTTCACAAATTAGATATTACATCGTGAAACCGGGCTATACCCCACGTCTGCCTGTTTTCCAAGCTTATGTATTCCAAGATTGCGAATAACACTATTCAAAGCATAAAAAAAGGGTTGACGATGTCAACCCTTTTTTTTGCTTCAGTCTTTTATAATGAAGTGCTCAGCATACACCACTCATTCATCAATCTCTTATTCTGAATTTTCAGTCCAAGTGGTGTTGCTACTTTTTCCAATTCAACCACATCTTGCTCATAGAAGCCACTGAAAAGTATCTTGCCGCCGTCCTTTAATACAGCGCGATACAAATTCATATCTCTGAGAAGAATATTGCGATTGATATTCGCTAGAATAATATCATACTTTTTATCACCCAACAATTCTGCACCTCCTAGGAGACAGCGAATTTTTGAGCAATCATTTCGACTAGCATTCTCTTCAGCATTTTCAAATGCCCATTCGTCAATATCAATAGCATCGATGTCACGAGCTCCTTTTTTCTCTGCTAAGATTGCCAATACCGCAGTGCCAGAACCCATATCCAAAACATCAAGTCCCTCCCACTCCATTTGAAGCATTTCTGAAATAATCAAATGCGTTGTAGCGTGATGCCCTGTGCCGAATGACATCTTTGGTTCGATTGTAATTACAAATTTGTAATCACCATGTATTTCATGAAAAGGAGCGCGGATCAGGCAAGCGCCATCTACTGATATTGGGTCAAAACTCTTTTCCCATTCGGCATTCCAATTGGTAGCCTCAATCGTTTTTACTTCCCAAGAAATTTTTAAGTCTGGAATTGAAGAGGTCATTAAGCCTTCAAGAAGACCTTCATTCCAATCAGGCTGTTGAATATATGCCGTGAGTCCTTCTTCGCTTTCAACGAAGCTCTCAAAGCCTAATTCTGCCAATTCTGCCATCAATACTTCACGCGCCGGTAAAATAGGATCCAGTAAAAAACTTACTTCAACGTAATTCATATTACTGAGCTGATTTTATAATTGAAATAAAATCTCTCGCTTTCAAAGAAGCTCCGCCTACAAGTCCACCGTCTACATCAGCGCAAGCAAATAGCTCAGCTGAATTTGTTGCGTTAACTGAACCACCATATAAAATTGGAATCAAATCTGCCACTTCTTCACCGAAATGACTGTGAAGAGATTCACGAATAAACTTGTGCATCTCTTGCGCTTGTTCTGTAGAAGCTGTAACGCCTGTTCCTATCGCCCAAACAGGCTCATAAGCAATAACAACTTTTTTCATTTCCTGAGCTGACAAATGGAATAATCCATTTTGCAATTGATGAAGAATCGTTACGAAATGATGATTGCCTTTGCGCTCTTCTAGCATTTCACCACAGCAGAAAATTGGACGAACATTATTTCGCAAACACGCATCAATTTTCTTTGCAATCATCTCATCTGTTTCATGAAAATACTGACGACGTTCACTATGTCCGAGAATACAAAAAGGAACATTCATCGAGTGAAGCATTGCTGCACTCACTTCGCCGGTAAACGCACCAAAATCATGATGACTGCAGTTTTGAGCAGAAAGATCAAAACACAGATTATCCATCATTTCTATTGGAGCAAGATATAACGCTGGAGGCGCGATAATTAGTTTGACATTCGAAGGAACTTCAGTACTATGCGACTGGAGATCGACAACCAATTCCATGGCTTCGTCGATATTTTTATTCATTTTCCAGTTTCCAGCTACTATTTTTTCTCTCATGGGTGTAAAATATTGAAGCGCTAAAGTAATCTATTCAATCTAGATAAAATATTATGATCTTTGAAGCGTGTCATTTTCATCACCAGTTGAAATTCTCCAACGTTTTTGGGGCCATCCCGCTTTCCGACCAAAGCAGGAAGACATCGTATTGTCTGTAATTAATGGCAACGATACTCTGGCTTTATTGCCCACTGGTGGAGGCAAGTCAGTTTGTTTTCAAGTTCCCGCCCTTTGTCTGGAAGGCGTTTGTATTGTTGTTAGTCCTCTAATGGCCTTGATGTATGATCAAGTCAACAATCTAAAATCTCGTGGAATAAATGCTGAGGCTATCACCAGCGCCATGTCGTTTCGAGAAATAGACAAGGCGCTTGACAGATGCGTAAATGGCGAAATAAAGTTTCTCTATGTTGCTCCTGAACGATTAAAAAATCATTTGTTTAAAGAGCGATTCAAACGCATGAAAGTGGGAATGATCGCCATCGATGAAGCTCACTGTATTTCACAATGGGGATATGATTTTAGACCTTCGTATTTGGAAGTAGCTTCTATACGCGAATATCATCCTAACGCTCCTGTGCTTGCTCTCACAGCTAGCGCTACAGCAACAGTGGTTAGCGACATTCAGCAAAAACTTGCATTCAAATTACCGAATGTCATCGGAACAAGTTTCGCTCGTTCGAATCTCGCTTATGTAGTTATTCAAAATGAAAATAAGGAAGCCAAACTACTCGACATCGCGAAGAAAGTTGTAGGATGTGGTATTGTTTATTGCGGCACTCGGGCGAAGACAAGAGAGATGGCTGATTTTCTTTACAAGCAAGGAATCAGTGCTGGATACTACCACGCTGGGATGACACATCAGGAGCGCGAAACAGCTTTCAAACGTTGGATGAGAAATGAAACTCGCATCATCTGCGCAACCAATGCGTTCGGCATGGGAATCGACAAACCCGACGTTCGTTTTGTAGTGCACATGGACGTACCCCAACACCCAGAAGCATACTTTCAAGAAGCAGGTCGCGCCGGAAGAGATGGCGAAAAAGCTTTTGCAGTGCTACTCTACAACCGTGGAGATATTAATCTACTTCGAGAAAGAGCTCGTGCTCGTTTCCCCGATATCGACAAAATAAGAAAGGTCTACCAAGCACTATCGAGTCACTACCAAATCGCTATCGGTGCAGGAAAAGACGTTCAGTTTGATTTCCATCTCGCAGAGTTCGTGAAGACATTTAAATTGAATGCTTCCGAAACTTTATACTCGCTACAATTGCTAGAATCCGCAGGATATCTAACGCTCAGCGATAGTATTACACTGCCATCTCGCATCACATTGACGATGAACAAGCAAGATTTGTATAGCTATCAAGTGGCGCATCCAAGCGTTGATGGTGTTATCAAACTCTTGCTGCGGATGTATGGCGGATTGTTTGAGCAATATGTCACCGTGCGAGAACAAGACATTGCAAAACAATTGAGAGGTTCAGAAAGAGAAACAGTAAGTATGCTTCAATTGCTCCAGAAGAATGGAGTTCTTGATTATATCCCTGCATCCGATACACCAAGAATTACATTTCTCACAGGAAGAGAAAATCCTGAACACCTCCGCTTTTCAGCTGAAATATATCAGGACAGAATGAAGGCCGAAATTGAACGAGTAGAATCCATGATTCGCTATCTCGAAAAAGACAAATGTCGCAGCATACAATTACTAGAATATTTTGGAGAAAAGGATCCTGAAGCCTGCGGCAAATGCGACGTGTGTCGCGCCCACGAAAAAGAGGGCATTCAGTCTAAAACATACGAATAAATGACAGAGAGCATCACAGAACTCTTGATGCTCGGCGAACTTTCTATTGAAGAATTAATAGAAAAACTTCCCCAATACAATCCAACATCCCTAACCAAACTCATCCGACACAAAATCGACCTAGGGGAATTGGAGCTGGATCACAATATCAAAGTGACGCTGCCGAACTACTAGTGACTAACGACTGGTGACTGGTGACTGACGACCAACTACCGGTGACCAGTGACCAACGACTGGTGATAGGTGGTAGGTGATAGGTGGTAGGTGGTAGGTAATAGGTAAAAGGTGGAAGGTGGAAGATGACAAGCGCACAAATATTCACTGATAGTTGGTAATCGGTCACCCGTCACTAGTCACTAGTCGTCGGTCACTGGTCACCGGTCGTTGGTCATCGGTCGGCGGCGTTAGTTTACCATCACCACCAATCCTTTGAGGTATTCGCCTTCGGGGTGGTAGATGTTGATGGGGTGATCTGCTGGCTGGTGCAATTGGTGGAGGATGCGAATGTTTCTTCCAGCGCTGATTGCAGCAGCGATTACGGTATTAGTGAATAATGTTTTGTCGACTGCTTGAGAGCAAGAGAACGTGAAAATAATTCCACCCGGTTTGATTTGACTAATAGCAGCTTCGTTGATGCGCTTGTAGCCTTGAACAGCTTTGTGACGTGCACTCAAATGCTTTGCAAATGCAGGAGGATCGAGAACTATGATATCGTAGTCTTCTTCCAAATTTTTCATGTAATCAACGGCGTCTGCTTTGATCACATTGTGATTTGAATTTTCAAAACCGTTGATACGAATATTGTCTTCGGTAAGGTCTAGTGCTTTCTGACTGCTATCAAGACTGTGCACTAAAGTGGCACCACCTTTCAATGCATAGACAGAAAAACCACCAGTGTAACAGAATGTATTGAGTACTTTTTTTCCTCTTGAAAGCTCTCCAAGCAAATTTCTATTTTCGCGTTGATCGATAAAGAAACCTGTCTTTTGGCCTTCTTCCCAATCAATCAAAAATTTGCAATTATGTTCTAATGCTTCCGTGTCCAACTTCTCTCCGAAGAGATATGAATTCACCGATTCAGTAGTAGAATTTTTAGACAGCTTTTCTGCGCTTTTATCATAGATGGCCGTGATTTCATTGCCATAAACATACTTCAATGCATCAGCCAATTCATGTCGCATCATGTGCATTCCAGCAGAGTGCGTTTGAATCACTGCAGTCTTGCCATAAATATCAATAATCAATCCTGGAAGGCCATCCCCTTCTGCGTGAACGAGTCGGTAAATCGATGTTTCATTGTTACCAATAAAACCAAGCGTGCGTCGCACTTCGTAGGCTTCAGCAATTTTACTCTTCCAAAAATTCTCCGAAGTATAATCAGGAGTAAAAGAAAAAATACGAACGGTAATACTTCCTTCTGAGAAGTGACCTGCGCCTAGAAAATTTCCTTTCGAGTCTTCTACCTCTACTACATCACCGCTCTTGGCGATGTTGTCCATTTTAGCAATAGCACCGCTAAAAACCCAAGGGTGCTTGCGATATAGACTTTGTTCTTTTCCCGGTTTTAATGTAATGTGTGCAACAGGTGTCATGTCAAAAAAAGGTTCGTAATTCCGATGAATCGGAAGGGTTCGTTTTATAAAATATTTGAAGACAATTGATCGATGGCAATAGTAATCTGATCGCCCGATTTCATATTCTTTAGCGAAACAGTATTGTTCGCCATTTCATCCGCGCCAATAATCGCAACATAAGGAATACCCTTGTCGTCTGCGTATTTGAATTGTTTTTTCATCTTGGCGGCTTCAGGATAAATCTCTGAATTAACTCCTGATTTTCTCAATTGACGAAGCACTGGTAGAATGAAAATTTCTTCTTGTTCACCAAAGTTTGCGAAGAGCACTTTTGTAGTTGCGCCCACTTCTTCTGGAAACAATTTCAACTCATTCAACACATCATAAATACGATCAGCGCCGAAAGAAATACCAACACCGCTAAGGCCAGGTACGCCGAATATTCCAGTGAGGTCATCATAACGACCACCACCGCAAATGCTGCCCATTTGAACGCCATTTGCTTTCACTTCGAATATCGCTCCGGTATAATAATTCAATCCACGTGCAAGTGTCAAGTCTAATTCAAGTTTCGCTTTTTCAAGTCCAACTGTTTTTACTCGAGAAAGAATAAAGCGCAATTCTTCAACTCCTTTCATCGCAATTTCACTTGACGAAAGAACGGTTGCCAATTGGTCTACTTTCTCTTCATTAGTGCCAGATAGATTGAGCACTTTAGAGATCACCGCAAGCTGATCTTCGTTGAAACCACGCTCGCGCAATTCTTTAGTAACTCCCTCCTCGCCTATCTTATCGAGCTTGTCGATAGCGATAGTCATATCCATCATTTTGTCTTTAACACCAGCCACTTCAGCAATGCCGCTAAGGATTTTTCTATTATTAATTTTAATAGAAAAATCAGGTAGTCCAAGAGTAGTAAGCACCTCATCAAAAATCTGAATGAGTTCCAC